>JARLHC010000036.1 GCA_031292455.1 Ignavibacteriaceae bacterium
ACCTTGAGCCTGCTTTAAAACTAATAGTATCTCCAGAATTAAATCTTGTAGAATTAATCCTGGAGATAGTATTCCAGGCCGCAGATGGGGATATGCCTGAATTGGTATCATTACCATTCACATTATCCACATAATAGGTGGAAGAATAGGCATCTCTGGCAATATACAGTAAAATTAAACCGATAAATCTTAATGTCGATAAACACATAATAATTGCTTTATTAAAAATATTTTATTTCAGTTTTCTATTTTATATCGTCAATTATACGAATTATATTTAGAAACATTTTTACAACTAAAAAGTTTTACATTTTAATATTTACACAGCTTCTGAACATTTTCACGCTAGCTAAAAAAGATAACACCAAACTTTTTTCAGACATTGTTCCTTTAAAAAATAAAAGGTTACAATCATTTTTAAGTTCTTCATCCTGGATATAATTTATATTTTCAGAAAAGTAATTATTTATATAGTTCTTAACTTTTGTATTTCGACTATACCAATAATCATATGGGTGCATCTGTTTCTGAGTATGTAAACCAATATTAAAAATACCAGTCTTTTTTAATATTTTAGGTAGTAGCTGACTAATAGGTATCTTTTTCCCGGATATTTTGATTTTAATAGCCGTGATCTTTGTATTATAATTTTCCCATTTGAATTTAGCAGCTTGAGGATGCTTTTTTAGTATCCATTTAAAATAGATATTGTGATTATTTCTATATTTTAAAGGTATGGTCAGGCAATATTCCATAAAATCCAGGTCATAAAATGGAGAGAAGGATTCAGAATATTCTTGCATTATAGAAGGAGTGCCTAAATTCATTCCAGAGAATCCTCTTGAATAAAAGTTAAATATTTCCTGATTTTTATACCCATGCTTTAATTTAATATCAGGCACTTTATTTATTAATCTTAATGATGCAGCTTTTCCCAGAATATTTAATTCCTTTTTTCTATTACCAGACGCATATCCGGCACCTACTATAACATCACCTAACATCCCTGTATGAATCAAACCAATATTTTCGAAATTAATTAACTCAGTAAATTCGATAAGCTGCCCTAGTGATGTGTATAGAATCATCCCTTCTGAAATCTGAGTTGCCTCGTCTATTCTGGTAAGAGATAAACCGTTATCTAAAGTTGTAAACATTAGCTGATTACCTAAATAATTAGCAACACTCTTTGCTATAATTTCATCAAGATAATTTGATTGGGAGTACGTATAATTTATAATTTTTTCATCTGCCCTTTTTACATCATTTAATACCCATGTGGTCATACGTGAATCTAATCCACCACTTAGACTAACCATATTGTTATAACCATATTCCCGGTTTTTATTTAAACATTTTGATACTGATTGTTTAAATAATAAATCGATATTTTCAATTATTTCATCTTCATTTAGGTCGTTATTTGGCGAATTATTAAATAAATGATATCGATTTGTTGATATTCCTTCCTTACTATATTTTAAATATGTTCCCGCCTCAAGTTTTTTAACTTCAGTAATAGGAGTAATGTCTTCGAAATAGTATGAATTTGTTAACATCAAATATGCAGCTTCTTTATTTAGGCTAACATGAATCCCCATTTCCTTGCAATAACTAAGTATATCTACAATCTTTGAAGAAAAGACAAGTTGTTTATCATCCTTATAATAAAATAATTGCTTATCGCCGATGTGGTCGGTATATACAATTAAAATTTCTTTAACTTTATCATAAATAAGTCCACAGAAACTACCTCTGAAATTATTAAAAAATGCCTCTCCAAGATTTTCATACATTATCTCTAACAGGGCACCCAGTTCTATTCTATTATATTTTATTTTTAACTCTTGTAAATTGAATATAAAACCATCTAAAATAAATATGTAATTATTTGTTTCTTTGAAGATTTTGTCATTTAAAAATTTATTTAGTGTATGTCTGTGTAAATAAATATTATCTTTTTTGATTTCCTCATTAACTAAATTTTTTTTATCTACCATAGAATAAGGTTTATAATCGGTACTTATGAAACCAAAAAATCCGGGCATATCTGTCTCCGTTTAGCTTAATTGGATTAAATATATTTGTATGAGTTATTAAATTACTCTAATTGATAAGTACTTATATCGGATTAGCAAAAAATATTTGAACTTTAATGTAATAAATCGCTATATCGTAGGAACAATCTAATATTATTTTTATTTTAAGTTAGATGGTCAAATATAGGTGGGAAAATCTTCAAAATTATAATAATGGGATTTTATAGACATGTTTTTTTACTATTTGGTTATCAATAATACATATCCCCATTTGCCTTAAATGAAATGTGATTCTAACTCTATCATTTGATTCAATATACTTCCAGCCCTTTTTCATACTCTCTGACCAGGAAATATTATCGACTATAAATAATGCCTTTTCTGATACATATGGAATTATCTGATTAAAATTATTTATTGTCGCAGGTCCATCAAGATGTCCGTCAATAAAGACATAATCAAATGGACCATATTGTTTGAGAACAGTTGGTAATGTATCCTGAAATCTGCCTTCTATAATATCAATATTACCAAGATTGAGTAATTGAAAATTCTTTTTCGCAATCGAAGCAAGCGAAGCCGCTCCTTCCAGTGTAACCATTCTCCCTATTCCGTTTAGTTTTAGGGCTGCAGCTTGAAATGACGCTGATAACCCCATACAAGAGCCTAATTCCAAACAGGACTTTGGTTGAAATTTTCTTATAAGTTTGAATAGAATAAACACCCAGAAAAACAACTCACTGCCGCTTTTGCACTTCGCACCAACTGTAATATTAACTGTTTTCCCAATCTCCAATTCCTGATTGGTAATATTTGAATCGGGTTCTATAGCTCCATAGTCTATTACTTCTATTTTTTCATTTGAGGATTCTAATTCCTTTCGAAGCGATTCTATCTTGCCTATCCATTGTTTTTCTTCTTCAGAAACAATGTTTTGTAAGACTTCAGTTAGTGCATTTCCAATCTCTTTTGTATAACCTTCAGAGTTTTTACTTAGATCGGATATCTTCTTTTGCGCTTTTAGTCTCCAGACCAAACTAATAATAGGTTTTCCTATCTTTCTTAAAGATATCATATGTATTCTGAAAAAATTATAAAATTAATGAGGTAAGTAATTATTAATTCAGTTTTTACTTAAGATTTCATTATTATTTCAACCGAATAGACATCAAGTGCTTCCCTCCTGAGGTATTCTGTTGTACTCATTCTTTTTTTAATGTCTGCTATCACATTCTCAACTTGTTCAACTGATAGTTCTAAAACATCAGCAATTTTCTGAGAAGGAACTTCTTTTTCCCATCCGAACCATATTCTGTCCAGAATATCAAAAGGTAGTCTGAAGAAAAATTCCTCCTGAGATTGGTAAGCACTATAAGTATCTGACGTTGGAATTCGTTTTCTTATTTCATCAGGTATTTCCAGGTAATCTGCTAGTTGATATATCTGAGTTTTGAATAAGTGTTTAAGAGGTCTGATATCGGACCCGCTATCACCGTATTTTACAAAAAAACCTTGATCATGCTCATTTTTATTCGGAGTACCGATTACTGCATAATTTCTCTGCTCTGCTAAATAATATAGCATGCTCATCCTGGTCCTTTGTTTAAAGTTTGAAGCAGCAACAATCTGCAGGTATTGTTTTAGTGGAAGCCTCTTCTTTTTTACTTCACCACTAGGTGAAATAATTTCTAAATAAAAAATATTAAGACTATCAGTTTTCATAATACCCTGCGGCAGAATAATTCTCATTTTATACGTCTTATCGTATTCAGGGAATAGTTCTTTTACTGCCTTATCTCTTCTCCTGTAACAACCCAGACCATTAAGCGCATCTGTTATTTCTTCGGTAACACATTCTACATTAATTTTCTTAAGTAACTTTTCAACAAAAACGATATTATCGTCGGCCGATTCTTTCTCAGGAAGATTAACAGCAAGTACTCTGTCATTTCCTAAAGCCATTGCAGTTAAAGCTAAAGCTACTGAAGAATCCACACCTCCGCTTACTCCTAAGACTGCTCCCTTTTTCTTAAACATATCCTGAACAGAATACTTTATTGCTTTTACAATTTTGTCAACTTCTTCCTTTGTATTAATCAGAATAGAATTTTTACTAAAGTTCATTATTGCCTTAATGATATTTCATTATAATATATATTTATTGCAAAAGTATTACTTCATAATCATGGATTACTTTTCATTGTTACATTTTTAGAATGCTGCTTTGCAAGTACTTCTTTAAATCCATTAATAACTCTTAATATTTGTTCAGTCGTAATAACAAGAGGGGGCTCAAGCATTATTATATTAGCATTTCCAAACGATTGATAAACTATAATATTCTTTTTAACTAATCCCCTCACAATTTCAAATGCAATATTATTATTAATAATTTCTATTCCGAACATCAATCCTATACCACTGAAAGATAATATAATATCCGGATAATTATTCATCATTTGATTTAGTTGATCAGAAATAATCAATCCCTTTTCTCTAACTGAATTTAAAATATTATTTGATTGAATAAACTTTATTGATTCAATAGCGGTGCGGCATGCAAGAGAATTACCCCCATAACTTGTAGCTGACATTGGAAAGCTAAGTCCAAACCTTTGCCAAAGATTTTTATTGGTGATAATGGCTCCGACGGGAATTAAACCTGCTCCAAGTGATTTCCCAATAACCATTATATCCGGAATTACCTGGAAATAATCTGATGCAAACATATACCCTGTTTTTCCTATTCCGGTAATAACCTCATCAAATATTAAAATTATATTTTTCTCATCACATAATTTCCGAATTTCTTGTAAATATTTTTTTGATGGTATCCGGATTCCTGCATCATGTTGAATAGGTTCAATTAATAAAGCACCGACTTCTTTATCATTGAGGCGATTTAATTCTTCAAAGTTATCAAATTCCAGTTGTTCAAAACCTGGGAGCAAAGGTTCATAAGGTTTTCTAAATGATGCAACTCCTGAAGCTGATAAGGCTCCTAGAGTAAAACCATGAAAGGAGTTCTTCATTGATATTATTTTTTTCTGCCCTTTGTATAACCTTACAAGTTTTATAGCACTTTCTATTGCTTCGGACCCGCTGTTAAACAGGTAAGAGCATTCTAATTTATCAGGAGTAATATTTTTTAATAATTCTGCTAATTCAATCTGGTTTTTATTTATGAATGGCCTGGTATTAACCTCCTTTTTTCTTAATTGATCAATAATTGCCTCAACGATAACGGGATTATTATGTCCAAGATTCCCCAACCCAAAGCCTGATGTGCAATCTATAAAGATATTACCTTTTGAATCAGTTATCGTAGCCCCTTCTGCTTTAATGCCGGTATTGATTATTCCTAAATCCAACAGATGATTCATATACCATGAGTTTATTAATTCTCCGTATTTCTCATAGTAATAATTACTTACTGATTCTTGTTTCTCAACCATTATTATTGGGATAAATATTTACTGATTTAATAATTCTTGTTTCAATATTTTTTTATCAATCTTGCCATTAGGACTCTTAGGTAATTCTTTCACAAATTCTATATGCTTTGGAACCATAAAAGATTCCATATTTTTTGAACAATAAAAAAGGATATCATTAGTTTCAATTTTCCATCCATCTTTTATGACTATAAATGCTTTTATAGCTTGTCCTAATATTTCATCCGGGACACCTATTACGGCCGATTCAGCTACTCCATTAATTGAGCACAATATGTTTTCTATTTCCTTTGGACTTATACGCTCACCCTTTGATTTAATCATATCATCTTTCCTTCCGAGAAAATACAAAAATCCATCATCATCTTTGCGAAATAAATCCCCGGTATATAGCAAAGTTTCCCCCTGATATATTCCTTTCCTATAAACCTTCTCTGTAAGTTCGGGCGCATTCCAATAACCCCGCATAACATTTGAGCCCCTGACTACTAATTCGCCAACTTCTCCTGCTGATACTTCTTTACCGCTTTCATCCATGATAAAAACTTCACAATTTGGTATGGCTTTACCTACTGAAGCAGGTCTTTTGCTTATTTCTTCCGGTGGTAAATATGCTATACGTTTGCATTCTGTTAAACCAAACATTGAATATATTTTAATATGGGGGAATATTTTATTAAATTTTTGAATATGAGGAACAGGAAATGCAGCACCTGTATTGCTAATATATCTTAACGAATTCAGTTTATAGTTTTCAATATCTTTCATTTTTAACAATAATGATATTATTGTGGGAACAATTGGAAATCCTGTAACTTTTTCATTCTCAATGAGTTCAATAATCTTGATAGGGAACATAAACGATGTTTCCAAAATAAGTGTTCCGCCAAACATTGTACTCATTAACATCTGATATAAACCATAATCAAAAGATAAAGGCAGAACTTCAAGTATTATATCATTATTATCGTTTTCCAGATATTCAATGATACTGCGTGCAGCTGAAATCATATTGAAATGTGAACTGATAACCCCTTTGGGCTCTCCTGTTGAACCGGAAGTATAAATGAGAGTAGCTAAATCATAATCAATGATTTTATCAAATTGAATAGAAAGTTTTTTTGACAAACTAATGTTTTGTTGACTAATAAGATCTTCAAAATAAAAATTGGAGATGCTCACAGATATATCGGCAAAATTAGCTCCTACCAAAATTACTTTTATACCATTAATTTTGTTTAGTAAGGCACTATTCACCACATCATATTTTTGTAAGTCAGCTATAATTATGGTGGCTCCGGAATCCTTAATTATATATTCTAGTTTATTTGGTTTTATAGACCCATTTAAAACTATGAATACAGCACCGGTCTTTAGTATACCCCAGATTGAAATAATACTTTCTATAGAATTATCCAAAAAAATGATCACACGGTCGTGCCGTTGGATCCCTAATTCAATCAATGAGTTAGCGAATTGAGTAGACCTGTCGTTCAATTCGCCATAGGTCATTCGATGGCTACCAAATACTAATGCCTCTTTGCTGTTATATTTTTCAGCAGTATCTATTAAAAAATTATGTAATAGCCTTGGCTGAAACATTCGTTTTTTCATAAATATAAGAGATTATGTCCCATATTTTAGTTATTACTATTTACTTTATTCGAAGACAAATCCAAAGAGGAAGTTGTTCTTCTGTCAATAACATTGTCAAATATGCTAGGATTGATTTTATGAGCATTATAATTTTCGATAAAAGTGTCATAAAATATTTGAGCGGTCAGAATACCAACTAATGCCATATTATCAAATTCACTTGATTCCTCTACTCGAGACAATTTTTCTACTATTTTTTTTACCATTATCGGGTTAAACAAATTAAAATCTCTTACTTTTTCATCAGATAAATAATAATCGACATATTCTAGATTTTTATTTAAAAGACTGTTTTTAATAGGTGCTCTATATGGATGCTTGGGTCTGTTTAAAATGGTTTGCGGCAAAATGTCTTTGTACAACTTCTTTAAAATAGATTTTTCGTTTAAGCCTCTGATTTTCAAATATGAAGGAACCTTCCCGATAAACTCAATCAATCTATAATCCAGATAAGGCATCCTTATTTCCAAAGAATGAGCCATAGCCACCCTATCGCCCTGTGATGAAAGCAAATAATTCGACATAAATATTTTCATTTCCAGGTATTGTGCCTTGGACAATGCATCCCATTTGGCAAATTTTTCAGGAAGTAGATCATTTAAATCCAACAAAGGGTCATAATCCTGCATTGAATTATCGATATTTTCACTGAAAAATCTCTTAATTCTTGCTGTATTGTTCCATCTGATTAAATGTGAAAAGAAAGGATTTTGAGGTTGATCGATTCCCTCTTTGAAAAATGAACTCATGCTTGCCCTGCTACGAGCATCTTTAAATATATATGGGTACAATTTTTCCAGCAATCGGGGACGAAAAGTTGAGTCAGGATATTTTGCCCAGAAAGCTCTTATCAACGTTTCTCTGAAAATATTATAACCGCCAAAAACCTCATCAGCTCCTTCCCCTGTTAATACAACTTTAAAACCCGATTTATTTACTAATTCTGACAACATGTACAATGGAACCGGAGAAAGCCGTAATAACGGTATCTCAGTATGCCAAATAACTTCGGGTACTAATTCCCCGATTTTTTTATTTGTCGCTAATATTTCTTTATGATCAACCTGCAATTTTGAAACCATCTCATGCTGATATTTTCCTTCGTCAAAAGCTTCATCTTCAAATCTAATCCCAAATGTTTTTAATTGATTATTAAAATTGTTTTTTACAAAAGAGGTAATTCCTGAAGAATCTAAACCTCCGCTTAAATAACATCCAACCGGAACATCGGCTCTTAACCTGATATCAATTGAATCTATAAGCAATTCTTTAGAATATGATGTAATTTCATTTGAGGAATAAGCAATTAAATCATCGTTCAAGGCAAAATTAAAATCCCAGTATTGATTAACTGAATATTTGTTTTCTGATATGCTTAAATATGAACCGGCAGGCAGTTCATTTATGTTTTTAAACATTGTCCTACCGGGAAGGGTTGTCCAAAAAGTAAATACCTGATTCAGAGAATGATGATTTAGATTGCGATCAACATTCTTATTCGCAAACAAAGCTTTTATTTCAGAACCGAAAAGAAATTGATTATGGCAAAAAGTATAGTACAACGGCTTTTTACCGACTCTGTCTCTGGCCATAAAAATATTCTTTTTTTTAGAGTCCCATATGGCAAAAGCAAATTGTCCATTGAGTTCACAAAGGCAATCTTCTTTTCGATCTTCGTATAAATGAAGAATAATTTCAGTATCTGAATTTGTATAGAGTTTGTGGCCGGAGGCAATTAGCTTATTTCTAATTTCGATATAATTATATATCTCACCATTAAAAACAATCCAAAGTGTTTCATCTTCATTATGTATAGGTTGACTTCCTCCTGCTAAATCAATTATACTAAGTCGGGTCTGGGCAATACCGATCCAATCGTCAATATATATTCCTGACTCATTCGGGCCGCGATGAGTAAGAGTGCCGGCCATTTTACTAAGATCATCAACTGTAATCGGATGTGGCTCAGTTAGATTTAATATTCCCGCTATTCCACACATATTAAATTAAATAGATATTTCGGATCACTGTGATTGGATACTTGAATTAATTATAATGAAAGGTCTAACAGTACTCATTGCTTAAAATTTTCCTTTCTATGCTAATAGCCTGAAATTTTCTAAGCTTGGAAAAATTGCTGAATATAATTGATATAAATCTTTTTGTAGAAATAAAAATAACTATGACCTTTATTATAAATGGTATTTTAAATTATCTGCGTTTTTACAGATAATTTTTTCTTAAGATATTCGTTGACTTTAGTTAACGAAGAAAAATTTTCTTTAATTAATTCATTATCTAGTACGGAAATATTATAGGTTTCTTCTATAAAGGAAACTAATTCAAGTGTACCGGTAGAATCAATTATTCCTTTATTAAAAAAATCGGTATCATTTTCCAGCGAATCTTTCTGCCCAAACATAAAATTATTTATAACAAATTCCTTTAATTCATCTAAATAATCCATTTATCTCTCTCTTATTGTAATTAATCTTTTATTAAAATAATTAACTATTCTTTCTAAGTAATCGTCCATAGAAAATGACCTACTGAACCTTTAACATATAATGGACCTTCATCTAGAATTTTTTTAATATTCATCTTAAATTCATCATTAGGAGAAGTAAATTTTTCAGAATTATATGATGGCCTTACTTTAATCAATTCCTTATGCATTTGTATAAATTCATCAAATTTAGAATATACACGTGCCGGAACCCCCGCCACACATGAATTTGGAGGTATATTTTTATTAACCACTGATCCGGCAGCAATTAAAACATTTGGTCCTATTTCAACCCCAGGTAGTATAATTGCGTTGGAACCTATATAACAATTATTTTTAATAACTACTTTACCCAATCTTGTAAATCCATTAGTAAATTTATAAGTTGATGCATCATGTGCAAGAACTATAACTCCATTGCTTAAAGAGCAATTATCACCGATACTAATTAGAAACGAATACCGCGGATCTATATATGCACCAGGCATAATAGTCACGTTTCGACCTAACGATAGTCCATTAGCAATACAATTATTTACCTTCCGTTTATAATTAATATATTTGTATTTATCACTTATCGAAAGTATTATCTTTAAAATTATGTTCATGCGTGTGATATCCTAAAATTATTTGATCATTTGTTTGAATCAGGTTACAAATAAATTTGATTTGTGGATATCCTGATATTGGTATATTTGACTCATTAGTTAATGGATTTTTTCATAGTAATTATTTCGAATATTTTTTCAATAAGCTCCCTGCTAATAACTTTTTGACCCTTCATGTTCAGATGCCCGCCATCATCTGTAAAATCTTTAATCATAGAGTATGCCGGTATCCCGTTCACCATAATTATTTCCCTTTTGTCATCAGGATATGTAGATTCTGCTTTAGCAAGGTCAAAGATGCATTCTTTAGGATATTTTGCTAAAATAAGTTTATTATATTTATCTCTAGCTATATTATCTTGTGGGTCGTCTAAATCACGGTTCATTAAAATCGCCTTAATTTTTTTTATCCAAGTAGGTTGGGATTTTATTGGAACAGTAAAATGAACAATCGTTAAATTAGGGTATCTTTTTTGCAAGGAATCTATTGTATTAACATAGGAATTGAAGATATTTTCTAAATTTGAATTTTTATTAATATCAACAAAACATAGTTTCATCATGGCTAATTCCAGATTTTTCCTTGAAAGTATCTCTACGATTTTTGCAAATTCTCTGAATTTTCCTTTTGGGTCTCCGTTATTTCCTATTTTTGAATGGACAAAATAATAACTATTTAGAATTTTATTATTATTATTTAATTCTTTAACAATAAATTCATTTTGACCGCTTCCAGATATTATTTTATTTAAACCCGAAACAATATTTTCACCAACAGATTGATGTCCGAAATAAATATGTGATTCACTAATAACTTTAATTTTATGAGAAATATCTGGATTCATATCTTGGACCACTTTGTTCGGATAGAATAATATTATTCCGATTATTAGCAATAGTGATAAAACTACATAATGAATTTTCCTATTTATTAGCATAATTTCATCTTAAGTAATTTTATATATTTATTCTCTTTATTTTAGTAGCATATCGTGATATTAATTTATAAAATAATATTTAAATTAATAATTATTTACCATTTCTTTCAATTTTTGAACTGCAGAACTATTATCAAAATTATAACCTAATTTAATATTATCAATATTTTTAATAGCAATTTCCAATTGTTCAGAATTGTTAACAACTTTCGTAAAGCCCATCTCTTCAAGCTTAAACTGAAGATCTTCTTTCATATCGTTTTTTGAAGGCAATTCGCCATAGGAATAGTCCCTCGGCATTACAATAAATTTTTTTTTCATTTTTAAACATTTGGTTACAATCCCGGCACTCTCTTGTGTTATTATGAAGGCTGAATTAAATATTAATTCATCTATTCCCTTCTGTGAGCAAAAGTCAAATATTTCCATCTTATCAGATTTATATTCAGTATAGCCTGCTTGAACTTTTATACTATTTGTTATAATGCCTTTCTTTTTCAATTCCTCAACAGATTTAATTAACCTTGTAAATTGTTCGGTACGGGTTCCAAGTGCAACAAATATATAATTTGTTGTTTGAGTAATTTTGTGATCTGAAATAACTGACTTAAAAACAGGCCCTAGGTATTCAATTTTATTGTCGCTATTATTTTCCCACTGAGTGTAAATTTTTTGACCTGATCTTAATAAAAATTTTGCGAATAAGGATAAATTATTGACCCTTGAATATGTATCAATATAGATAAATTTTATTTTGAATATCTTGGAAATATAAAATGCTAGAAATCCGGTTCTGCCTGAGCCTGTTGATATTATATGTGTTGGCTTTTCCTTATAGTAAACAGACAAATAAAAAGGTATGTGGGGTAAATAAGTCCATGGCCTCTTATAATGACCTGATTTAATGAAGTAGACTTTTTCATTTATTAGTTCAGAAACTGTCTGTTGACTTTTATTCGTTATCCAGAAGTGAGTGTAAGCATCATAAAAATTGGATAAATTCGATAACTGTTCAAAATGACCTCCACTGGTTGCGATTAATGCTAGTTTAATTTTATTTTCTTTCATTTATTCCTGCTATTGAAGAATAAATTTTTTCAATTATTTCAACTGTTTTTAATCCATCCTCGCCAGTAGCGGCAATTGTACCATTATGATTTAATACATAAATAACATTTTCATAAATCTTATCATGATTTGACATAGATCCCTGATAGAATCCATATTCATTTGCAGGGCGTGACTCTGGTATATCCGATATTACATAATTGTCTATGCATTGATATTCCAGGACATTTAGGTATTGCCCCCCTACTTTTACTGTACCCTTTTCACCCACAATAGTAATGGAGCCTTCCATGTTTTTTTTAAAGCTATTAATGGAATAGTTAATAGCACCAATTGCCCCATTAAAAAATTCTAAGACAACGACACCTGAATCTTCAAATTCAATTGTGCTCGGATGCATATAATTTCTTGTAAATGAATAGACTTTTGAAACTTCCCCTACCAGCCAATATAAAAGATCAATAAAATGGCTGAATTGTGTAAATAAAACCCCACCGTCCAAAGCTTTCTTTCCTTTCCAGTCTGAATCCAGGTAGTATGCATCTGTTCTATTCCAAAAACAATTAAGCTGAACATTCATAATTCTACCAAGCCTCCCCTCCTCGATAACTTTTTTAAGAGCAACAATGGGGGGGTTGAATCTATTTTGCTTGATAATAAAAAGTGTTTTATCGACATCTTTAGAAGTTTTTATCATGAGCTTACAATCAGCAGCATTTAATGCCATAGGTTTTTCACATACGACATGATATCCTTTATTTAAAGACTTTATTGAATGCGAAGCGTGAAGGCCGTTCGGTGTACATATAGAAACTACATCAATTGTTTTTAATTCATCCAGCAGTACATCAATATCAACATAGTGTTTACATTTGTATATATCAGATAATTGAATGGCTCTATTTTCTTTTATATCACAAACAGCAACAAGATTACCAAGCCTGGCTATATGTTCCGCATGTCTTTTCCCAATATATCCACACCCAATGAGTGCAAAATTTATTCTGTCAGCCATTATATTCTTAATTTATGAAATAATTATTTTTACAATTTGTTTGTTCTTTCAAAATTTGTCTAGCTTTGTCTAAGGATAATAAATTATTATCCATTTTAGGTCCTCATTAATTCTGCATTTTCCAAAATATATTTCAATTCATTATATAGCAGATTATTAGTAATAATATTTTCAACGTGAATAAGAAGAACTAAATCACGTAATTTAGACTCCCTAATTAACCAATTTATATCAAAAGATTTTGTGTCGCGCCAATGATGTTCTAGCCAAAATGCGGCAGGATAAAACATGAGCCTTTGATTTGTTATTGAAAAATCAATAGTAGGGTCTTCTAAATTTCCAAAGAAAATTTTCATTCCCAATTTAGAACCCCAATCAAGGTATTTCGTTGGCTCATAAGAAGGGAAGTGATGTAAACCATATTTGAATTTTCCTGATCCATGTTTTGAGAACACTTCAATTTTTGAATTAATATTGCTTTCTAAAAACTTTAATTCCTCTTTAAAGCTATCGAGTGAAATTGAATTTTCAAGATGAAGTCCAATAATGTGATTACCTTGCCGTAAATGGTCCAATATAATATTGGTCGGTAATGTACATTTTCTAAAGAAAAAATTTCCTTGTATTGATTTACTATTTAAATAAATAATAAAATCATCTAAATATTTTAAATAAGGCAAGAATAAAAGTGGTGTTATATTATAATCGGATGCTATTCGACTGCATATGTGATTAAAGACATTTTCCTTCCCATATGGGCTGTCAACATCGATTCTTAAAATAAGTGACATTAGATCTTATAAAATTATATAAATAAAAGGCGCAGGATATTTATTCTGTTAAGTTGAAATTTTTTTATGAAATTAATCAGATTTTCATCATTTATCCGATCACTTTGTGTTATTACAGAATAAAGATATCCTGCAAATAATGACAGCCCAAATAAGATATAGGGTCTCTTACTAAAATTATTCAAACAGCTTAAAATTAAATATAAGGGGTTATACCCCATATAATAATTTAATACCCCCCTACGCCAGGCATACTTTAGAGGCCCTGTCTCCTGACCAGTTGCACGAAGGTGTAGAACAGTAATATTCTTAAAACTTTTAGTTTCCCAACCAAGCATCATAGCTTTCATCTCATCAATACCGTCCCATCCAAATACAGGCATCAAACCTCCGATGTCATCAAAACATTTTTTCCGATACATCTTGGTAGCACCTCTAACATGATATTCAGGCGTACTATCAATTTTCTTTTTATTCCCTTTTATAGAATTAATACAATAGCCGCCTGATATGCCTAGTTTATTATTTATTTTAAATTGTTCAATTAGTTTCTCAAAATAATCTTCTTCAAATTTTAGATCTGCGTCTAATTTTACCACATAATCATAATTTTCTTTAATGGAACGAAGTCCAAAATAAAATGCATTAACGACATTGCTACCAGGGGCTCTTTTATCATTGGTGTTTTTTTTTAGAAGAGTGATCCAGCTATAATTCTGGATAGCTTTCAAAACGATACTACATGTGTCATCTAAAGAACCGTCATCAACTATAATCCATTTTACAGGTTTTATTGATTGTCGGATCATCGAATCTAAAGTAAAACTTATATACTTTGACTCATTTTTAGCTGGTGTTATAACAACATACTTGTTCATTATATTATCGATTACCATTTATCAGTTATTTCTCAAATATAATTATGAAATCATACTGTGTGATATGAGAGAATATTCGTTAATTATATTTTTAGCCCAAGTATTCCAACTAAAATTATTCTTAACCCACTCAGATATTTTCAACCTGTCCCACTTAGTGTTAGACGCCAAAATAATTTTTTCCATTAGATCCTCGGGTGAATCGGGCGCACATAAATAACCATTAAAACCATCTTTAATTATTTCTCTCATTCCTCCGACATTCGTTCCGACAACAGGTAATCCGCAGGCCATGGCTTCCAAAGGAGCAGCAGGTAATCCCTCTGATCGGCTAGGCATACAAAATATATCATTTTTCCTAAGTAGATATGGAATGTCACTATGCGATATCTGGCCCAGAAATAATACGTGCTTCTCCAATTTATTGTCTTTTACAAATTGCTGGCATTTATCTAATTCCGGACCAGTTCCAACTAAAGTTAATTTTATTGCTCTTTTACTATAAAGTAATGCCTTGAGTAATATATCCTGTCCTTTTACTGAATAAAATCCCCCTACATGCAATATATTTAAATTTTCTCCACTGTTTGAGTGGCAATTCTCCTTAAAATTAAATGACTCTCCGTCATATCCATTTCTTATAATTTTCACTTTTTGAAGTTCGGTTTTACTTAACATTTGTGTTTTCATCATGCTTGAAACGGCAATCACAAGATCACAATTTTCGTTTATAGTCTTTTCTAATTTTGCCCAACCTTTAAATTTTGTTGAATCGATAAGCACATCACTCCCTTCAGCAAGAGCAAAATAATTTATTTCGGATTTTTTAGGAATATATTTTGAATAAACACTAAACGGATTCAACCAGGTACTAATAATAAGATCTGGTCGAAAGTAATTTATTATTTTTTGAGTTTCCCTGCCTATAAAAAAATGCAATACAGCTGCATGATATTTCGAAAATAATTTGTTGGGAGCTTTTATCCATTTGGGATGGATTATTTTAATTCCACTATTAAACTCAATTTTGGGGACAGATAGAAGATTACTGTAATATTTAACTAGCTCTTTTATTTTAAGTTTGGGGAAAAAGTGTTCCATATGAGGATTCAGACTTATTGGAGCAATAATAAGAACATCATTTCCTAAATTTTTTAATGCCCTGGCTCTGGATAAATTGAATATCCCATAGGTGGGAAAACTTTTATTAGGGAATAAATTGCTAAAAAGAATTATTCTCATCTATTTAATTAAAGTATTTTTCAATTATATATTCTTGATAGCAAATTGGTTTAATCTAATTCTCAAAATTAAGAAAGTCTTATCCCTAAAAATTATTTCAAATTTTGGAACATTCTGACTGCTTTTTTAATTGGTCTCATAATGAATACTTTTTTTTCTTCAAGAATTATTCTATAATGTTCAAGATTTGGACTTGGAAAATGAAACATAACTTCTGAAAGTGAATGCAACCTTTTATTCTGTTTAATACCGTCAATATATTGAACTTTACCAATTAAGGTGCAACCTTTCATATATTTCCCTGAAATTTTAATTTGTTCTGAAGATTTATCTCCCTTTGAATTTCTATTTTCGTTATGATCTGAAAAACTGGTGTCAATGATAAATAGATTGCCACGGCCTATTTGATTAGACCATCTTTTAATTTCCACTGGAGAAACATGGTGCTTTGTCATTTCAAACATAGATTTATCAAGCGATTCGATATTTGCTTCTGTATTTTGAAAGTTAACAATATAGGTCGCTCCAATCTTTCCTAGTTTTTTAATACAATCAGCAAGATGATCCGGCTGAAATAGGTATTCAATATTACTAGTGCAAATTATTAAATCAACAGAATTCAATTGTAATTTCGGATCCAGTATCTCTTCCTTATTTAAAATAAAACAGCAAATTGATTCATCATCTAAGAATTTATTTGATTCAATAATTAAGTATCTATTTCTCTTTGCTATTTCTTTAATAAATAACGGCATTTCTTCGTACCAATAACAAATAATAGCAATAATATTATTATTTAACTTCATCATTTCTTTTGTAACAATTTTTTCATAGTTATGTTCTAGGCATTGTTTATTTGTATCACTTTGGTTATTCTTTGACAGATATTTTGACATTGAAGCCCTTCTGTATAAATCTGCTGCCTCAGAAAAATTTACTAAAGGAACTCGACTTTCTACAGCAATTTGTAGAATTTTTTCCCACGCTTGTAAAATTTCTTCCGGGTTGAAACTAGCTACGAAATCGTGAAGTCCAAATGCAATATAAGCACGACTTTTCATCAATTTTGAGAACTTTTGGACCCATTCTGTGGAAGTTAGATTACCTTCGTGTAATGGCCAATCATCAGCTGTTATCGGAAGTCGGACTAATCCTTTATAAATATAATAGGGCTCTGAATGTTTATCAGATTCTGCAGTCCAAAGAAACCCTTCGTCCCAAATAGTTTGCACTGCACTTTGAGAAATTTGTGATCTTGGGGATCGATACCCTTTAGGAATCGGGGAAACTTTCCTACATAATGCAATTTCATTTGAATAATATTCTGGCTTCCAATCAGGATAATGATTAAAAGAATGGAAAGCGATTTCTTGCCTTTCTGCTAAAATATAGTCGATTAAATCCGGTTGTTCTATAAATAATTTCCCTACAATATTATATGTAGCATGTATATTATATTTTTTCTCCAACTTAAGAAATTCATATACCATCTTTCGACATTCCTCTGGCTTGGCATGGCTATCATAGTTTTGTTCTATGTCATGATAAAAAGTAATCATAATTCAAATAATTTTAATTGGCCAATTAATTTTTAAAATCTATTATAACTCGCTTATAAAATTCTCAACAATTTTAGCCTGAATGTCCCATGTATATTTATGCAGAACAATTTCTCTTCCTTTATATGCATTGCCTTTTAGTTCATCCAGCTTATTAATAGCTTCAAGGATTTTATTGCCCAAATCTGTTGGATTATCAGGGTTAAAATATAACGCAAATTTTGAATTTTGGGGAACTACTAATTGGTGAGCAGAAATATTGCTTAAAATAATCGGTTTTTCCATGGCAAGATATTCCATTAATTTTAATGGACTCGATATTTCCCACCAAAATATTCTCGGTAATGGAACAATACATATATCGGCTAGATTGATATAAGCAGCCATCTGTTCGTGTTTTATTGCATTTAATAATAGTAAATTATTAGCCATACTATAATTGTTTATTTTGCAATAATCATCTATATAGTCGTTTCTTTCACTGATACTCAAAAACAATATATTGGGAAAAGTATTCTTAATCTCGTTAACTGCATCTAATATAAGGTTAATCCCTCTATTGGGACTTATTGAACCATGATAAAAGATCACAATCTTTTTTTTAACTTTTTGCTTAATTTCATTTGATATATTATCAATATGTATTGGGGAAAAAAGAAAGGGGTTGACTGCCGAAGTAAAAATTGCATATTTTTTATATTTTAAATGAAAGGACTTTTCTATAAAGTCTTTAGTACCAGTTGAAATGAAGGTCGCCCCATTATACCATTTTTGGGCTATTCTACAACCATACTTGTAATCCCACTGAAATTTCTCTTCTACAGGAATAGATCTTATATCCAATATAATTTTAATTGATAATATTTTTCTTAAAGCTATCAAAAGTAATGTTCCCAAAATTATCCCACTACTTACTATTACTACGTCAATTTTCTTTAGAATACAATACATCGGTAAAAAAAAGGATAATTCCATCATGAAAAATCTTCGCTTTCTAAATGGGATTTTTAGCAATACTAAATCATTATCAAACTTATTCTTATTATTAATCCCGATTAATATTACTTTATGTCCCAACTTTTTTAATGCTTGTGATAATTGTAAATAGTCGGCAGTATAATTGTTTTTTCGTATAAATTCGTTTCGAACTAAAAGAATATTCATTTTCTCATTTTATTAGGATTAATCTTATAATATGGGTTTAATTCTTCGAAGATAGCAGAATATTTTCTAAGATTAAGATTTTTTTTATGAAGATTGCATAAATGAAAAATAATACGTAGAAAGTTTTTCATAGCCCTTGTTTAAAACAGAATATCTTTGATACAAGATTCCTAATATTACCCAATAACTAAATCCTACTTGTGTTGCCCAGGCTGATGTATAGAAAATTGATCCAATAAAAATCAATGTAGAAGGAATAAAGGAACAGGCGACTACATTCATATATTCTGAATTTTCAATTTTAATGTAATTTTTAAGTGTCGGAATACCTAAAAATATGATAAAGATTACGATTAAAAGACCCAAAAGACCTGTAGTACCAAGCAACTTAACGGAATCTTCTAACCTGGATAGAAAAATAAACTTTGGTCTATTAACATCTGCAAATTGAGATTCTGCAATTGCATCACTCCCTACTCCCCAAATTATACTTGTATTATTATTAAAGATATTCAAGAATAGTTTATTATAACCAGCAACTCTTCCAAACTTTGGGTCTCCGTTTTCATATTGTTCTATCTTATCCGGAGAGGATATGACATCTAAATTCAGATACGTTTTACCAAATCTAGTCTGTGGAGCAATGATAATAATGGCTATTAAAGAGCTGCTTATAATTATCCCCCCCAATAATAGTATCTTAACAAATCTTACTATATCAAATCGGCTATAATACACAAAATAACTTACTACTGTTAAGAGAACAGTAACAGGTAATAACACGATTCCTAACCTTGATCCGCCTACAATGGGCGGAATAAAAGTTAATAATGTAATTAATAATCTTTTTAATGTAAAACCTTGAATTAAAATCTTAGATATCATAAAGGATAGTAGAAAAGTCATCAGAATAGCCACTATTCCTGTTCCATCATTCTTGCCAACGAATGATATTGTTCCAGAATTATAATCAGCGCTTGGATAGTGAAGAAACATATATTGATATAAAGAAACTGGTATTTGGATAAATATTAATAAATAAATAAACCTTATAATTTTATACTGATTCTTTTCATTCAAATCAAACTCTAATATTGCCAAAAACAAAATCAAATTAACTAAACTATAATTCAGAAATACTTTAGCCACCAAAAACATATTATTATAATTTAATACTGAGCTGATAAGGGCAGTTATTAAAAACAATAAAATACAATATTTGTAAAGTCTTAGTTTAACATCTGAATTAATAAATTCTTTATTGTGAATAAGTTTTTTAAAATATGTAATTAAAAATAATCCAAATATACCTAGCTCAATAGTAGATGGAGGTAGCCGGGATAATCCTAGATACCTGAAACCAAAAGGATATAAATAATCAATTCCAATTAGTACATATATAACAAATAACAGATAATTCATGTTATATTATTTTAAGATTGACTAAAACCAAATACGCGGAAGAATATGTTAAGTTTAGGAGAGAGCTTATTAATAGTATTGAACAAAATACTTTCTTCAGTTTCACTAAACGGCTTAATAAGTTTATATAGTATTAGAAAAGTAATAAAACCGACAATAAGTGGTAATATAATTTGTAATATAAGGTTATTTATTAAACTTACACCATACATACTCAAGCCAACTATCGTTATTATTGAAATTGTATCGATAAAATTCTTAAATAATAATTTAACTTTTGTGTTTCTTTTCATTACCAAATACATATATAAGTTTCTTAGAAAATTTGAAAGCCCCGTGGCAAAAGCTACTCCGATCAATCCCCATCCCGTATACTTTAGTACAAATATTACGGCAAAAACATTAAAAATTGCAAAAAATTGCGCATATAAACTATGTTCAATTTTTTCCTTCAATTCAATAATCATATAAATTGAGAATGTAAATGCTCGTAATAGAACGAAAAGTAATATAATTATTAGTAATAGCTGAGTTTCTAAATATTTGGATTTGAAAACATAAATATTAATCAATTTCTGATAGGATATTATACACGCTATAATTGTTCCATATAACAGAATGTATACTTTAACTAAAAAATTGAAAATTTCTTTCAAGAAGGAATTATCCTCATTTCTTTCATAATATTTATTGATGAAAAAAGGCCTCATTAATTCATTAATACGGCCAATCGGTATCCAATTAAATATGGAATTTATTATTTTATATGGGAATGCGTATAGTCCCATCGCGAATGGTCCCAAAAATGCAGACACAAAATAATAATCCGATATTTGGCTAAAACCTCCCTCCCCCATTTCGCTTGCAGTTGAAAGTAATGCAAATCTATAAATTCTTCTTCTATATTTCTTTTTTTCTTTTACAGGAATCTGAGTATCTGAATTAATAGCCAAGACTGAAATTTTTTTATACGCATATAAAAGAGAGGGAATTGTAGATATTCCCATTCCTATTGCTTCAATAATAAAAATTAAATTAATTGAAAGAAATGAAAAAAATATCCAGTACAATAGTCCTCTAACAATTATTCCAATAACATTTATGATTGAAAGAAATTTTTGTTCAAATAAAGGTATCAGAATATTCTGACTAACTGTGAATTGAAAGTATATAAATATGTTAATAATAAATAAAGAATAGTATGTGCTAAAATTCGGAATATTAAGTAGAACCCCGATAGTTTCTTTATATATAAATATTATTAAAACAAATAGAAAAGTGACAAATAGTGAAATAAAAAAAAGCTTCACTATAATCGATTTATGAAAAGTAAAATATTTTTTTTGAATAAGTTCAGGACTGAATCGCGTCAAAGAAATGAGTATCCCATTAATCGAGAACATGGCGAATACACTTAAACTACCAAAGAACAAACTGTAAATCCCAAAGTCTTTAACTGGCAATTTTCGAATTAAGAAAATTGTTATCGATAGAGAAATTATATTAGAAAATATTGTCCCGACTATCAACCAACCGACATTTTCAGTTAACTTTTTTAAAGTATGCATATTTTCGAATAAAATTTTAATGAAAATTTGATTGGAGAATCTAATAATAAATTTGAGAATAGCGCCCTAAATAATAATTTATTTATTCTAAAACTAATAAATACCATTAATTGGAAGTTGAGAAAATAAATGAGGAGATATTCTTGTGCTCTGTAGAAAACTTTCTAATCCTTTTACGGTTATATCCCCCGAAAAAGTTCCAGGGCGTCTGCCGTCATGTAATAAAATGATTTTCCCTGATTGAATTTGATCTTTTAATAAAGTAGATAATTTTGTTGATTCATTTTGATTATAATCTTTGGGATCAAGATTCCAATGAATAAAGGTCAACCGGTTAATCAATATATATATTAGACTGAATAAATTTAATTTACCATATGGAGGGCGGACATAAATAGCTCTAATTCCATATTTCTTAAGAATTTTGTTTCCATTATATAAATCTGACATACCTTTCCAGGGTAATATTTTCCACGGATGTAAATGATTTTCACCATGTATACCAATTGTATGACCTTCCATTAATATTCTTTGAGTAAGCGCTGGATTTTGTTCCACGTTTACACCCAGCACAAAAAAAGTAGCCCGTATATTATGTGTTTTAAGAAAATCTAATATCTGTCCCGTCGTTGATATTTCGGGTCCGTCATCAAAAGTAAGAAATATTTTTCCGGAATCACTGACCCACTTTAATAACTGTCTCCTCCAGAACTTCTTAACTAAATGCGGAAGTATATAATTAAGAAAAAATATTATAAAAACGAATAGTATTAATAAAATCATAATTGCTAAATAACTAAACTATAGTTATTTGCTTATTAAACTTTTTGTTTTTCTTGTTAAATTTATTAGGCTCATATGCATATTTATAACCATATCCATATCCATATCGATGCTTGTAACTGGACTTTTCAATTTCAAATCCGTTAGCAATTACTCCAATTATATTTATATTTTCATTTTTAAATTCTTTAAGACCTTCTTCTACGCTTTCTTTAAGTGAAAAATTATCACGAACAATCAGAATTACATTATTTATTATTCGTCCCAGAACAAGGGAGTCAATTACTCTTGTAATTGGTGGAGTATCAATTAAGATATAATCATAGAAACTAGCCTTTAACATATTTATTAAATCAAGAAATTTAGCCGACTGCAGTAATTCACTTGAATTCTCACTAACATCGCCGGCAGGTAGGAGATTTAATAATTTCTCTTTTATGGATCGTCCGAAAACATTGGATAAATTCTTTACAGGAATGTTCTGTAAATCTCTTTCAAGAAATGAAGTTAGCCCAGGAGAGTTTCGGGGGATATCAAACATATCAGATAAGGTACATCTTTTCAGATCCCCATCAATTATGAGAATTTTTTTATCTGCGTTAATTAAAGATAACGCTAAATTTGAAATTATGGTTGTTTTACCGCTATGTTCTTCACAACTAGTAAACATTATAACTTTACTCTTATTTTCTAGCTCAAAATTAAGCTTTGTTTGTAAGACCTTATATGATTCAATTATTCCGACATTGTCTGTAGAAAGAACCGCAAATCTTTCTTCTAAGGATTGTGCATTATCTAATTTCTTTTTTAACTTTGTGGAATATTTTGGTATAATTGATAGCAAGGGTAGTTTAAGATCTTTCTCAATTTGATCAAGTTGAAGAAATCGGGTGTCTCTGTTGATGCCTATAAATATTAACACCATAAGAACGCCACACCAAACAAATAAGCAAATTACTGCAGTTAAATATTTATTAGGCGATACTGGGAATATCGGTAAAGTTGCTGGATCAACAACGGAAATATCCTGAAATTGTGCTATTTCTTTAACTCTGAGTTCTTCTCTTTTATCTAGAAGTAAATTAAATATTTTAAAATAAACATCTTTATCCCGCATCAAACTAACTAATTTAGTTTCCTTCCCCGGAAGCCCTTGAACTTTACCTTGATATTGATTAATCAAATTTTCTAAATTTTTCTTCTTCTGCTGAAGTGAGCTGATCATAACCTTATATGCAGTTAAGGTATTTTGATTATAATTACTCAACTGTTTTTTTAATTGAGCTATTTGATTATCAATACTGATAACATCAGGGTGAGACTCTGTTTCTTTTTGTAATAGTTCAATTCTTCTTACTTCTAAAGTAGAAAGTTGATTTTGAACTGCCGAAAAGGCATTGCCTCCTCCATTGTTGGTTTCACTGGGAGATAAATAAGATTCATCAAAGTATCCCTTTTTCTCAGATACTTTAAGTAATTGGTTTTCTTTTTCAACTAATTCACCTAATTTTAAATCATTGTCTATTTTTTCAGCTTCCAGATTACTTAAAAATCCTACTAAATCACTCGAGTTTTTATCTAAATTTGCAATCCCAGTAGAAGATTGATAATCGCTTAATTTATTTTCAGCATCTTTTAGCTTTTGTGAAGTTTCATTTAATTGTGTATCAATTGAAGCATATGATTCGTGAATAAGCCATCTCTGTTGGTCCGTCCTTGATTCTTTAAATTTATCGACTAAGGTACTTGCAATTAGTTGGGCAATATCAGGATTTTTATCTTTGACTGAAATCTCTAATAAATTTGTTTCTTCTTTTTGAGATACGTTAATATTATTACTAAGTTGCAAATATGCGCTAGCGTTATTATAAATTGTAAAATATAATTTGGACCCGTTAGAGACTCCTGGCCAATATATAATAATTTGAAATCCCAGAGTATTAATTTTTATTGGATTATTATTTGGCAATAAACCAGCAAAAATATTCTTTTTATTTTCGGTTTTATACAGTAGGTACCCATTATCATCCTTTATCAATACTAGGTTCATGGTATTATCAAGAGAATCTGCTTGAAAAGATAAAAATTGAGGCATTATAGTATATTTATCATTGCCAAATGATAAATTATATTCAGCTAATGTCTTGTTTACTTCAATTGTTTTGTCATCAGATGTGACAATTTTATCAATTGATAAATCCAGATTTAATTTTTTGATTACCCCATCTAATACTGTTTTAGTTTTGATCAAAGCCATCTCGGTCGTAATATCATCCTGGGACTGTAGTGCAATTAATTTAAGATATGGATCATCTCTTTGCGCATTATCCTTACTCCCTTCTTTTTTAAGCAAAACAGTGGACTCATAAATATGCGCAGCTGTTTTTAAATAATAATACCCCACAGAAAAAATTATTAAAAAAGATAATATTAAAATATATTTCCATTTTGATATTATACGAACAATCCTTTGAAAGTCTATTTTGTTTGAGCTGTTTTGGGTTTTAATCAATTCTTTGATTTGATCATATTCCATGCACGATATTCCTATCTTTAAATTACTTACTTATGATAATATATTAGCGCAATTACAACAGAAGCTATAACACCCATCGTTGATAATAATACTGTTTGTGTAGTTCCACTAAACCATTTTCGTGTAACATAAATTTGATCACCGGATTGTAAACCGATATCATCTAATTTACTTCCATTCTGGATCGCTTTCTCCCCATTAATTTCGATTTCTTTATTCTGCCTTGTTATATTAATATCACCAAGATCGGCATCCGCTGTTGTCCCCCCGGCTTTTGCTATAATATCAGATAATTTATCAGTGCCGGTAACATAGTAAAAGCCCGGATTTCTTACTTCGCCGAATATATTTATTCTCATAATAGCTAAAATTGTTAATTCAGGGTTTTTATATAAATTACTATACTTTGAATTAATCTCAAACTTTATACTATCAATATTTCTGTCAGCAGCTTTTATCTTACCAAGAAAGGGAAGAGAAATGTACCCATCCTCCTGTATATAATAATCTCCTGAAATTGAATCGGCTTGGTGATAAAGAATAATTTTAATCCCATCTCCAGGTTGAAGAGTTTGAGCCAGGTCATTATAACTGCATACTATAATCATAAAAAAAAGGAACAAATATATCTTGTTCATACATACCTAATGAATTATGGAAATTAGCAATAAATCAAAATCTATTTTTTTAATTTTTTATTCTCGCATTTAAGTAATTATCTGTTTAAGTACAGCTTCGCCACTTGAGTCACATAATAAATATTAAAGAATAAATAAAGTTCCTTAGAAATGATGCCATTATATTATTTATCCCAATATTTGCAAAAACGATTCTTTTATCAACTTATTCTTAAAATTCGACTAATAATTATAATGTTTCAAAATTAAATCAGAAGTTGATTTCACTATATTATTCTGATTTAATTAATCGATGTAAAAACATATATTACAAATGGTTATCAATTATTATGCCTTAGATTTAATTAGAATATAGTTTCAAATAAACAAAAAAATAATAATATTAATTCAAATTATTGAATTTACGCATCACTTGAGATGAATTTGTATATTGGATATCATTCTCAGAACAGGACAGCAATTTATAATATGAATCATTATAGTAAAACAATAAATTGATCATATAATTGCCCTTATTCAAGAAAACAGTCCCACTTGCTGAAACTGTTTACAAAATTTAGTCAGTGTAAAAATCTAAACTTCTATTTTATATTTTTTGCCGGTACGCCTGCAACGGTCATATTTGGTAACACATTTTTTGTAACTACCGCACCAGCCCCTACTATTGCATTTTCTCCAATAATAACGCCACATAGAACTGTAGATGAGGATCCGATTGAGGCACCTTTTTTAACTAATGTTTTTGTCACAACCCAGTCTTCCTCAGTTTGCAATTCACCATCATTATTTGTAGCTCTCGGATATTTATCATTAATAAATGTTACATTATGCCCTATAAAAACATTATCTTCAATTTCAACTCCTTCACATATGAATGTATGAGAAGAGATTTTGCAGTTTTTACCGATAATTGCATTTTTTTGAATCTCCACAAATGTTCCTATTTTTGTATTGTCATCTATTGAACATCCATATAGGTTAACAAAGTCAAATATCTTAACATTATTACCCAGTTTTACGTTATTTATGTTTTTCTTTTCCATATTTAAAATCCAACTGCCTTTTCAAATTCTGTAGAATTTATGTTTGTGTCTTTATTTTTATTCATATTAAATTTTTGATATTCTCCCATTTTTTTTGAGTACTCATCTGATTTTATAACTTTCATTAATTCAACATAAGCTCCTTTGTTTTTTATTGATTTATCCGTAGCCTCCAGTATTCTTACAACTTCAAGGCCTTCCTCGGCACCGGTTAAAGGTTGTCTATCTTCCTTAATAGCTGAAATGAATTCATTTACACAGGCCGCTAATGCTTCATATTGTTCAATTTTCGGAGAATGCATATCTCCGATTCTGTATTGTGCCAGCGCTGAGTGTATATCTTCAATTGAATTCATCTCCACCCGACAATCATAAACTTTTATTTTTTCTGAGTTTTCCATATCATCATAAACAAGCATTCTCTTTTTTCCAGCAATCATAATTCTTCTTATCTTTACTGGAGATGTCCAGTTAACATGAAAATGGGCAAAACAGTTTGATTTTTCAAAATGAAGTGAAAGCTGGGCGAGGTTTTCCTGATCATAATAATTTGAGACTCCACAAGCTGTTACTGCTTCAATTTTTTTATTTGGTAGTATAAAATTCATAATTGATAGATCATGTGGTGCAAGATCCCATACTACATTACAATCATGCTGAAATAAACCAAGATTAATCCTGACAGAATCAAAATATATTATCTCCCCAAGCTCGCCTTTATCGACTAGTTCCTTAATCTTTCGAACAGCACCTGTATAAATAAAAGTATGGTCTACAAATATTTTTAGGTTATTTTTATCAGCTATTTCAATTAATTCCTGAGCCTGCTGAGAACTTGAAGTAAAAGGTTTTTCAACCCAGATATGTTTACCGGCCTCAAGAGCTCGCCTGGCAAACCAATAATGTGTTCTGACTGGTGTTGCAACTGCAATTGAATCAATATCTGCATTTAGAAGTGCCTGATAATCATCCGTAATTTCGATCTCAGGAAATTTATTTTTAACAAAACTTAATCTGTCCACTCTTTTATCACAGCCTATAACTTTCTCAACTTCATTACAGCTTAGAAAATTTCTAATAATATTAGGCCCCCAATATCCCAGTCCAACAACACCTACTTTCATTATGCCCCTCCTGTTTTCATCATTTTATTCAAAACTTTTTTGTTACAAAATTCTCTATTATTATCATAGTCATTGCGAATATCTTTGAAAAATTTCATTAATTTCATTTTTCTCCCTTTAAAAGAAATATGACAGGCACCGTCTTCATAATCAATATATCCCTTTATATTAATTCTTGAATTGTTTTCGGCTAATAATTTTTCTTTAAGCTTGTTACCTGAATTCCCATTACTGATAATGAGTAGGTTCTTTTCGGGTCTGCTACCTAAAATCCTGGAGGAATAAAATCTTCTGCCTCCAATTCTGTATAATAATACAAAAAGAATTTGAAAATAATCTTCTTTATTTGTTTTATTAGACCTACAAACAAAAACATAGATGAAAAAAAGAATCGATAAAATTGATAATGAGGCTAATATAATTTCAGATGGTCTTTGATATTTCTTTGAAACTAATAATACTAAGGATAAAGCAAATGTTATTGAATTGGCAATAACCAATAGATTCGTAGCTAAAACATTATTTTTATATTTTGGTAGTTTGAACATTTTTATATAAAAATATTACTATGTAGAACTAAATTTCTATCTTTCATTATTTCAAAATATCAGAAGCAATTTTGCTGAAATCGGGGATAAAAAGCTGTCTTCCTTCATAATTAAGTTTACCTAAGAGAAATTCATTTTCATCACTAGTTGAGAATTTTAACTTGCTTTTAAAGCCTTTGCTCATCGAAAAAATTTCTTTAACTCGTTCAACAAAAAAACCAAATGTTTTATCTTGGTTTTCAACAATAATAATCCTTTTATCTTTCGAATTCGATTTATGCTCAACACCAAAAAATTTATGAATATCTATAATTTGAATGATCAAATCATTTATTTGGATTTTTGGCTCATGAGAATCAAATAGACTGGGCTGATTTAATTCATTTGGATTAATTATTGCTGAAACGTTCTTGATATCAGTGCAAAATTCCATCTCTGAAATTTCAAATACCACTAGACCAGTCAGCGATTCGCCTATTAAATGATGATCGATCATACATGCTTTAAATTTTCTATGAATATTTAAATCGGAATAACAACAAATCCGGTGCCAGGAAATTCTTTGTTTCTCATTGATTTATGAAATTTTTTATAGGAAAAGTTCAATTATTGTATTTGAAATCCAATATTTATCCATATCTTGAAAAATATCAAGTTAGGAGAAATTTCATTCGGTTTTCTTTGTCAGACCGTAAGTTTCTATTTTGTTATATAAAGTAGTTTTTGCTATACCTAATACTTTTGCTGCAACTTGTTTATCCCAGTTTACTTTTTCCAATACAAGTTTAATATGCGACTTTTCAATTGCAGCAAGACTTAAAGTCGCGTTGTTTATTTCACTTTTAACATCTTTATTTTTAATATTCTCATCTTTTTTAAGAAGGATATACTCTTTCTCCAAAACATCACCCTTAGCAAGTACTACTGCTTGCAAAAGAGTATTTTCGAGCTCTCTGACATTCCCCACCCAATTATGTGTCTGAAGTAATTCCATTACTTCATATGGTACCTTCCAGACATTCTTATGGAGTTCTTTATTTATTTTTTTAAGGAAGTGAACTACAAGTTTGGGAATGTCTTCTTTGCGTTCTCTCAAGGGAGGTATTTCTATTGTAAAAACCTTAAGTCGGTAGTAAAGATCTTCTCTGAATTTTCCCTGTTGCACCCACTCAGCAAGATTTTTATTACTGGCCGAAACAATTCTGGCTCTCATTGGTATCGATAGTTCCCCTCCCACCCTTTCAAATTCCCTTTCTTGTAGGACACGTAATAATTTCACTTGTAAATTTGGAGAAATCTCTGATATTTCATCAAGAAATATAGTCCCGTCTTCAGCTAATTCGAATTTACCTTTTTTATCCCTGATAGCCCCAGTGAAAGCACCTTTAACATGACCGAACAACTCACTTTCTAAAAGTGATTCTGAAAGTGCTGTGCAGTTAACTGCAATGAATGGTTGATGATGCGTTATTCCAGTATAATGAATGATTTTAGTTATCAATTCTTTTCCAGTCCCGCTTTCTCCCTGAATTAACACATTCACTCTCGTAGATGAAATTTTACCAATTTTCTTATAAATTTCTTTCATCGCCTTAGTCGATCCAATTAGGCTGTTCTCAAGCTCATAATCAGATGAATCTTCAGAAATTGCTATAACCAACCTTTCGCTAAGCTTTTTACTTTCAAGCGCACGCCTGGTAATGGCTTTAATTCTTTCTAATTCAAGTTTTTCAACATAATCATATGCTCCTAGTTGTATTGCTTTTATAGTTGAATCCACATCTTCAAATGCGGTTAGCATTATCACCTGGATATTAGCATCTATTTCCTTAATCCTTTTCAAAACCTCCAGACCATTAAGATGCGGCATTTTATAATCAGTTATCACAAGATCTGGATGTTCTCGCTCAATAATATCTAACCCTGCTTTCCCGCTATTGGCTCTTAAAACTCTACATTTCATATCAGAAAGAAATATCTCCAGTGTTTCACCAAAAGATTCATCATCATCAATTATTAATATAGTTTCCATTCTATTCTACGTTATTATTTTTAAATAAAATTTCAAATATTGTCTCCCCCGGCCTTGAACTAATCAATGTTAATTCGGCATTATGCTGCTTCAAAATATTTTTAGCAATGGTCAGGCCTAATCCGGTACCGGATGCTTTAGTAGTAAAAAAAGGATCAAATATTTTGGTATTCTCGCTGATCCCGCAACCATTATCTTTTATTAACACTGAACAAGAAATATCCTCATGAGACTTTGAATAAATCTCAATTACCCCGCCATCAGGCATTGATTCTATTGAGTTTTCGATTAAGTGTAAAAAAACTGTTTGCAGATTTCTGAAATCACCCCGCACACGTAAATTAGTTAAATAATTAAACAGGGTAATATTCTGTTTTTTGAGTACAGGTTTCATTAAATCCTGTATATTATCAACTAGCTTCTCAATATCTACAGGATGAAATACCAGGTTTAATTCACGGGAATATAGCAATAGATTTTTCAGTAATGATTCAAGCCTTTTAATTTCTTTTTGAACGATTTGAAATGACTTTTGATTGTTTTCAGACATGGATATCTTATTATACAGCATGTCTATATTCATTTTGATCGATGCAAGTGGAGTTTTTATTTCATGAGATAAAATTGCTGCCTGTTTCCCTATAGCTGCAAATTTTTCAGCATTCTTCAATTCCTCCTCATTCTTTTTCATTTCCGTTATGTCATGGTATATCCCCAATAACAAAGGTTCGCCATTCTCTAAGTCAATAAATGAAAAGGATTCTATCAAAACTACGCTATCCTGTCTCCGGTATTTATAATTTGTCTGCCTGTAAGTATCAATATCTCTTGTAACAAACTTTTTCCTATAATTCTCTATCCGGATAATTGGATCACCACATTCTTCTTGTGTATAAATCAACGTATACGGTCTGCCGACTAAGTCCTTTTCAGCTATTCCTATTAATGAACAATATGCTTTATTAACTGCTACAATATTACCTTCACTGTTGGTAAGCCTCATTCCATCATTTGAGTTTTCCCAAATAGAGCGAAATCTTAATTCTGAGTTCTTTAAAGCATCCTCGGCCTTCTTCCTTTCAGAAATATCTCTCATAATTCCTATTATACCGTCAGGTTTGCCGAACATATCAAGAATTAGCGAAGCACTGATTTCAATTGGAATCTGTTCACCATTTTTACGAATTATTGTATATTCCAGGTTTCTTAAAATACCTGTCTCTATAACTATCCTGGCATCTCTGAAGATTCTTTTCTTGTCACGGGGAGTGAAAAAAGAAAAAATATTCTGCTCCTGAATCTCTTCTACATTTTCAAATCCCAGAGTGACAGCCACTTGCTTATTACTCATTAGAATCTTTCCATTTAAGTCCAGCATTATAATTGCATCGGGAGAAGTCTCAATCAATGTACGATACATTTCTTCATTCTTACGCAATTTAATTTCGTTCCTTTTTTGCTCAGTTATGTCGTAAGAAATAATTGTAATTCCTGTTAATATACCTTTACTGTTTTTAATTGAGCTAATTTGATATAATGCCTGCACTATTGAACCATTTTTCTTCTTATTGGTAGTCTCATATTTATCTATATTATTCTCATCTTTTAGTTGCTGGATTATTTTTTTAAATTCATTCTTTCGATCTCTCGAAAATAATAGAGATATGGATTTACCGGCTACCTCAGTAGCCGAATAACCATAAATCTTTTCAGCACCAATATTCCAGCTTATAATTTTACCAAAAAAGTCTACAGAAATAATTGCAATTTTGGAAGGATCAATATCTGTTTTAGAAGTGATAGTTTCACCGATCGTCGCTTTTTCTTTTGTAACATCCCGGAATAATGTTAAAAGTAAAGTTTCATTATTATCGTTAGATGACTCATCCGTATTTACAAAAGTATTTATTCCATCAACAAATAAAGATTTATCTCTTGTGGTTATAAATCTTTCAAAATAATAGTCAATATTCGGTTTTAACAGGTTCCTGTCATATAGCATCAGTAGTTCTTCCAGATCCTCGCTATTATTTTTATCATATACCGAGTTATATGATTCCCCTATTATTTCTTTCTCCTCTTTGGCAAATAGTGAACAGAATGATCTGTTCGCACCTATAATAACACCATTTCTATTTACTAACCTAATTCCAAACTTAAAATCTTGACCTTTTTCAGTCAATATGTTCTGAACTATCGAAGTATCTGTTTTATTATAATTTACAAAAATCAGTAAATTGTTACGGAATTCATTTAATGCATTTAATACCTCATTATTTCCTGGTTTGTCAGGAACTAAGTTCTCCATACTTGCTGCCAATACACCTATTTTATTTGTACAAAATTAGAATTCTTTTATGTATTAAATGTAATGAATATCAAGCTATTTTAAGAATTCGCTTCTTTACCAAAACTATTTAAGATTTCTCCAAGATCCTAAGAATAGTAAAAATCCGGATTAGTAAAATTTTTCAGAAATGGAAACATTAGTTGGTCTTGCCCTTAACCGTGAAGGTTCTATTTATGTTAATAATTGATCCCGCTCAGCTTGTGGGGAGTCAAGAATTACCCCACCTCCCAGACAAATTTCCCCTTTATAAAATACTGCAAATTGCCCCGGTGCTATCCCTTGATCAGGCCTGTCTATTTTAACTTCTGCCTTATTTTCCCCCAACATCCTCATCTTGCAATTAAAAAAAGAAGCCCCATGCCTTATTTTGACCTGAAATTCATTCCCCTCGGGTGCTTTCCCCGATATCCAATTAAAATTGCCTGCAATAAAATAGTCTTTTGCTCTATCAGCGAAATTTTCTCTTGAGATATAAATAATATTATTCCCAATATCCTTTTTTACTACATACCAGGGCCCGCCCGATAATCCAAGCCCTGACCTTTGCCCAATGGTATAATAATAATATCCGTTATGTGTCCCCAGCTTCTTGTCAGTTTCAAGTTCAATTATGTCCCCCTTAATATCACCCAGGTGATGCCTTATAAAATCATTAAACTTAATCTGTCCTAAAAAACAAATCCCCTGGCTGTCTTTCCTGTCCATATTCGGCAAAGAAAATTCATGTGCAAACTTTCTTATTTCCTGCTTCATATATTTACCAATAGGAAATAAAGCTCGTGATAACTGCTTTTGAGTAAGATATGCCAGAAAATAAGTCTGGTCTTTTATTGGATCCGGAGATCTCTTTAACAAAAATTCCCCATCAGAATTCAATACCTCAGCATAGTGACCGCTTGCTACCTTTTCAAATGCATCATCAATTTTATCGTAGAATTGTCCGAATTTAATGAGACTATTGCAGAATATATCCGGATTAGGAGTACGTCCTTCCTTTATCTCACCTATTGTATATGTTACAACAGTTTCCCAGTATTCAGTCTGAAGAGGCATTATTTCAAGTGGTATATTTAATAGCTTACAAACTCCCACGGCATAGTTAAGATCATCTTCCCAGGGACAATCTCCTAAAAAGGAAAACTCATCCTGAAGCCAAATCTTCAAATAGAAAGCAGTAATATCATGTCCTTCCTTCTTTAGAAGATTCAAAGCCACAGAACTGTCTACCCCCCCCGATAATAATACTGCAATTTTCATATTAACTTATCCCTTGCCTGCTTTTGATCCCAATCTTATTAACAATTTCATCATAAATCCTTCTGTCTACCTTGCTTAAAATAAAAGACTCAAACTCATTGGCATTGTTCATACTGTGATAAAATCCTACGCTTACATTATTCTTACTGTTAATCTTCATAACTCCATTAATCCGCCCCTCAAATATTCCACCATTTAACGATTCAATCTCTTTGAAAAAGATATCTTCCCTCCTGTGCGACAACAGAAAGTCCTTGCATATAAGCCGATCCTCATCAGTAAATATCTTATAGGGAATAATTTTATATAAAGTGATATAAAATCTGTTAAGAAAATAAATCATCATCAGGGTAATTATTAGTGGAATCATTAAAAGTATGTTGTGGTCAAGATTAACAACTAATGGTATCAATAAGATTATCAACAATAAGGTTAAGGGTAAATTTGCATATCGGTATAAGAACTTGAAAAAAATAGAATATGTGTATTCTTTCATTTATAAAAACTTAAAAAGATATTCCGGCCTGCGTTGCTATACACCAATATTTAAAATCAACCAATATTTTACTTGTGATATAGATACTTACTAATTATTCCATAAATGGCAACCGGACATTATATTTTATATCTTAAATATACAAAAATTTAATGAGGCTTAAAGTTCATTTCGGATGGTAAACACCATTTCATATATTTACGGATCATAAAGATTATATAATGCGAAAATGAGAATATTTATTACTGGTGGTAGCGGATTATTAGGACAGTATTTAAATACATTACTGTCCGTAGATAATGAAATATTTACAATATTTAATTCAAAACCCGGAAATTGCAACAATTATGATTCCGCTAAGGCAGATATAACTGATTATAATAGAATTCATTCCCTGCTGAACGAATTTAAACCAGAGGTCATCATTCATACAGCAGCAATTTCTTCTGTACAAATGGTAGATAAACTCCCTTCTAAATTTGTTTATGAAGTAAACGTAAACGCTACACGAAATCTTGCTGAATTGTCTTCTGCATTTAATTCTAAATTGATTTATACATCCACCGATCTGGTCTATGCAGGTTATCGCGGATCTATGCTCACAGAAGATAGTAAACTTATCCCTGCTTCCTTTTATGCAGAAACAAAACTGATGGGAGAAGAAAAAATAAAAGAAGTGTCTGATAATTATGTAATCCTGAGAACAGGACTCCTTTATGGTTTCGGTACAAATGGTGCTGTTAACCATTTTAATTACTTGTATCAAAATCTGAAGAACAACAAACCCGTTAAACTCTTTTATGATCAGTACCGTACCCCCCTTTCTTTGTGGGAAGCTGCCCGGATCATATCATCTTTAGTCAACATGAATATTCAAAATGAAATCCTGAACTTCGGCGGAAAAGAAAGAGTCTCACGTCTGGAATTATGCCGGCAGTTATGCCTGGTCGCAGGATTTGATTGTTCCCTTTTAGAAGAGATTTCAATGTACGATATACCCGGTATACCGGATGCTGCCGATGTTTCCATGAATACCGATAAGCTTCAATCACTTGGCATCACCCTTAAAAATATCAATGAATCATTGAAAGAAATAATTGAAAAATATATCCCATAAAAGAGGTTCAATTTGGAACAACTATTAGGAGCACATACTTCAATAAGTGGCGGAGTCTCTAATGCCGTCGATTTAGCGGAAAAATTAAACTTTACCGCTATGCAGATATTTACAAAGAATAACAATAGATGGTTTGCTAAACCGCTTGATGAAAAAGAGATCGGAACATATATATCTAAACTCAACTCTTCACACATTAAAATCGTTGTCGCTCATGATTCTTACCTGATAAATTTATGCTCCAAAGATTTGGATATGCTTAATAAGTCAAGGGAATCTTTTATTGATGAATTGCATAGATGCGAACTGTTAGGCATTCCCCACTTGAACTTTCATCCGGGCGCTCACCTCGGACAAGGAGAGGAGGATGGTATTAAATTAATAGCCGAATCCCTCAATATTGCTCACCTGAAAACTCCCGGCTATAACGTAACCAGTATGTTAGAAACTACCGCCGGCCAGGGGAGCGCTATAGGTTATAAGTTTGAACACCTCAGGAAAATAATTGATCTCGTAGATGATAAAAAAAGAATGTCTGTCTGCATTGATACTGCCCATATCTTCGCTGCTGGGTATGATATTAAAAATACTACTGCATACCGAAAAGTTATAAATGATTTCGATAGCATAATAGGACTTGATAAATTGAAATGCATGCATATGAATGATAGTAAAAAACCCCTCGGTTCCAAAGTTGACAGGCATGAACATATAGGAAAAGGATTTATCGGTCTTGAAGGTTTTACTAATATTATGAATGATAAAAAACTAAATCCTGTCCCTAAAGTACTCGAAACTCCCAAAGGGAAAGATCAGCTTGAGGATCTGGAAAATATTAAAACTCTGAAAAGCCTTATCAGGAACTCAAAGCTAAAGAGCTCTTAATACTATAATACCGGTGTGCTTCTTTGAATTAATGATATAATCTGATAATGTTTCTTTTGTAGTATATACCCTCATATTTGGCTGGGGCTCATGTAATAAATGAATCCTTCCATCCTTTCCCTTTACTGCAATACCGGTATGACTAACATCTAATCCGCTTACAGTTGTCGTAAAAGCAATTATATCCCCATCCCTCAACTCACCCTCAATCGATTTTACCTTTCCTTTTGGAATGTAATAATAGGTCCTGGTATTAATTGCCTCTTCTTGTGCCTTTATAATAGGTATAAACAAGGGATTCCCTTTCAGATGTTTATAAAGATCAGGATGAGTCGACATAAAGTTAATTTCAAACTTTACCTTCTCACCTCCCAGGTCTTTCGTAATATCCTCAACTACATCCTTTTTAACATTATCATAAATCCAGTCAGTAAAATAATGCAGCCTTGAGGGATACTTGTTAATTATTCCATTACGGTAACGTATATGCGTCAATTCTCTAACGTAACTGTCAAATGATGTCGAATCTTTTTTAATAAGACGGGCAAATACAAGAGCATTCTCAATAAAGGTTGTACAATCAAGCCCCGTAAGATCTACTACTAACTTCTCCTCCCCTTCCCTTTCAAGAGCAAATGCTCTATAATCCGTTCCCGTAAAACTTTCCCCTATCCTCGCTATTACCTCGCCTATCGGTTTTACCTTAAGATTTTCCTTCTCCGCTATCTTAAATTTGGATTCACATACTTTAACATCAGCTTCCTTATAAACCTGGCAGAATATGATAGTCTGAAATAACAGAAGAATAGATACAAGAAGACGGATTTTCATATTATATCTTCGTTCTTTTGAGTCTCACTGTACTCTTCTATTTGCCGTGCATGTGCAAGATTTTCAAATCGGGCATATTCCTTTACAAAGGCTAACCTTAAATCTCCTATAGGGCCGTTCCTCTGCTTGCCGATAATTACCTCTGCTACCCCTTCATTTGAATTTCCACTCTCATCCTTCATTATTCCATAATATTCAGGACGGTTAAGAAATATTACAACATCTGCATCCTGCTCTATCGAACCGGATTCCCTTAGATCTGATAGCTGAGGACGCTTGTCCGTTCTCGCTTCAACTGCTCTGTTAAGCTGCGCTAACGCTATTACAGGAATATTCAGTTCCTTTGCCAGCGCTTTAAGCGATCTCGAAATATGCGATATCTCTCTTTCTCTGCTCTCTGCTTTCGCCGGTCCTGTCATTAACTGAAGATAATCGATAATGATCATACCGATGTTCTTCTCTACTTTTAATCTCCTTGCCTTTGCCCTTATTTCCAATATAGACTGCGATGGAGAATCATCAACATATACCGGGGATTCTATAAGCTTGTGTGCATTCCTGCTTAACTTTACTGCTTCATCCATGGGCAGCTTTCCTGTCCTTACAAGATGTGCATTCAACCGCCCCTCTGCACATAGCATCCTTATTACAAGCTGCATAGTTGACATTTCAAGACTGAATATTCCTACCGGCACTTTGTTGTCTATTGCAGCATTCCTGGCTAGCGTTAATGCGAATGCTGTCTTACCCATCGAAGGACGGGCTGCTACTATAATTAAATCCGACTTCTGAAAACCGCCTAACAAGTCATCAAGTTCATAAAAACCTGTAGGTACTGAAAACTTCAAATCTTTGTTGGAATGTATCGATTCTATATATTCAAGCGCTTCCCTTACTGCCCTGTCCATTCCTAAAAAAGATCTTTTAAGATGCTTCTCGGTTATTTCAAATATCCTTCGCTCTGCATCATCAAGTATATCAAATGCATCGTCGGTCCCCGAATATGCCGATCGGGCTATGTCATGCGCACTCGTTATTAGCCCCCTTAATATCTCTTTCTCCAGGATGATCTTTGCATGATATTCAATATTTGCAGCAGAGGATATATTCTGCGAAAGCTTCGTAATGTATATTATGCCGCCGACTTCCTCTACCTGCTCCCTTTTCTTCAGTTCATCATAAAGTGTTACTGTATCAATCGGTATGCTTGATTCGAAAAGATACCTCATCGCCTCATAAATCAACTTATGCTCTTTCAGATAAAAACTATCGGGCGTAAGAAGCTCAAAGGCCTTTGCAACCGCCTCTTTTTCTATAAGCATCGCTCCCAAAACAGATGCTTCAATCTCAGGTACCGCTGGTGGCTTTACATTTGCTGGTACTATCGATTCTAAATTGTTATTCTTTGACATTATTAACGGACATTTATAATATTATTTGGTATCTGCTTTAACTTGTTCATCATATAATTTCCTGAATGCCTGAACATCTTCCCAGCATCCCCTTTTCCAGTTAGGGTTTCTTAATAATGCTGCAGGATGATATGTAACCATAACCTTTCTTCCTTCAAATTCAAATACCTTTCCGCGCATGCTTGTAAGTGAATCTTTATTATTTAGTAACCCGTGTGCTGCGGTTAATCCGACACAAAGTATAAGCTTTGGATTAATTAGTTCAATCTGCTTCCGTAAATATGGCATGCATGTGTCCATTTCACTTGGAAACGGAGTCCTGTTATTGGGAGGACGGCATTTTACAATATTAGCTATATATACTTCCTCCCTCTCAAATTTAATCGCCTTAAGAATATCATTAAGCAGCTTTCCAGCTCTGCCTACAAAGGGAATTCCCTGCTCATCTTCATCAGCTCCCGGCCCTTCTCCAAGTACTAATGCATCAGCTTTTGGATTCCCTGTCCCGAATACAAAATTCTTCCTTGTGCTTCCTAATGGACATTTCAGACAGTTACAGATTAAACTGTTTAATTCCTCTAATGATTTGGCATCTTTAAATGTATCAGGTACTGTATCCTTCACAGTCCCCGTTTCCGTTTCCATTATTCTCTCAGTAACCACTTCAGTGCGCCTTGTTAATACTACACTATCCTTATCATCAAATAATACATCACCAAAGATCTCACGCTGTACCTTTAATGCATTAATTACTTCTTCTTTTAATTTATCCATTCTATTTCAGGATTTCGGATATTATTCTGTTGGCAGCACGGAATTTTGACTCTAACGGAAAATCAATCTGTTCCCCGTTCTTATGTATTACGGTTATCTTGTTTGTGTTATGCTCAAACCCGCTGTTTTTATCCTTCAGTGAATTAAGCACTATCATATCCAGCAGTTTATTCTTAAGCTTCTTTCTTGCATTCTCTGTTTCATTATCTGTTTCAAGCGCAAACCCTATTACCTTTTTCCCCGATACTTTTAAAGTAGATAATATATCCTCGGTCTGCGTCAGCTTTATCATGTCAAGATTATCTTCTTTCTTCAGTTTCCGGTCTGATATTTTTATAGGTTTGTAATCTGCTACGGCTGCTGCCATAATAAGTATATCATTATTAACCATCTCTGCATCTACAGCCTTTTTCATTTCCTCTGCTGTGCGGATACTTATTACCTTAACTTCAGGATATATGCTTTCACTTACAGGACCCGATATTAATGTAACCTCGGCACCTCTTAGATATGCAGCTTTTGCAATATTGTACCCCATCTTTCCTGACGATCTGTTCCCTATAAATCTAACAGGATCAATATCCTCGTTTGTCGGTCCTGCCGTTACAAGCACTTTTTTATTATGTAAATCCCTTTTGTATCCAAGTAATATAACCTCAGCGGCATCGGCAATTTTATTTATATCTGCCATTCTGCCTCCCCCTTCAAGCCCTGATGCTAGTTCACCCTTCTCGGCTTTTACAATAGAATACCCCATATCTTCCAGCGTCCTGAAATTCTTCTGGGTTATTTTATTCTCGTACATGTCTATATCCGCTGCCGGCGCAATCAGTAATGGTGAACGTAATGCAAGCACTACAGTTAATAGCGCATTATCCGATATACCCGCGGCTATTTTGGCTGCTGTGTTTACAGTGCAGGGAGCAATTATCATCAGGTCTGCCCATCTTACCAGATCAATATGCCACGTCTTCATCGACGTGCCGTTATTCTGATTGTCAGGAAATATATTAACTACTACTTCGTTCTTTGAAAGGGAGGAAAATGTTAGCGGCTGTACAAATTGAAGTGCTGAGGGGGTCATCACTACCTTTACCTCTGCGCCTCGCTTAATTAGTTCTCGGGTTAACCAGCATGCTTTATAAGCAGCTATCCCTCCGGTAACTCCAAGGATTATCTTCTTACCGCTTAACTGGTCAGCATGCATTATTTACTTATTTTTTATATTCGAATTCTATCTTCCCGGCAAGAAGCTCATTAATTGCATCTATGTGGGGTTTCTCTCTTTTCTCAAATTCCATTGAAATCTTCATCTGCGCAGGATTCATAATATCTTCACTGTCATCATCATTTGCAGATACGGGTATTGTGCTTATCTGTGCATTATATGCAATCTTTATCTCATCATTTATTTGCCGGGCCCTTTTCGCAGCTACTATTATCGCCTCGTATACATTCGCTGCCTTCTTATCTATCTCCCTCAAATCAACCGGTGTTATTTCCATTAATTACTCCTGTCTGTTATTGTACTAATTAAAACCTTTATTTCTTTATATGCAGTACTAAGATCATTATTAACTACAAAATAATCAAATTTATCCTTTTGACTCAACTCCATTTTCGCTCTCCTGATCCTCTTCTTTAATTCTTCATCGTTTTCTGTCTGTCTCTTCTTTAACCTTACAAGTAGTTCTTTTAAGCTCGGTGGCGCAATATAAATCAATATTGCCTCGGGATAGATCTTCTTTATCTTCAGTGCACCCTTTACATCAACCTCAAGAAGAACTGGTTTTCCCTTGCTTCTGTTTTTCTCTATAAAACTGCTGAAAGTTCCATAATAATTATCGTAAAAAACTTCCCATTCTACAAATTCATTTTTCTCAATCTTCTTCTTAAACTCTTCCTCGGGAATAAAGAAATAATCAACTCCCTCTGCCTCATTCTTTCTCCTTGTCCTTGTAGTCGCCGATACGGAAAAAACAATCTCCGGAAAATCGTTTAATATCCTCCTTACAATGGTTGTCTTGCCGGTACCGCTTGGAGCGGATATTGTAATTATTGCTCCTTTTTTACTTTTCAAGATTATTCAATATTTTGTATTTGTTCCCGTATCTTTTCTATCTCTTCCTTTACAAGCACCATATTATGCGTTATATCTGTACTTATCGATTTGGATGAAATAGTATTTGCCTCACGATTCATTTCCTGGCATAAGAAATTAATCTTCCTTCCTGGCTCTTCTCCGTTATCTATACTATCTAGGAAAAACTTTAAGTGACTTCTTAACCGCACACACTCTTCCGTAATTTCAGCCCTGTCGGCTATAATCGCTAACTCAAGCTCAAGACGGTCACTATAAGGTGTAATATCCTGTATTAGAAGCTTTATCCTTTCCTTTAGCTTCTCAAAATATTCTAATTTGCTCTCCGAAGATTCATTCTCAACTTCCTCAACCTTATCTCCTATTATCCCTATCCTTTTCCTTAAATCCTTCGCAAGCTCTTTCCCTTCATTTTTCTTCATTACTATTAGCTGATCAAGAGCATCGTTTAATGCCTTAATTACATGCACAAATTCAATTTCTGTAAACTTGGTATTCTCCGATAAAAATAAATCACGGTTTGAAATTAAATTCTCAAGTTTAATTTTATCGGTCAGCTTGGCACTTTTCTTTATCTCCTTTATAAGAGATATAAAGCCCTTTAATTTATCCTTATCAATTGTGGTTTCCCCCTCAGATACTTCACCTGTCTTTATCTGAACAAATACAGCTAATTTTCCCCTCTTAACTTTGCTTTTAATAAGCTCCCTTAACTCGTATTCCTTGTTCGATAAACTCGATGGTAACTTTAACGAAATATCAAGGTATCGGCTGTTTACACTCTTTACCTCTACTTCGGCTGAAAGCTTGGAATTACCCGCACTTCCCTTTCCGTAACCGGTCATACTCATTAACATAAAAATCCTAAAAAAAGAGAGGTAAAAATACTTAAAATTGATATGGTAACCAAGTGATATTACCATTTACCTCGTTTCACTCTCTTCTGATAATCTCTCCGGCTAATTATCTGCATTATATGAAAACAATCTATCTCAGTATGACCTCAAATCCGCTAAATATCCCTATTTTAGCCATATTTTAATGAAAATCAAGCTTCTGGAACATTGATTAAATGGTTACTTTCGTCACCTTTTGGGGCCTATTCCTTACCAAATAACAAATCTTTACCTTTTTGCCTGATTAACCCGCCTCCCCTGAACAATGTACGAACCGGGAGATCTACATGTAGCCTCCATAATACCCATAGAATACCCGTAGAATACCCGTAGAATACCCATAGATATGAAACGGCAATGGAACAGGTCTGATCCGGGAAGTGCAAAGGTAGTGTAAATAATTTTTCGGTAAGTATATATCCTAAATAAAACCTATGCCCCTTAATGTCCATCAACTCCACAGCAGTATATTATGTCTCTCCTCTATCCCTCATCCTGTTTGCTTAAATTTCAACATTTTATAGGTATAAGCACTTTTTCATCACCAATATCAGTACATCCCCTAATCTATTTCAGGGCTTCCCCTATTGAAGAGCACACCCCCTTAACTTACGTTTGTTACAGAACTTAACAAAAAATAAAAATATGGTTATGGATAATTTAGCTTTAGCAAACGATCAAATAAGAATTAAACTTCTCGATAAATGTTTTAACCTGGGTTTACCTGCTAGTACAAAAGACGACATCAACACTTTAAAAATGTACCTTGACGTAGATTCAAAATTAGATGTCGATGATTTTAATTTTCAAATTGAGACAGTTAAAAAAGAAAATAAGAGTTTGGGCTTTAAGTCCATTCTTTATAAATTACTGTCGATTTCATTTTCCTAGTTATTACCTTTAGAAATATCACCGGATTGCCGGCGATAAATATTTATAACTATAAATTATAGGAGTCATTCATGGGTCAGCAACAGTTACTTCTTATCGTTCTCGGCGTTATCGTAGTTGGTATCGCTGTTGTAGTTGGTATCAATTTATTCACTGCAAACGCAGTTTCCTCTAACAGAGATGGCGTTGTAGCAGATCTTAACAATTTAGGAGCTATGGCTCAGCAGTTCTATAGAAAACCAACCTCTATGGGCGGTGGCGGCAATACTTTCACAGGTTGGATAATCCCTACAAAGACTGATACCACACCTAATGGTACCTATGCTGCAACAGTTTCAGCTCAGAGCGTAACTATCGTCGGAACCGGAAATGAATTAAATGCCGGATCTGCTATCGTACATACTGCAACTGTAACGCCTACTGGAATTTCAGTTGTTAAAACTAACTAAGTTTAACTAAGCAACTCAACTGTTGCTTGTCCAAGGCTGATAGAATGACCCTTATTCTATCAGCCTTTTCTTTTAATTAAAAGAAATAATCTATAAATTAAATAATCGGCTTATGGAGTTATCACATACTTTAAATACTGCTGCAGACAAAATTAAACAGTCGCTCAAATCCTTTGTCCCTCTGTCAATTGGCCTATTTGTTATCTTCCTCCTTATTAGGATATTTGATTTACTATACATAGGCGCCGGGTCAGTAACTAATTCTCTTCTCTCCGATCTGATCTTTTTCTTTAATATATCATTTATTCCCGGTATCATATTTATCCTGATCTCCCTCTTTAGTATTAAAGCAGCAAGAATATTTTATTATATCTTTTCTGTACTTATTTCAGTCGGCTATTTATTGCTTCTCTTCTATTTTTCTAAATCAGCAGTGCCCCTTGGCTCCGATCTCTTCGGCTATTCACTTTCTGAGATTTCCCATACAGTCTCTGCCTCCGGCGGAATTGGCATCCTGCCAGTTATATGCTCCCTGGTAGTAGCCGCCCTTGTCATTGCTCTACTTATATATTCCCTGAAGATTAAATCCTCCATTAATTTTAATTATATATTCGCTCTCTGTATCATAGCATCTTTCTTCTGGGGAAACGATTTCTATCCTTCTCCTTCTTCTTATCAATCTCAAAGGGACTATTATTTAACACTTAATAAACTTCAGTTCTTTTTCTCTAAAACATCTGACTATATCTTTGCAAAAAATGATGCCGTCTCTACTGCAGGAGTCTATTTTGATAATGGTACTGATGACTCCCCCTCTGTCAAATATGTCGATAAAAATTATCCCTTCCTGCATGAAGAAAATACAAAAGATGTACTGGGTAACTTTTTCAATACAATGCCCCCTAAACCTAATATAGTATTCGTCCTCGTAGAAAGTCTTGGGAAAGGTTATTCCGGCAAATCGGCTTATCTCGGAAGTTTCACCCCCTTCCTCGATTCCCTCGCTGATCATAGCCTGTATTGGGAAAACTTCTTAAGTACGGGAGGAAGAACTTTCGCTGCCCTTCCATCATTGTTTGGCTCACTCCCCTTTGCTTCAAAAGGATTCCTCGAGCTCGGCGAGTCTATGCCTAAGACCTTCTCTTTAATAGATTTTCTTAAATCTCAGGGATATAAGACCTCTTTCTATCACGGCGGCGATGCTCATTTCGATAATATGGATCTCTTCCTCAAAAAGAACAATATCAGTTTTATCCTGGATGAGAATAATTTCGGTAACGCTTTTAAGAAGATGCCTTCATCCGG
>JARLHC010000158.1 GCA_031292455.1 Ignavibacteriaceae bacterium
ATTATAATTTAACCCTAAATCAAGCGCTATTCCTGTGGATGAACGGTCTGCAATACCCGAATAAATAAATTTGGCATTCGCTCCATAATAGAAATTCTTATCGATGATATTTGAATAGCCGACAAGAAATGCTACTTCTCCTGCACCATAATCCCCGGTTATATTTCCGAATTCATCAGCTCCTGTGAATTTGCCGTAATTTACATATTGGACTGCCGCGCCTACCCTGCCTATATTCTTCAGCTCTGTCGAATATGTTATGCTGGCAAAATTTATATCAAGTAGATATTTAAGAAATGAAAAAGAAACTGGTGAGCCCGAAAGCATACTTAATCCCGCCGGATTATAGAAAATAACATTAGGATCATCAGTGTTGCTTACAAATGTTCCTCCTAATGCCGCTGACCTTGCACTCATATCAAGCCTCAGAAAATCGTATGTATTCTGGCTGAAACCCGAAATATTAAAAAGCAGCACAATGAATAAAGTAAGGGCAAGTTTTAATTTCATAAATTTCCTAAAATTCCGGCTGTTATTTAAGAATATTATCAAAGAAAGGCAAGGGAAAATCTATAGTAAGTTCTTAAATCAGTCCACCCTTTTAAACAGGAAGATATTGCCGCTCCGGTTATCAAACAATGAGAAGAAAAACCGTGGCATAAATTTCCTGATTATCAGGCTGGTACTTGGGGGCCCGTAGATTCTGATACATTACTCAAAACTCATAAATGGCACAATCAATAACGTGGTCTTATTGAATAATAAATCCGGAGGGTAATTCGAAAAACATATAACTTTCATCTTCCTTTTTAATTTTGTCCCTGGTAAGAAAATATTTTTCTATCCTCCCTGGATCTTTCTTATCACCGAAATAAAGAAAATAAAGTCCATCTTCATATAAGTATTTATAAAAACGTATCTTATTATGCTCTGCCAGATACGCCATATCTAACATAATCTTTCTTGTCATATCCCCCTGATCCTTTAACGCATATACCGGCTTCATAATAATCCTGATGAAATTAGATTAAAATGTACTCATTCCCAATGTCAGTTTCAAAAAGAGACATAATTGTTGTGCGCATCAAAAAACCTGAACGAAACCTGAACGGGTAACTATATACATCTTAGACCAAAGGAGTAGAAGATGGAAAAAATCATCTTTCTATTATTTAATAATTGGTGTACTTTTGTTTTATATTTGGAAATATGGCGATATATCAAATCGGATGCGGCGCTACTGGTTATTGTTATGTCTGTGTGTACAAATATAATTAAGAAGGCTATCTCTGGACTCAAATGACGATATTGAGTTTCTTTCTGCGTTGCTTAAAGTACCACTAAAAATTAATGTATTTCCTATTAATGCATGTAGTCCATCTCTGCCGAAGATATTAGCCCCTATTGTCATCCGTTTCTCTATGTCGCCCGGCATGTCGATTTTGAATCTAAACTTGCAAAAATATTCTTTGGTGATATTGGGAAATATGACTTATTCGTTGTAAAATATTCCTTCCTTATTGATCGAAGGTACACATATTTTACCGAAAATAGCTTCTTTTCGAATGGCATAAATCATGCTTTAAATAAAATGACTTGACAGAGAGTATTTTTTTGTTGATCTTTCAGCCCTCGAAACAATACTCCTCAGATGATGTATAAAAGGATGAAATAAAAGGAGCATAAAATGGAAACATTAACGCAGAATGTAAAAAAATATTTTCTATTACCACAAAATCTATATCAAAGAGCAGATGAGGTAAGCATTGAACTTGGTTTGAATTTTAGTGAGCTATTAAGAAATGCCTTAGAGAATTATGTTAGCCAAATTGAAAAAGACCGGATTAATAAAGAAATTGCCGAGGCATGCAAATTCTACTATGATATTGACAAAGAAATTGCGGCGGAGTGGCGTCCAGCAGAAGGAAAAATTTAATTTGAATAGAATCTTCAGGGGCGAGGTTTATTATGTCGACTTGGAGCCCACAAAGGGCGCCGAAATGCAAAAAGAACGTCGATGTGTAATTGTTTCAAACAATTCTATAAATTTTAATGCATCGGTTATAATAATTTGCCCAATTACAGACTCATACGGGAAAAATAGCCCAATTCACATTCCCATTCCCGAATCTGAGGGTGGCTTAACAAAGAAAAGTGTAGCCCATTGCGGGCAAATAAGGGCAGTAGACGTGACAAGATTAGGAAATAAATCAGGGGAATTGTCCGAAGAAACCATGAGGGCAATTACAAAGGGGATTGCTTGTTCGATGGACGTTCCTTAAGCCCCACAATTAATTTTAGTCCCATAATTTTCAGTTTAAATCGAAATTTATATATTTTGCCAATTTTGGTCAAAGTAGTATATAGTTACCGTAACGATTTGGTAACGACTTTGTCCCAAATTGAGATTATCCCCGTAAAGCAAAAAACGACTGTGACAAATGTTACAAAAACATTTCCTCTCCCCAAGTTTTCCCTAACGCAGCACTAACACAGCACTCACCCGGAAGACTAAACCATGTAACAATTAGGTAAGCACCAATACTGAAATTAGTAACAACCAAGTATAAATTTAGTAACGACTAAGTAACAACCGAGTAACAAATTATTATTTTTTTCCTATATTTATTCCTTTATTAACAATCAGATAGCAAATTTGAGCTCCTCTCCCAAATCTTCAGAATACTACCTGGAAAGAATTACTCTTCTGATTTTATTATTAGCTGCATTTTTCGTTAGAATTATTGGCGCAACCTATGCCCGAATGCCCCATTACACTATTGACTCCTATAATTATATCTGGCAGGCAGATATTCTTAGAAATGGAGGGTATAGTAATTATTTCCCTAACGGATATCCGTTAATAATTCTTTTGGTCTCTTTATTCTCTCCTCTTGAAACTGGACTGCTTTGGCTCAATATTATACTTTCTCTCTTTACGGTTCTGTTTGTTTATCTTATCGCAAAAGGACTTACCCGAAATATAAAAATTGCTCTTCTTTGCGCTGCAATTGTTACTTTATACCCCAATCAGGTTAATTACGTGCACTTCATTTTAACCGAAGTTCCCTGTACTTTCTTTCTCGCATTATCAGTTTACCTCTTTCAAAAAGAAAAATTGGCCTATTCAGGACTTGCAATGGGAGCGGCTTTAATCATAAGAACAACTATTGTATTCGTCCCGGTTATTTTATTCGTTTATCTGTTTCTAAATAGCAGGAAAAAAGAAAGTATAATATATTTTATCTCCTTTCTAATTATACCGGTCTCATTAATGCTTTATGGATATTTTGTATCAGGAGATTTCACACTTGGAAGAAATTTTACACACAATATCTATGTTACAATTAAACAGCCCTATAAAATTTCATATACAAAAATTCAGGGCGTAGTCGCTTATTGCAACGCATTCATTTCATCCCCAGTTCAATTTCTTTCAGATAGACTGCGTTCATTCTGGAATTTATGGGGATTCTTGCCATATCAGGCTGATGGTTTTAGAGGAGGTCTGGCTTACAGGTTACTTGTCGGGTTAAGATTTCCATTACTGATTTTAGGAATTTATGGATGGCTTAAATCAGCAAAGAATAGTATCCCTCTGTTACTGATATTACCGGCTGTTTCAATCACCATTATTCATACACTGTTCTTCTCAAGCACAAGGTTTACATTCCCTGCCGAACCTTTCCTTATTATATTAGCCGTAATTGGAATCCGGAAAATTCTAAGGAATAATGTCTGATCTGCTCTCCTTTAAAAATACTCTAAGGTTGTCAGTAATTATTTTATCAGCAACTAAATTTGTAAATATTTTGGCGCCATTGTCATTTAAATGATTTACATCCCCAAACCATTCCATATGCCCTGCAAACGCAGTGTCATATGTAAAATCAAAATATTTTACATTATTTTCTTTCAGGATATCAATAGCTAATTTACCTGCTGGAGTTAAACTCCTTTTCGCATCGTTAATACCATGATAAATGGGTGAATTTACTACATAAAGTGTAATATTTTTTTCCTTACAAATACGTATTATCCCCTTTAATGCATCTACCATGTTTGTATCAATAATTGAATTAGTTACAAATCCCGGCTCTGCTTTAGCCATTTCGGCAGTCATTACACCGTCTTTTATGGGAACATATCCGTCATAATCCTGAATATTTTCTGTGTGGATATTTAAAAACATCCTGCAAATATTTATTATACTTGAATTGAATGGATAAATAGCCGATAATAATTTTACTCTTTCAAAGGGACTGCGTAATTCGATAACCGGACGTATCTCCGGAAATTCACTGTAGTATGGTAACAAAATTGATAACCTGTCATAATCCCGTAGATAATGTACTAATTGATTTGGGTCTAGCTCAACAATTATTATTTTGGGGGAATACCTCTTTGTAATAACTTGGATCTGGGCATAAGGTAAAATAATACTATGACCCCCGTCTATCCCTGTATTATAACAACTCATTTGCAGTCTTTTCTCTATGATTCTGCTGTCATAATGATGGACTGCTCGGGAACTCCCGAATACGAGGACGTCTGACTTGCAGTATCTTAAAACATTATTCAATGCATAATGTGCCCCGGTTTTTTCATGAAAATAAAGCTTACGTAACACTGAACCGACTATCTGATCAGCTAAAACCAGGCAGATTAAAAAAGCAGCTATTTTTAATACTCTTGAAGTATTTTGATTCATAGTATTCTAAAATTGGAAATAAATAAATTGTCCCCCGTCAAAAACACCGATCAGTAAAATAAGAATAATCAGTACCCCGTATGCAATCTGCTCTTTCAATCGGTTATCTGGTTTAAAAGGTAATGAGCTCTCTCCAAAGTATTCTCCCTTTATCTCTATAACCATTAGAAAGATAATTCCTGCTATACAATAAAGAAATTGCTGCAAATCCCCTATAAAGAACTCTCCACGGACAGTGAAAACCCTGGCGATAATCGAAATTGCATCACTAAATGCGTGCGATCTGAAAAATACAAGTGAAAAACTGAAAAATAAAAATGTAACTACAATGCTTAAACTATTAAATATTATTGAAGGGATTATTCTGGCAGCAGATTTCCTGAACTTAACTGTCAATGTCTCAAATATTAATGCTGCAGATTGCAGGAGTCCGAATATTACAAAATTCCATGTTGCTCCATGCCATATTCCAATGGTAGCAAAACTGATAAGCAGTGCATATGTTATTCCATAGGTTCCCCAATCGCGTCGTTTCAGTACAATGGGGTTGTAAATGTAAACATTTACCCATGTGGATAAAGAAATATGCCACCTTCGCCAGAAATCAGAAACTGTCTTTGATAAAAAAGGCCGGTTAAAATTTTGCATGAGATTATAACCGAACAAATGGGCAGTTCCTATTGCAATATTTGTATAACCTGCAAAATCTGTATAAAGCTGTATCGAATAGAATAAAATAGAAACAAAAATCGTAATTCCGCTATGATGTTTATAATTGTTGAATATGGCATCTGTATAAACGGTTAAACGGTCTGCAATCACTAATTTTTGAAACAAACCCCAGGTAATAAGCTTAAGCCCTAATATTATCTCTTCATATTGAAATGAAATTTTTCCTCTTATCTGGGGAAGAAAATTCTTTGTCCTTTCTATTGGCCCTACTAACAACTTTGGAAAAAATAAAATGAATAATGTAAAATTGGCTAAATTTTTCTCTGCTTTCTGGCTCCCCCGGTATATATCAAGCATATAACCGATAGTCTGAAAAATATAAAATGATAAACCTATTGGAAGAGCAATGTCTAAAAAAGGAATTGGATTTTTAATCTTAAACAGCCCGGCCATAACCGAAAGGTTCTGAATAATAAAATTGTAATATTTGAAAAAAGCTAAAACTCCTATATTAAGGACCATGCTTAGATATAGTAATAACTTCTTTTTCTTCTTGGAAGAAGCCTGCTCAATCATTGAGCCGATAAAAAAATTAACAAGTATTACAAAGAAAACTAATAGAACAAATGCTGCCTGACCGTAAGCATAAAAAATAGCACTGGCTAAAATCAATAAATATATTCGCAGCTTGGAAGGAACCAGGTAGTAACTGAATAGCGTGATCGCAAGAAATATAAAAAAATCGAAAGAGTTAAATACCATAAATCTAAAATATTGATTTATTATTACTAATTAATTCTAAATAATGCCGACCATATTGAAGAGGCTTTGCTATTTAATTTTTGTGATTCTTCTGCATAAACCTGAAATTCATCCAGCAGGGTTAAATCTTTATCCTTGAACAAAGCAATCACCTCTTCCTTGTTGCGGTAACAGAAAACATGATCAATGGCTGGAGCATTAATTGGAGCTGTTACAAATAAAAAACCTCCCCTTCGTAATAACTGAATTGCCAGGGAAATATATTTAACGGGATTTTCTGTATGTTCCAGCGTTTCTCCCATTGTTACCCAATCATACTTGCCAAACTCTTTATCCGCTGAATCTTCATATATCAGATCATATTCTGAAGAAGAAACAAACCAGTTTACCATATCCAGCGACAGCGGATTCGTAAATAGAAGAGCAGACCTTTCCTTGAGAGGTGCATTCATTATATACTGCAAATATTGACCGTGTGAACCGCCGATATCTATAAATCTATTCCCTTTTTCCCCGTATTGTCTGAATAACTTGGTAAAGTGTAAAAAAATCAGAAAATGTTGAGGCCATAAAAGTTCAGAAATAAATAAGGATATTTTAAAGTCATTAAATTTTTCATTGTCTGCGTAGACTCTTTGTTCTACATCTGAATAACTTGCATTGGAATAGGTTCCGCAACGGGAATAGTTAATCATTTCAAGTGTTATCTCTGTAATCATCCGGATATAGCATTTTACTGCATAATGAATATTCAGTGATTGTTTATTTAACACTCTTGAAAAATTTTCTATCATTGGGTTAAAGGCCTCATCAAACTCATTATCAAACAGTTGCCTGTTCTTTTGGATTTTTTTTGCATGAAGTGGATTGATTTCATCAATTTCTTTTAGAATCAAAGAGAGCTGGGGATGCATAGTGATTATTTTAACTTATTCTGTACACCTGTACACAAATCTCCAACATTCTCAAAATTCAATAAATCATCAAGATCAAAACGAATGTTGTAAAATTTTTCTATCGCAGTAATTATTTGGATATGGTTCAGTGAATCCCACGCCTCAATATCAGCCGCCGATGATTTCTCGGTAAGAATTATTTTATCATCTTCCAGAACGTCAATAAAGATTTTGTTGATTTGTCTTAAGATTTCGTCTTTTTCCATTGTATTTATTGTTTAGTTAGAATTATAAATAAGATAAAAATTTCGATTATACTTTGAGGAATCTGTCGCTGTAAAATAATAATATATCGTAGATAAAAATAATACTATAATTTGTATTTCTTACCAACTTTCCAGAATATATTATATACTTTAAAATCAGCAAAACCAATTTTTTTATATACTCCTCTCCCTGCAGCAGTGGCATGAAGAATCGCTGTCTTATAATTTAATTGCTTTGCTTCCTGGATAGGAAATGAGGTAATAGCAGTCCCTAATCCCTTCTTCCTGAATTCATTGGAAGTTGCAATCATATATAAACCCGCAGCGTCTCCGGATAAATACACCAAAGATGTGGCTGCTGGAATTCCCTCGTATTTGCCAAGATACATCTTAATATTTTTGTCATTTATGAACCTTGAAAAAAGTTCTGGGTCCAGTTGGCTGTTGTTAAAAAGATATTGGCCTGCTACTTTGCTCCATTCTTCTAAAAGAGGAAGACTATCTACATGGTGAATCACAAATCCGTCAGGTAAGACAGGTGGTTGAAATAATTCTAAATTAAGTGCCATCCCTGTCCATTGGGCAGAAAGTCGTAATCCGTTATTTTCAAGCGCGGTCGTCAGAGTGGCTGTCTGTTCGTTTGTCGGGACTATACATAACGGAGGAGCTATGAGTTGTTCTATCTCTTCGTTTAATTCATTTACCCGCGCCTCTATCTCATCATCTGTAAACCTGAAATCGAATATAAAATTAGGCCATGTCGATGGAACTGTCTTAACCCATTTAATTTTGTCTCCGGTATATAAAGTTCTCTCTCCTTTTTGAGCAATATACTGGAACAAATCATAAATCTGTTTTTCTATCAGTGCGTCAGTTTCTTTCTCAGTAATCATGACATCTTCTAAATTATTTTAAGCACATTGGATTAACAACTCTTCTAATTTCTTACGGTCAATTTTATTACTGTGATTCACCGGAAATTTCTCTAAGCTGCTTATCTTTGTCGGCATCATATAATAAGGGAGCTTTGAATGTAAGTAATCAGAAATATCCTTTATACTATCTTTGTAATTCTCAACAAACAAATGGATTTGCATATTCCCTAAATTATTCTTGAATGCGATTGCAGTAACATTATGATTCTGTAAGTATTCCTTGGCTATATGCTCAATTTCGGAAAGTTCCACGCGGAACCCTTGAATTTGTACCTGATTGTCTATCCTTCCGCAATACATAATTTCACCGGAGGAATTGTAGTAGCATAGATCCCCGGTTTTATAAAAGATCTTCTCTTCTCCTTCGAAAAAAAGAGTAAAAAATGACTGACGATTTTTTTCAGAGTTTTCCCAATAACCTTTGGTTATTTGATTACCTGCTATACAAAGCTCA
>JARLHC010000159.1 GCA_031292455.1 Ignavibacteriaceae bacterium
GTTGTTATGAGGTTTAGTATGCTGTAAGTAATCTGTGATAGGTGCGTATATCTGTGCTTTTCTTTACGAAAGAAAAGCACACAAAGAAACATGGCTTAAAATATTTTGCTATAAATTCAGCTACATTCCATTGCTCGGGAAGAACTCACTACGTTCGAACAGCTTCCCTCACTGCCATTCCATTCCGCTGAATTTATTTAACGCAAAATATTTAAGGCCGGAAAACTAAAACCAAATATGAACATTACATTATGCTGAATTTTTTTAACGCGAATTATTTGAGGCCTGTTAAATACGAACCAAATATGAACCAAATAAGGACATTCTATTACGTACGCTGATTTTTTTAACGCAAAATATTTAAGGCCGATAAATATGAAACAAATAAGGGAAGCTCATTAAGCAAATATTTTTAACGCATTATATTTTAGGCCGAGAAACTAAAACCATATAAGGACATTCCATTTCGCTGAATTTTTTTAACGCGAATTATTTGAGGCCAGTTAAATACGAGCCAAATAAAAACCAAATAAGAGCCAAATGAAATCCCAATAGAAGCAAACTAAAATGTAAGGCCGGGAAATGAGGGGAGGAAATAGGGAATGAAGAGAGGCACTCCGTGGGGAGTGCCTTAAGAAGGGAGATCAGGATTGGACAGAGAGGGATGTGTGGACTGTTTGACCATTGTCGTCAAGGGTGACGAGACATGCGAATGCTTTTTTGGTCGTGTAGTATCCGTACTGTACAAGTCCGGTTCCTTCTAATTCAGCAGTGAGATCTATCGGGTTGATCAGATCGAGATTATGCTGAGGGGATTTGAATGAAAGGACAATTGTTGGAGGTAACCCATCCTGGTTGGGAGTTGAAAGAACAATTATACCGGCAGCCACAATATATTTCTCAGTGCCGGTATCAATCCCAGCTTTAACTCCCAAAGCATCGGTAGTCATCTGAACACCCGTGGCAAGGGTGGTAACATGGGAATTGGTGAGACTAAAACCGAACATTGGAGCTACTGCAGCACTGAGAATGTTAGCAGCAGAACCGATGATCTTATAATTAGCCTGGAAGATCTCATTAAAGCGCGACATCCTGCCGTCAGTAACCGGCCAGGCAGCTTTAAGCACAGCGAGAGAATTAACAGCCTTAGCTATTTTGCCGGTCATTGCGAACTTAGAACGGCGGGCAAGAACAACAGGATCGAGGGTGGCTTTTAACTTTTCAACGCGCATTGCGATGTAGTTACTGCCAGCCCTTTTTTTGAAGACAACATGTCCTACGGCTCCGTTGACGTCGCCGAAGACCTGCTTCGTTAGGTGTCCCATAAGAATTACTCCTTATAAAATTATTGAATAATGTTTAGCCGAGGAAGTGAAGATCCTCCCTCTACTATATACCTGCAATTCTGTTATTTTTTGCCATTCCGTGAAAAAATGGCAAAAAAGGTTCTGAAAGTGGTGCAGGGAAAGGGACTTTTTCTTCAAAAAAAATAAAAATGGCAAAAAACAGGATTTCTGCAGGTATATAGTAGAGGGGTACTTTTTTTTTTGAAGGAGTGTTTATGAAAAACATAATTGAGAGTATTGGCTATTTCATAGAGGGGGCGGCAAGGATATTCGACTTTGCAGGGGTAATGAGTGAAGATAATCTTCATGAAACGCATGACGGCACAGCGATAAACAAGGACTGGAAAGCCGTGAGATCGGATTTCAGAATCTCTAAAAATAATATGAGCGAGGGAATTAATGACTTCAAAAAGAAAACGAACAAGAAGAATTAAACCTGAAGAGGACTTTCCGAGTCCAGGCATGCTAAAGGATTATGAGAAAGTAATTCCCGGTCTTGCACAGAATATCATCAATTACACAGAGAGGCAGACTGTGCACAGGATTGAAATGGAAAGGAAGCTGATAACCTCAAACATCAGGAAATCATACCTGGGTTTGATATTCGGGTTCCTGATCGGAGTAACGGGAATAGGAGGGGGCATGTACCTGACAACGATCGGGTTTAACATAATAGGGATTATGTTTTCGTCGGGGACATTGGTTTCGTTAGTGATGAGTTTTATTTACGGAAGCCAGTCGAAAAAGTGTAAAGGAATGATTTCGCCCCTGAACACAGATAAGAATGTAAAGGGCGATTAATTGTCTTTTTAAATTAATAATACAAGTTAATATTTAGAATGGTTATGCAAATAATTTATAATAATAAGGAGGCATGAAGAACAGACTGGTTACCGATTTAATTTATTAAAAATTAATTAGGAGAAACCTTGATGTATTCTGCTGGTTTGAACCAGGGCAGAGAATATTTTATAAATATCCTTTCACAGAAAGAGCACACAAACAAATGGGTAAGTTTTGCAACAAGCAAAATAAGGATTCATAGAAACAGGGATCATGCGTTATACAAGCAGGCGGAAGACTATGTACAGGATGCAATATTAAAGATATTATCGCTTAAAAATATTCCTGAAAGGGATCCGGAGGAGATCGATAAGTATGTCTGCGGTTTTATACGCAAGGAAATAAGTTATGTTTTAAGGAATGCCCGGGCAATAGTTCCAATATCAAAATGGGATGATGAGGATGAGATGAATGATGATGACCTAATTGAGAATAATCTTATCCCCAATAATATGGTTGAAGAGTTTGATGATCCATTTAAGGTTACGGCAGAGACAATCGGTACGGATGAAAAAATAAGAATATGCTATGAGCTGCTGGAGAAGAAACCATCGGAATGGCTGATTGTTTTTGATGAGAGGGCGAAGGGGCATCCGAACAGAGATATTGCAAAATATCTGAGTGTGGATGTTGAGGAGGTAGAGAAGAAATGGAAAAGGATTGTGCGTTATCTAAGGAAAAATATTTCAACCAGGGGAAATATATATTTTATAAGCGAGGAGAGGTTTATGAGGAAAATGGCTTAAAATATTTTACTATAAAAATCTCTCTGTTCTTTTCTTGACACAAGAAAAGAACGAAAAGAAATATGGCTGCAATTAAAATACTATAAATTTACTTCCTCTCCGCTGTGGTAAATGAACTCGCTTCGCTCGGACAGCATTTCCCACAGCCGCTCCGCTCCAGTAAATTTATTTAACGTATTTTAATTAAGGCCGGGGAACTAAAACCAAATAAGGACATTATATTACGCTGATTTTTTTTAACGTAAAACATTTGAGGCCGTTTAATACGAACCAAATAAAAACAGAATAAGAACAAAATAAGGACAATCTATTACACTGATTTTTTTAACGCATTTTATTTTAGGCCGGGGAACTAAAACCAAATAAGGACATTCTGTTACGCTGATTTTTTTAACGCATTTTATTTTAGGCCGGGAAATAAGAGTCAAATAAGGAGAAGATAAGGAAAGGATTAGTCGGAGGGGAGGCGTTTTTGCATGTTGAAGTATTTTTTGGACCATTCGAGGTCGGAGAGGATCTGGGTAAGGTTGTGCATGGATTCCTGGGACATGTCAAAGTATGTTTTATCAAAATAGAGTTTTATCTGTTCGTCAGCGCCGGCAACAATGTCTTTCATCTGTTCGACAACTTTCTGCATGTTATGAGTAAAATCTTTTTTAATATGGTCGAGATTTTTTACTTCGGGATTGGCTGCCCCGGTTCTTAATACACGCAAGAGTCCCTGCACATATTTGGCAGTGAATAAGAGGTCATCAAATATTTTATCTTTACCGGCTTCAATAGTTTGAATGTACAGAGTTTTAAGGTCAGCTTTTTTGTTAAGCTGATGCTGAGAAAAATCATCTATCTGATCAACTATCCTTGCCGGTATTTTTGATTCCATTATATTTTTATTCCGATACCCAGTCCGTCGCCTACAGGAATTATTACGGGTTTTAACCTGGGGTGCACCATAAATTCTTTGTTAAAATTCCTTACATACTCCGTTGAGGTTTTATATTCGGGGGGGACCTTTTCGGCTGCCGCATGTCCATGCCAAAGGAGATTATCGACCACTATCATCCCACCTTTTTTAAGAAGAGCGACTGATAATTTAAAGAGTTTGGAGTATTCATTTTTATCGGCATCAAGGAAAATGAAATCATATTTTCTATCAAAGGTTGGCATGAGGTCGAAGGCATCACCGAGAAGTATTTTAATTTTGTCATCATATCCCGATTTCTTTACATATACTTTTGCCAATGAAATATTGTCGGTACTTTTTTCAATTGTGTGGACAATCCCCTTTTTCCTTAAGTTCCGGGCAATCCTGATAGAGGAATAGGCAATGGCAGTGCCAATTTCGAGAACTCTTCTGGGGTTTGCATTTTTAATGAGGATTTCCAGGAGTGCAGCAGACTGCCAATCGAGTATGGGGATTTTATGCTCCGATGCATATTTTTCCATTTCGAGTATTAATGGGTCTTTGGAATCTTTGAACTGCCTGAGATATTCGTACTGAGCGGGGTATAATATTTTGTCCATAATTGATAATATTTGTTTTTAAGTTTTAGTTATGCAATGTTTTATACTAATATATTAAAAAAAACAATATCACAATTTGATTTTACACAGACTCCTTTATTTAATTGACTTAAACATCCTGTTCCATTTTATGCTTTTAGTGAGTTCGCCAAAGTGGGCAATTGAGATAAAGGGGTCCCATGACCAGTAGATCATGACAGCTTTTCCGAGGATGTTATCGGCGGGAACGAAACCCCAATACCTGCTATCCATACTATTCTCGCGGTTGTCCCCCAGCACAAAGTAATAATCTTTCCTGACTGTATAGTTTTTTGCAGGGGTACCCCCTATTGTAATTACAGAGCCCTCGGTGCTCACAGTCCTTTTTTCCAATTCGCGGTTTATCATCATGCCCCAGCAACCGATATTTGCTTTGTTAAGTTCAATAATATCGCCTCTTTTGGGGACCCTTACAGGGCCATAATTATCGATATTCCAGTTTTTCCCCAATCCGAATAATGCAGGATCCTTTTTCCCTTTTCCGATTATATCGGTATTAAAGGCAGTACCCGCGGGTTGAGGTAACGGAACTCCGTTTACATAGACCACCCTGTCCTTAATTTCGACAGTATCACCCGGCTGGCCAATAACTCTTTTTACAAAATTTACAGGACCGGGAGGATAGAATTCATTCAACTGACCGGGAAAATCAAATACTATGACGTCGTTACCTGCAGGTTTTTTAAATTCAGTAAGATTAAGGAAAGGAAGATTTATATCGGTGAACGGAATACTATGGGGAGTAGATATTGCGTAGGCAAATTTATTCAGCACGATATAATCCCCTATCAGCAAGGTGTTTTCCATTGAACCGGAAGGGATTTTGTAGAGATCGATGAAAAATCCTTTAATTATCATTGACAAGAAGAGCAAGATAAATAAAGATTTAAGGCATCCGCCGCGTTTAGGGGGCTTACGCGACTGAGAAGTATCTGCTGACCGCTCGTTATTTTTACGGGAGCTCATTTAAGTCCGTTTTATTTATCAATTTGAAGAACAGCCAGGAAGGCCTCCTGCGGGATTTCCACATTGCCGACCTGTTTCATTCTTTTTTTACCTTCCTTTTGTTTCTCAAGAAGTTTCCTTTTACGGGAGATATCGCCGCCATAGCATTTGGCGAGGACGTTTTTCCTTAAAGCTTTAACAACAGCTTTTGAAATAACTTTAGTACCAATTGCCGCCTGAATATTTATTTCAAACATCTGTCTTGGAATAAGCTCTTTGAGCTTGGAGGAAACTTTCTGTCCCCAAACATAAGAATTATCGCGATGAACTATCATAGAAAGAGCATCAACGGGTTCATTATTTAATAAAATATCGAGTTTTACAAGATCGGATTCACGGTAGCCGATATATTCATAATCAAAAGAGGCATAGCCACGGGTAGTAGATTTAAGCTTATCAAAGTAATCGAAGATTATTTCGGCAAGAGGGAACTCAAACTGAAGATCGGCTCTTGTGGGATCGATATAGGAAATATTCTTATAAGTGCCGCGCTTATCCATGCTAAGCTTCATTATATTGCCGACATATTCGCTTGGGCAGACGATCTGAGCTTTTACATAAGGTTCCTCAACGCTGTCGATATCACCGACAGAGGGCATTTCAGCGGGGTTATCGACAATAATATCGACGCCATTTTTTTTATGGACATGATATTCCACGTTGGGGAGAGTTGTAATAATTGACTGGTTATATTCACGGTACAAGCGTTCCTGGACTATTTCCATGTGGAGGAGACCAAGGAAGCCGCATCTGAAACCGAAGCCGAGAGCGGCGGAAGTTTCCGGCTGATATATAAGGGCAGAATCATTGAGGCGGAATTTCTCGAGGGCATCGCGCAGATCCTCGAACTTTTCGGCATCGGTAGGATAGAGTCCGCTATAGACCATCGGTTTTACGTCTTTATAACCGGGGAGAGGTTTATCAGCGGGATCCTTTTTATGAGTTACGGTATCGCCAACTTTTGCATCGTGGACATCCCTGACACCGGCAATGAGATAGCCGACATTACCTGCTGCAAGTTCATCGCATTTAATTTTTTTAAGACCGAGTATTCCAATTTCTTCAGCTTCGAATTCTTTATCTATGGCAAAGAATCTTATTTTATCTTTTGTACGGAGAGTTCCATTAACAACACGGATGAATGCGACGGCACCGCGGAAAGCATCAAACTTAGAATCAAATATAAGGGCCTGGAGGGGAGCATCGGGATCGCCACCCGGGGGGCGGATTTTAGTTACCACAGCTTCGAGGATTTCCTCTATACCAATTTTTGTTTTAGCGCTGGCGAGAATTATATCGCTATCCCTGCAGCCGATGAGATCGATTATCTGCCCTTTTACTTTATCGATTTCAGCACTGGGGAGATCGATCTTATTTAGGACGGGGATAATTTCGAGTCCTGCTTCGATAGCGAGGTAGAGATTGCTAATAGTCTGAGCTTCAACGCCCTGGGCGGCATCCACAACGAGGAGAGCGCCTTCGCAAGCAGCAAGGGAGCGGGAGACTTCGTAGGAGAAGTCGACATGTCCCGGTGTATCGATTAAATTAAGGATATAATTTAGATTGTCTTTAGCGGTGTATTTCATCTGGATGGCGTGGGACTTAATAGTAATGCCCCTTTCGCGTTCAAGGTCGAGGTCGTCGAGCAACTGAGCTTTTGCTTCCCTAAAACTTACAGTCGCGGTAGTTTCAAGCAGGCAATCTGCAATAGTTGATTTACCGTGATCAATATGTGCAATAATGCAAAAGTTCCTGATGTTAATCATAAATTCCTATAAATGGATGTGCAAATATACGGATGGTGAGGAAATGTTAAAAGGTAAATTGTATTTGAGCAGGGATATTCTTTATCATTTGGAGGATAATTCCTTCCCTGAGAGCATATTCGGATAATATCATATCCTGAATATGGAAAAGCTCGAAAGCTTTTCTGAGGATAAGGAGACCTGCGGGGAGGATATCAGCTCTTTTACCTTCAACGCCGCCAATTCTAAGCCGGTCCTTAGTAGTTTTGCACGAAAGGACGAAATCAATTACCTCGTTAAGTTCAGCCGCAGAGAAAGAGAATCTGTTCAGCTTTCTCAGTATTTTATTTTTATTACCGAAATAAATAATAGATGCGGCATTCTGGATAGTACCGGAACTGCCGGCTGCCAGTTCGAAAGGAATGTTATAGCTAATTTTTTTATTCTCGTTAAACTGTTCTTCGATAAATTCAGAGCAATGGGCAATGGAGGCATTATTTAATACAGCGCCGGGGAAGAATTTTTTAGTTAACCTTACGGCGCCAAGTTTGAAGCTTTCGGCAAATATGATTTTACCGCCGGCATGGTAGATCAATTCGGTGCTTCCACCGCCGATATCGAGGCAGAGAGCATCCCTGTTTCCAATCAGGAGGGCTTTCCTGACGCCGGCGAATATAAGTTCAGCTTCCTTTTCGCCGGGGATAATTTCAATTTTAATACCGGTGCGGGAATATATTTTATCGATAAATTCCAAGTTATTAGACGCATCCCTTACAGCGCTGGTAGCTATGGCTTTTATTTTGGCTTTATAGTGATCGGATATAACACGGAACCTGGAGAGGATAGAGGCGGCGTGGTTGATTTCATCTTCGGAAATTATTTTTTCCTCCCCTTCTTTCCATGTACCAAGACGGATAACTTCCCTTTCCTTTCTTACAATGGAAAATGATTTACCAACGACTTCCGCGATAATCATGTGAAAGGAATTGGAACCGACATCAATTGCTGAGATAACCCGTGGATGTTTCAATGGTAAGCCGGTATTTTCCTTAAAAGTATTTCACAGTCTTCAAACACATCCTCAACAGTAATATCATCTATAAAATCTGATTTCCTAATGAACCTTTTATCAGTTCCGCCAGGCGCCCACAGAAAAGGATTTGTATGCCCAAAAAGAGATATTTGCGGAACATCTGTAGATGCGGCAACATGCATAATCCCGGTATCATTAGATATAAATAAATCCGATTTGGAAATTAGCGCTGCAGTCTGGGTAATGGTGTGATTAAGAAAATAAGAAACAGGGGTTTTGAGATTAGCTTTCATAAAAGAGATCTCTTCCTGATCGCTAATCCAGCCGGTAATATAAATTTTGCACTTATAAGAATTATCAAGACGGCTAATAAGAGAGGCGAACTTATTAAGTGACCAGCGGTTTTGGGGTTTACCGGCACTAATATGGAGGCCTATAAGATATTCACCCTTGTTAAGGTTAACGGAGGCGGAGATAAATTCATCAGCCACTTTTATATCCTCTTCATCAAATGAAATCCCGGGTTTAAGATTGGAGGTAGTAATGCCGAAAGGTTTTACCAGGTCGAGACTTCTTTCATACATATTCTGATCGGGAAATTTTCTCCAATCGATAGTAATCCTTCTATCGAAGAAGAAGGCGCTTTTATTTTCCTTACCATCGAGACTACGGGGTCCGATGCGAATCTTAGCATTAGCGAACCTTGCAAGGATATTGCTTGTAAAGGAGATGGAGATTGTTACAGGAACTATTGCTACATCGTACTTTTCACTTAACAGTTTATGGAGACTATTAAAGTAGCCGGGGTTAAGCAATTTCTTTTTATCGAAAATGAAAAGCCGGTCGATATATTTATTTTTTAAGAGTCCGCGATAATTAGAGGGGCTTGTAATGGCAGTAATATGGGCATGGGGATATTTCTCTTTAATTGCACGGAAGAGAGGGACACATGCTAAAAGATCGCCGAGCTGGTTATGCTGCCTGATAACAATAAATCGGGAAGGACTTCCCAAATCATAATTGTCTTTAATTTCCGGGACTTCATATTTCCTGAAAAAATCATAGATAAGTTTATTTAGGATTGTGTTTCCAGCCATTACTGAGAATCTTTATTCTTATCATCTTTTATTTCAGTAAAATGTGCTTCCTCAACGTCTTTAAATTTAGAATCCGGTGCAGCCGGGCCATTAACATTCTTTTTATTCATTTCAGAAAAGAGCCGGACAAAGAACAATATGCCTCTATATATCAGATAAAAAACAAGAAAATAAAAAAACAACCTATACATTAAATTATAATCCTCGATTCTGGTTTGAAATATTCCGTAAAGCCTCTGTCTTTACGGAAGATCTGGTTAAATAACTCATCGAAATCACTATCTGCATTGACAAAGTCCAGTTCAGTAGAATTTACAATAAGCAATGGAGTGCTTGTGTACCTGAAGAAAAAGTAATTATAAGCTTCGCTTAATTCTTCGATATAGCTTCTTGTCAAATTGCGTTCAATTTTCCTGCTTCTTTTTTTGATATTATACATGAGCCGATCGACATTTGACTGAAGGAAGACGACGAGATCGGGTTTCCTGAGGACACGGCTAAGGAGTGGGAAGATACTTTCGTATAATTTTAATTCTTCGCCGCTAAGGTTGAGGTAGGCAAAGATACGGTCTTTTTCAAAAGTATAGTCGCAAATTACATATTCATTAAAAAGGTCCTGCTGATCAAGTCCCTGCTGTTGTTTATAGCGGTTAATAAGGAAGAACATCTGTGTTTGGAAAGCATATCTTTTCCGGTCGTTATAAAACTTTTCGAGGAAAGGGTTTTGCTCGAACTGTTCATAGATAATATGGGCGTTAAGGCGGTCCTTAATTTTTTTAGCGAGTGATGTTTTTCCGGCACCGATTACGCCTTCGATAGCGATATATTTTATTTCAGAAGATTCTTCCAATTTAGTTCCAGTCATATTAGTTTTTGTTGAATTTTGCCAATAACTGTTTTTTCAGATTCCACAATACAAATATCACTAATTTTTTGATTTAAAGCAGGGTGATAATAATCAGGGGCAATTTCATTAAGAGGGATAAGGACAAAGTCTCTTTTAGCGACTTCTTTATGGGGCACGGTTATCCGTTCATTAGAGAAGATGATATTGTTATAAAACAGAATATCGAGGTCTATGACCCGGGGCCCCCATCTGATAGTATCCACCCTTCCAATTTTTTTTTCTATTGATTTAAGGAGATCGAGTAATTCTATAAGGCCATGGGTGGTTTTAATTTGAGCGGCGGCATTATAAAAATTAGGCTGGTCTTTATAACCATAAGGGAGAGTTTCATAAATGGAGGAGATATTAACAATAGAATTGTTCCGATCCTGCCTTATTTCATGAAGAGCGTCAGACAGGTTTTGAAACCTATCCCCTTTATTAGAGCCCAGTGCGATATAAGATAAATTTTCTTTTCCCATTGATCTGATTATTATCATTCCGGCATTATGAACCGATTTCTAAAGTTCATCTCTGGATTTAATTACTTCCACTTCGACGCCATCGGTAACGCCGCCGAGGGGAGGATTATTTTTTCTTATCCTTACAGCGACCTTCTGAACTTTAGGAAAGCGGGTAAGGAGAGCATCGGCTACTTTGACTGCGAGAGTTTCAATTAAATAATATTTTTCCTCAAGAGCCATGTGATACAACAACTTATAAACTTCATGGTAACTTGTAGTTTCCTTCAAGCTATCGGTTGCAGCTGCTTTGCTAAAATCGGTATATAGATCGACATCCGCTTCAAATTTTCCGCCCACATTTTGTTCTTCGGACATAACGCCATGGTAACCGTAGAATGAAGCTTTTCTTATCCGTATTATATTCATCATATTTGTTTGAATGCTACCTTTCTTATATTTCCAAAAATTGCTGTTAAAAGACCAATGAGCACGAGAATACATCCTGTTAATTGATGAGGGGATAATTCCTCTCTATAAAAGAACCATCCTAACAACAGGGCCAAAATGGGAGTAATAAAAGTAATAAGCGACACTATAATAATATTAACTCTTTTAATTAGCCAATAATAGGATGTAAATGTAATTAAACTGCCAAATAAAGCCAGATAAAATACAGATAAAAATGCTTTATAGTCATATTTTATTGGCAAATGGCTTTCGATAATAAATCCATATACGGTTAAGATAATACCGGCGATAAGCATGGGAAAGAAATTCATTGATAAGGGGTGCAGATGGTGGCCATATTTTTTTATTGAAACGGCGACCATAGACTGCATTATTGCGCTTAATATTACAACGATCATTCCTACAATATAATTATCCAGGTTCCCAGTAAAGTTTTCAGAGAAGATTATAAACAGTCCGATAAATGAAATAATTATACCTATAATTTTATTAATGCCAATCTTTTCAGAGGGAATCATGAAGAAAGAGAATATGGCAATTGAAAAAGGGTATATAGCATAAATAACTGCGGTAAGTCCTGACGGTACAAATTGTTCGGCCCAATAAATAAGTCCGTACGGAAACACAAACGAGAAGAAACCCATTAACAGGTAGAGCCGGATGGCGGTACGATCAGTTTGTATTTTAATTTTTCGTAAAGATATTACACCGAGAATGAGAAGGGAAGCCAGGGTAAAGCGGTAGCCGGCGGAGATTATAGGGGGAATGGACTCGAGCCCGATTTTAATGGCAAGCCATGTGGAGCCCCAGATCATGCATGTAAGGAGATAGACAGCGACGACTGTTAAGATATTACCCTGCATTTTTATCCCTCAGGACAATGATGCCCAATGATCTTCCGGAATTTATTCCATCCCTCCTATAGGATTGGAGCAAGTTTTTCATTTCATAAGAGCAGAGAATAGACTTCTGGATATTTTGCGGGGGCACACCGGCATCCAATAACATATCATAATTTGCTACGGCGACATCAAGGAGATATTTATCCCCTTTGGGTTCAAGGTACTTATTATCGAAAAGGTGAGCTACATCCGGGTCGACCTCATAGTTCTTCTGTGAAATAGAAGGGCCTATATAGATAAAGAGATTTGCGGGTTTGGAATTATAATCATCGAAAAGCCGGCGGATTGTTTTCCGGACTATTTTCTTTTGTGTGCCCTGCCATCCCGAATGGACACCTGCGATAATTTTATTTTCTTTATCATAAATGAAGACGGGGACGCAATCGGCGGTGCTTACTGCGAGTCCCAGATTAAATTTACCGGTAATGAGGGCATCGCTTTGGCCGATCGATCCTCCTTTATCGACATAAGTGATAATATCGCTATGTATTTGTTTTTGAAGAACGACATCGTTATTGGAGAGGCCCATATAGTTAAAAAAAGCTGTCCTGTTTTCAAGAACAATTTCCTTATTATCCAAACCGGTAAGGGACATATTAAAATAGAAGGGAGCGTTCCTATTCAAGCCAATCTTTGTGCTGAAGCCAAAGGAAATTTCGGGGAAATCGGAGAAAATACGGGATTTGAGGACTACCATATACTAATATTTTTAGGAAACAATTTAATAAAATAATTCAACTTATAGACCTGAAAGCTTCATTGAGAGTAACAGCGGTATATATTATATTGATACCCGGTTTCTTAATTATTATAGGGAAAATATTGAAAATTTTAGTAACAAATGATGACGGCATTGAAGCACCGGGAATACAGGTACTTGCAGATGCCTTAAGGGAAATTGGTGAAGTAACGATAATAGCACCATTAAAAGAGCAAAGCGGTGTAGGCCACGGGATAACGATGCAGATACCGTTAAGGGTTATCAATTATGATAAAAACGGGAAGTTCTTTGGATATGCGGTTAACGGTACTCCTGCAGACTGTGTTAAAATAGGAGTAAGGAATATATTAAAGGAGACACCGGATCTTGTAGTTTCGGGAATTAATAAAGGTTCCAACACTGCGATTAATATAATTTATTCCGGAACTGTTTCTGCTGCGCGGGAAGCATCAATTATGGGAATACCTTCAATTGCGATATCGCTTACCAGCCATACAGGAACTGATTTCAGGTATTGCGGAAAGGTTGCCCGGATGTTAGCAAAGAAGATGAGAGGGAGTGACCTTCCGACGGGCACACTGCTAAATGTAAATGTACCCGATGTACCCGAAGAGGAGATAAAAGGGATTTGTTTAACCACACAGGGAAAATCCAAATGGGACGATATTTATGAGCAGAGAGTAGATCCAAACGGCCGGAATTATTACTGGCTGACCGGAAATCTGACTACTTTAGATACTGAAATTGAAACCGACCAAGCAGCTATAAAAAATAACTATGTATCAATAACTCCAATCCACTTTGACTTAACAGATTATGCATCATACGAGAAAATGAAGAGCTGGAATATAGAACGGCTAATGGATTAGGGATATGTTTGGATTTGAAAAGATCAGCCTGACTTTTTCATTCAACTATTTATTTTTTATATCCGCGCTGATCCTTTTAGTACTTTATGCATATTACACATACAAGTACACAGTACCTGCTGTAAGTCCTGCCAGAAAAAATCTACTGACTATATTAAGGGCATCAGGACTTCTGTTAATAATATTCATAGTATTTGAACCCAAGCTAAGTCTGACCAAGAAATTAACGATCAAACCGGTAAACCTAATCTTTCTTGACAACTCAAGATCTATCCAGATTACTGACGGTACGGACAGGACGGGACACATGAAAAGTTTTATAAAGGAAATCTCCTCCGGCAAGCTGGATGACAGGCCAGGCATTTTCACATTCGGAAGCAGTGTAAAGGGGGTAAAAGCCGACAGCATGGAGAAGATAAACTTTTCTGAAGGGACAACTAATTTCTCAAATATCTTTTCCGGGATAAAGAAGGACGAGCAAAACATTTCGGCGATTACAATTATCAGTGACGGTGTAATAACGGAGGGAAGCAATCCTGTTTATACGGCAGAGAAAATGGGAATACCGGTATTTACGATAGGCATAGGTGACAGCACAAGAAGAAATGACATCGAGATTAAAAATGTTCTTTATAACGAGTATATTTATGCAGGAACGCCGACTTCCATAGTGGTATCAGTTGCCAATAAAGGTTTTGCAGGAAAAAGCACAAGCATATCATTATTGGAGAATGAAAGGCCGATTGAGCAGAGGAATATTATATTAAATGAAGACGGAATCCAGAACGAGGAGTTTACATATACGCCAAAGGAAGGGGGAGAAAAGAAATTAACGGTTGCAGTAACCCCTATGCAGGGAGAGTTTACTACAGCGAACAATAAAAAGATAATATTCATTAATGTATTAAGCAATAAAATAAAGATAGATATTTTAAGCGGTGCACCCTCACCTGATCTAACTATTATTAAAACGGTGCTTCAATCCGATGAGAACTTATCGGTAAGCAGTTTAACATTCATAGCACCCGGCAAAACGGTTGAAAAGAATAACCCTGAAAGAATGATAGACAGCGCAGATATTTTTTTTATGGTGGGTTTCCCTTCAAAGGAAGTACCGGATGATCTGATTAAAAGAGTACTGGCAAGGAACAGACCATTCTTTTTTGTTTTTACAGATGCAGTAGATGTGAACAAGCTGAAATATTTATCGGGAGATCTGTCATTTTCAATTAACAGACCGGGGCAGGGATTTATAGAAGTACAGCCGAACATTTCTTCCAATCAGCTGAAAAATCCTTTACTGCAGAATAATTCTTTAGATGTTATTAGTGCATGGAATAACCTTCCGCCTGTACTTCAAATAAGCAGTGAATTTAGTGCCAAGCCAGAAGCTGAAGTAATTGCGCGCACCAAGGTTAATAACATCCCCATGAATTCCCCGCTTATTTTAACAAAGAGGATAGGGAATAAAAGATCGGTTACCGTACTGGCAAAGGATATATGGAAATGGAAACTGCAAACTGCAACGAAGGACCTGGATCTTTTTGACAGGTTTATAAGTAATTCAGTAAAATGGCTTCACTCATCGGAGGAAGAAAAGCAAGTAAGGATTAAAACAACGAAGAAAGTTTACTCACCGGGAGAGGAGATAGAATTTACAGGGGAAGTGTACAATGATTTATTTAATCCTGTTTCCGATGCAGATGTAACGGTTAATATTGCAAGCGGTGATCAGAAAAATGAGATTAAGTTAGCATCTTTGGGAAATGGTTTATATGAAGGAAGATTCCAGACAACCAAGCCGGGGGATTATTCATTTTCAGGTTCAGCTTTAGAGGGACAGAAGAAACTGGGAACTGATGCAGGTAAATTTAATGTGGGGGATATAGATGTGGAGATGGCTGATCCAAGGATGAACTATGAGTTCTTAAGTTCACTTGCAGGAGAGACAGGGGGCAAGTTTTTTACATATAATGACTATTCACAATTATTTACCATACTAAATAAACTGAACAGAGAATCGTCGAAAGAAAAGCTTAATGTAAGTGAAATAAATCTTTGGTCAAACGAGTGGCTTTTGGGATTAACAATTCTTATTTTTTCACTTGAGTGGTTTATAAGGAAACGTTCCGGCATGTTATAGACGGGTTTATTAAGTAATATTTGCGGGGATTACTTTTAATAAAATGTATTTTATAACCGAGCTCCTGGATTTTTGTCTTCCCAGGATTTGCCCTTCGTGCAATAACAAATTAAAATTAAGCGAAGAGTGCATTTGTATAAGTTGTTTAAATAAAATCCTACGTGCAGATACTACACGTATAAATTATGAATATCAGAAGAAATTCAAGACAGGGGGAATAATTTCCGAATTCACATCTCTTTTTGTATTTGAAAAAGATAAGGAATTACAGAGGATAATTCATTCAATTAAATATGGAAATAATTTCAGAGCCGGTGAATCATTGGGCAAACTACTCGGGGATAAATTACTGAATGTTGGACTAACCCGGGAATTTGATCTTATAATTCCAGTCCCGCTTCATCAACTCAAGAAAGCTGAAAGAGGATACAATCAATCATATTATATATCCAGGGGGGTAAACAGGAGAATAAAGAAGGTGCTGGATAAAGGGAGTGTTAAGAGGATTAAATTTACTGAAACCCAAACATCTATGAATATACAGGAAAGGGAGAGGAATATTAAAGGAGCATTTAAGGTTAATAATAATGAAAGTATTTCCGGGAAAAACATTCTTATAGTTGATGATGTTATAACGAGCGGAAACACGGTATCAGAATTAGGAAGGACACTGAAGAATAAAGGAGCCGGGATTATTTATGCAGCTTCTATAGCAATTGCAGATTAGCTACATTTTATCAGGGGCATTGACACCCAAAATTTTAAGTCCATTCTTAATAACAATTTTAACTGCACCGATAAGAGCCAACCGAGCTTCGGCAAGATCTTTTTCAGTACCGAGTATTCTACAAAACGTATAGAACTTATGGAATATAGCAGCGAGCTCTTCGAGATAGACGCAGATATGATGAATTTCATACTGAAGAGCAGCATTTAAGATTTCCTCGCTGAACTGATGTAGTTTTTTGATAAGCTGTATTTCCACATCAGTAGAAAGGAGATGCAGATTAGCTGTTGATGCTACGAGGTTTTGTTCGCTAACCATTTTCAGGATAGAGCATATCCTTGCGTGAGCGTACTGCAGATAGAATACAGGATTTTCATCCGACTGTTTTTTAGCAAGGGCAAGATCAAAGTTCATATGGGAAGATATATTCCTCATATTAAAGAAATACCTGACTGCATCAGCCTTTGCCTCATCGACGAGTTCATCGAGAGTTATGTAGTTTGCCTTACGGGTAGACATTTTAACAATTTCACCATTCTCCACGATAGTGACAAACTGGTGGATAAGTACCTTCATTTTAGAAGTATCATATCCTAAGGCCTGAAGGCCGGCCACGACATCGGGATAAGTAGCATTATGATCGGAGCCGAAGAGATCGATTATCAGATCATAATTGCGTTCAAATTTAGTAATATGGTAAGCGATATCGGGCAGCCTATAGGTTGGTTCGCCGGTAGATTTAACAATAACCTTATCCTGTTCATTGCCAAGCTCAGAAAGTTTAAGCCAGACTGCCCCATCTTTTTCGTAAGAAAGATTTTTCTCTTTAAACCTACCGAGCAGGGATTCTATTTTCTTATCGGAGTAGAGGAGATTCTCGTTGAAGAAAAGGTCAAACTTAATTCCGATAGAAATAAGAGATTTCTCTATATCGGCGAATATTTCCTGTTCCGCTTTAATTTTGAACTTGCCTTCGGCAGGTTCATTTTTAAGGGAGGCGCCGAATTCATTTTTAATTTCCTCTGCGATGTCCTTAATATACTCGCCCTGGTAATACTCATCGGGAAATTGTACTTCCTCACCCAGCAGTTCAAGGTAGCGGAGCCGAACGGAATCGCCAAGTACTCTCATCTGCCGACCGGCATTATTGAAATAATACTCGCGGTCGACTTTATAACCGACCCATTCAAGGAGATTAGCAACAGTATCGCCGCAGACAGCATTACGGCCATGGCCAACAGTAAGGGGGCCGGTAGGATTTGCAGAGACAAACTCGACATTAGCTCTTTTCCCTTCAAATTTATTTGATCTGCCGTAATTATCCCCTTTTTCAAGAACCTCTGCGATAATACCTGTTACAAAGGCAGGAGTATAGAAGAAATTGATAAAACCGGGGCCTGCTATTTCAGTTTTATAAATTATATTTTTATCGATCTCCAAATTTTCAAGGATCTCCGCAGCAAGGGTGCGCGGGTTTCTTTTTAATTTTTTAGATAGCAGAAGAGCGGCATTGCATGAGAGATCGCCGAAATCATTATTAGGCGGAATTTCAAAATGCAGTGTTAAATCTTTGAGATAATCTAAACGTGAAGATGCTTTATCAAATAAAGAATGAAGATATCTTTTCAAATGAGTCCCGTATAAGATAAGGAATTAAAGATCACTTTTAATTTTTTTAGGGCGCCCCGGTTTTTTCTTTACCGGTAATTTAAGGAGCGGATCTTCGGCTACGACAACCGGAGCATCTCCCCAGAGTTTATCCAAGCTATAATAATCACGTGATTCTTTTTTGAATACATGCACGACAATATCAACAAAATCAATCAATACCCAGTTTAAGGACCTATAACCTTCTGTATGCCAGCTGCGGACACCTTCTTCCCTCATTTTTTTATCGACTTCATCGGCGATTGCTTTTACCTGAGTATCAGAATCCGCGCTACAGATAATAAAATAATCTGCGATTGCGGTTAAGGACCTGAGGTCAAGGATTTTAACATCATACCCCTTTTTAGTAAATATGAGTTCAACAATTCTATCAATAATTTTATTACTCATTCAACCTCATTTAATATTTGATTTTAGCTGATTATAATCTTTTCCGATTACCAAGGAGACATCAAGGAAATAGTCAGAATTTACCTGTTGAATAATATTCTTCCTATCAATGCCGAGGATATCGGCAATTTTTTCAGCGTTAGCCCTATTACCCGTCCTATCGATAACCAGAGATTTCTCGATATCGAATGAAATGTAGTTTTTCATCTGAACGACATCTACATGGTTATTTCTAAGGAAATCGGTAATCTTTTCTGCCGCACCGGAAACACCGCAGCCATTAAGCACTTCCAGCTGAATTATAGCAGAAGGTACTGATTTACTTTCAGGAAGAACAACTTTATGACTATTGTTTTTAATTTTACTTATTATTGAAAATGAGAGAAAGCCCACTACTACAATAAGAAGAAATATAATAATGTTTAATAAAAGATTAGCAGTCGGTTTCTTTGCGTCGGTATTTTTCTCAGGTTTACCCGGTTGGGAAATTTCCTTCACTTAAAGTCTCATAATTATTAATAGCCCCATGGACTGTAGTCCCTATCAAAACCTAACATCGGGGTAAATCCATTATAGAGATAAGGATTATAAGTCCCGGGCAGGTTCCTGTACTGGAGGGAGATCGAAACATCCTTAAACGGCTGGTAATTTATGGCAGCTCTGCTAAGATAGATACCATTCAGGTTATTCTGAAAGTTCTTTCCGAGAGTGCTATAAGGAGAATTAACAATACTAATATCTGTCTGGACGTTCAGGTTAGGGATAATTTTGAAAAACATGCTATTAGTATAAACGCCCAAGGCAAATCCCTGGCCTCCGAAAGCAGAATATGACAGATCATAAGAATGTTTCATAAGAAAATTATCTGAATTCAGAAAGCCAAACAGATTACCGCTTGCGGAATGATCGATAATGCCATCCTTAACACTCGGATTATCCAAACCTGAACTCTTATATTGTGCAAAGCCTGTTAATGTAAATCCGATAATAAATAATAAAATAATCTTTTTCATTTTAATACCTTAATATCCTTCACAATATAAAATAAAAGATAAATCAAAATCAATGATAAATTGAGATTAAGCATCAGCTATTTTAACAATGCAAATATAAGCATAAATAGATCAACCTTTCAATGGCATAAGGGGGGTATTGGTCTATTTGAGCTTAACCGTCATTTCAATTTCCAGGGCAGCGTCAAGAGGCAATTCATTAACGCCAACAGCGCTGCGGACATGTTTTCCTGCTTCACCGAAGATTTTAAGAAGCAGTTCCGAGGCACCATTTGCAACTTTAGGCTGATTTGTAAATCCATCCGCACTATTAATGAAAGCAGTAAGTTTAACGACATGTTCAATCTGATCCAGATCACCGCAGACACTTTTAATAACGGCGAGGCAATTTAACAGAGAGAGTACGGCAGCTTTCTGTCCATCTTCTTCGGTAAAGTTAAATCCTATTTTACCTTTATACATAAGCTGGCCGTTGACGCTGGGGAGCTGTCCTGACGTATATACCATCTTATCTATTTTCATAGCGGGGATATATGCTGCAAGGGGTTTAGCCGGTTCGGGCAACGAGTATCCAAGTTCTTTTAATTTCTGTTCAATCATTGTTAGCACCTTTTAATTACTAATTTGTTATTTTTAATGCCTTATTAAAACAAGGATATAGATGTTAGAGTATAAATTTAAAGAATTTGTAGCAATAGTAAAAAAGTTACGGATAGAATGTCCGTGGGACAGAGAGCAGACCCATGATTCGATCAAGTCAAACACACTTGAAGAGGCATATGAAGTTGTAGAAGCAATTGACAACAAAGATTACGAAGAGCTAAAGAAAGAGCTTGGTGATTTGTTTCTGCATATATTATTTCATTCACAGATAGCGGAAGAGAATAATCATTTTACACTTTCGGATGTGATAGATTCTATAAATGAAAAGCTAATAAGAAGGCACCCACATGTTTTCGGTGATACAACAGTTACAGGAGCAGATCATGTTCAAACCAACTGGGAAGCGATAAAACTGACTGAAGGAAGGAGTTCAGTACTTGAGGGAGTGCCTATAAACATGCCATCGTTATACAGGGCATTCCGTTTGCAGGAAAAGGCATCAAAGGTAGGATTTGACTGGGAAAAGAAAGAAGACGTATGGAAGAAGGTTATAGAAGAAATAGAAGAGATGCATGTTTCTGAAAGAGAAGAAACGCGGGAAGAACTGGAAAAGGAAGTTGGGGATGTATTTTTTGCAATGGTAAACTATTCAAGGTTCTTAAAGATCAATCCTGAAGATGCACTGCGCAGTGCGAATGAGAAATTTATTAAGAGGTTTTCATTTGTAGAAAAGAGAATTATTGAAACAGGTAAAAAGATTAATGAATCGAACCTGGCAGAGATGGATGTATTCTGGAACGAGAGCAAGAAAGATATAAAATAATTCTATTTAGTTACGCCCCGTTTCTCGTAGGCATTGATTATTTCTTTGACCAGGCGGTGTCTTACAACGTCTGATTTTTCAAAGTAAATAAACCCAACTCCTTCAATTCCCTGCAAAATTTCTTTTGCCTGAATAAGTCCGCTTTGAGTTTTAGAGGGAAGATCGATTTGTGTAATATCGCCTGTTACAATTGCTTTAGAGCTAACGCCTAACCGAGTCAAGAACATTTTCATTTGCATATCGGTAGCATTCTGTGCTTCATCGAGAATAACGAAAGCATTATTAAGAGTCCTACCGCGCATATATGCAAGGGGAACTATTTCAACAATTTTCTTTTCTATATAGCCCTTAAGTTTATCAGTAGGCATCATATCATCGAGGGCATCGTAGAGGGGGCGGAGATAGGGATCGATCTTTTCCCTGAAGTCGCCGGGAAGGTATCCCAAGCTTTCGCCTGCTTCGACTGCAGGGCGGGCAAGGACAATTTTATTAACGATACCCCTGTTATGAGCTGATATAGCCAAAGCAACTGCGAGATAGGTTTTACCGGTACCGGCGGGGCCTATAGCGAAGCAGATATCATTTTTTGCAGCCATCTCCAGATATCTCTGCTGGCCGGGAGTACGGGCTTTAATAACATCATTTTTAGTATAGAGAACGATGGAATCGAATTCCTTGCCGCTGATTATTTCTTTCCCCTCTATAGTAAGGTCAAGGATAGTTTCGACATCAGAGGATTTGAGGGAATTATTAGTATTGAGGACATAGATCATTTCCTTAAACACTTTTTCGATTGATTCGATTTCCTCAGCGACACCTTTGATAATAACATTATCCCCTCTCACAGTGATTGAGGAGTTAAAGCGATCCTCGAGAAGGCGAAGGTTTGCGTCATTCAATCCCAGGAGGGAAAGCATATTTACATTTTCCAATACAAGTCGTTTTTCTATAGCAGTCATATTTTTTAAACAGCAAAAACCCCTATCATAAAGTTGTGATAGGGGTTTTTAATTATTAAATAAAACACATTAAGATACTAAATACCAGAATTATTGAACAGGAGCGGGTTTATAATTCATTTTCAGTTTTTCATATTTAGATTTTTCTTCTTCTGTAAGATTAGGGATCTTAAAGGTTTGTTTAGGGAAAATCAAATCAGGATTCTTAATCTGGTCGCGGTTTGCGCTATAAATAACAGGCCAAGCAAAACCATTTCCATAGTGTTCCGGCTTTTTAGCAATCCGCCACAGGCAGTCGCCCTTAACGACAGTATAGCTCTTTACGGTAGGTTCTTCGACCCAAGAATCCAGATCTTTCTGCATCTGGTTCTGGACTTTATCGAAGTATTCCGGTAAAGCACTAATCTTATTCATTTTAAGGGCATTAAGATCTTTTTGTCTGTCAGCTTTAGGTCCTTCTTTCCTATTGATCTTTCCGCTTAATTCATTAACAGCATTACCGAAATTATCGACATCAGATTTTGAAGCACCGATCATTGTATAAAGTTCATTCATACAATCATCATAATTCTGGATGCCCTTACTCTGAGCGGTAAGGTTAGTAATATCGGTATTTAAAGTAGTAATTTCAGTCGTCAAACTTTCTTTTTGAGTTTTTAGACGAGCCATTTCAGCTTCCCATTCGTCTTTTGTCATCTTTTCCTGCGCAAGCAGAGAAAAAGAGAAGATCAGCATGAGAGAGAGTACGCCAAGAAAATATTTACTGAATTTCATAAAATTCCTCCAAATCAATTTTTTTTATTAATAGTTATTTAGGCAATTTATCAAGGTTAGCCTTAGTTTCTTCTTTTTCCTTATTGCATTGCTCAAGTTTAGCATTCTTGTCAGCTATTTCTTTCTCAAGACTGGATCTTTGATCTTTCAAGGAATTTGCTTGTGTCTGCAGAGTGCTTACATCAGCTCTCAAATTTTTTAAATCGTTAATTTGAGTGTCACTAAGTCCTCCGCAACCACTCATAAATGCGGTGGCCACAACAAAAGAAGCGACAATAGAAGAGTGTTTTATAACATGCGTTAGTTTCATATAACCTCCATTATGGTTTTATATATTATCCGGAAATTGATGAAATATTCATTCTTATTCATTCAAGTAATAAGGTCATTAAAAAATGACCTTATTATATAACTATTTTTAAAGTTAAATTCAAGTTAAGTCATTGAAAATAAAGGGAATAATGACGTAAAATACAATTTATTTAAATAAGTCTACGTTCCACGAAACTAGTATAGGTGTTTCCCGCCAGGATAATGTGATCAAAAACAGGGATATCGAGCATTTTTCCGGCTTCCACGAGTTTTTTAGTAATAGAGATATCCTCATTAGAGGGTTCAGGATTTCCGCTGGGGTGGTTATGCATCAAGATCACACTGGCAGAACAATTTTCAATGGCGGTCTTGAATATTTCCCTTGGATGAACGATGCTAGAATTAAGGTTGCCGATTGAGATAATATCGTACTTAATAATTTTATTAGCAGAATTAAGGGAGATAAGGAGAAACTTTTCTTTGAGTTCATCTTTTAGAAGAGGGATGAACATTTCCGCTACATCCTGAGGTGATGTGATTTTTTTCTCAGAATAATTCTTGTTCTGTGATAAAATCCTCCTGCTAATTTCAAAGGCAGCTAATAGTGAAGCAGCTTTACCTTTGCCTATCCCTTCCTTCTTAATAAAATGAGAAGGATGTTTGGATGCCAGAACAGCGAGGTTTTCATTTTCTGTAATTAATTCCTGAGAAATGGTGATTACCGACTTCCCTTTTGTGCCAGTTCTTAGCAATATTGCTAAAAGCTCGGCATCGCTTAAGCTTTGTGATCCTCTTAATAACAATTTTTCCCGCGGTCTGTCATCAAGAGGGAGATCTTTAACCCGCATATAATTACTCCCACAAATAATTATTTTTATTATTCCCCTATACTGAACTTATCAACTAATTGAAATTTACCATCCTTATAACGTATAATATTTAAAAACTTATTTACTCTTTGAGAGCCGAGAATTATATTATTGTGATACCCCTTATAGATTTTACCCGATTCCATTTCAACGCTTAAAGTATTACGATCCGGATCTTTATCTTTAAAATATTCAAGCACAAATTTTGCGGCATCATATCCATATAAAACATTACGGGTAGCGTCCATACCTGTTTTCTGATGAAAGGACTTATTGAATTCCTGGAAATTAAAATCGTCATAATCCAGGAAATAGTCGCTGGTAAGGATAAGCTGATTGCTTAATGTGGAAGAGGATTCAAATCCTTTGGCAGAGAGCCACTCCTGATTTCCATATAAATTAATATTTATTTCATGCTGTTCAAGCTGGGAGAGAATGACAGGGGCATCGGCTTTATCGGTCAATGGAACATAGAGACCTTCAATTTCTTTTATTTTTGACTTAATTTTAGATATTTGAGAATTAAGGTCATACGATTTACTTGAATAGGAGACTTCGACAATAATTTTGCCGCCAAGTTTTTTAAACTCATCCTTAAATGCAGCAGCTATGGAAGAAGAATTTTCTTCATCTGCCGAAAGGATTGCCATTCTCTTTTTATTTTCCACAAAATAAATATACTGTGCCATTATCCTGCCCCGAAGAATAAAGGAGGGATTCGCCTGATAAAAATTAGAATATGATGAAGTAAGATCGTTTTCAGTAGCAGTAGGTGAGATTATAGGAATATTCGAATTTTTGAATATTTCAAGGGCAGCTTTTACTTCATCGCTATAGACTGGTCCGATAATAGCTTTAATACTATGGATCTTATCGAATTCTTCTTTAATCTTTTTGATTTGATCCTGTTTTCTTTCAGTATCCCTGATGAGCAGGCCTATTTTTCTATCAGAGCTATTATTGAATTCAGAGACAGCAAATTTAATTCCCTCAAGAATCTGGACGGAAGGATCGGTAAAAGAGGAATCCCTATGATCATTAAAAACAGGAAGCATGACACCCATAAGGTTGCCGGTATTTTCATCAGCCAGATTAAGGTTTGCCAACAAGGCTTCAGCATAGGGTTTTTCAAAGGAGCCGGGATAATCAGATACTATTTCGGAAAAGCATTCTTTAGCGATACCGCGATTATTTTTTAATAAGTTTAATTTTCCTTTGAGCCATAAAAGGTAGGTATGGTCTTTAGGAAAGGTAAGATTACTAAGCAAGGTATCGAGACTTTCATTATCCATATGGAGCAGAGTTATCTTTTCGCCAAGAGTTCTGGCAAGACTGTCATACTGAAAAGATTTAGTATTTAAAAGAAGCAGGCATAACTGTGTTAACGATTTACCGTACATAGCTTTATCGAGATAATACCCGGTTAAGCACATATGGGCTTCATCTATATAGATACTTAAAGGATATTCGAGAAAGAGTTTATCAAAAGATTTCAGAGCTTCCTGTTCAGAAGATTTCAGGAGGTTAATTTTTCCTTCAAATAAAAGAGCGGCGGTAGTGCGCTTATTAAATTCTTCATCTGCTATACGGGAAAATACCTGTAATGCCTCATCATTCTGGTACGACTGAAATAAGTTTACGCCGATTTGAAATTCAGTATTTATATTATTATCAGGGCTGCTTTGCGGGAAGATAATAACTGCGGTAAAAAGCAGGAATAGCAGGGATTTAGAGACCATCAGAGACAATAGTATTTTTTACAATATTAGCTGCGGACTTTTTCCCTTCCAGAGCATATTGGTTAAGCGGGTCGATAGTAAGAGCGATATCATAATAAACGAGGGCATCTTTAGCTTTATTGCCCCGCAGGCAGGCATCTGCAAGTTTGGTATAGATTTCGGAAGATACTTCATCAGTAGTTTCAATCTGTTTGAGGAAATTCTTTTCTGCCTTAATAAAATCGCCGAGCTTAAAATATATTTTACCGGCAAGTTCATACACCCGGGGTTCATTAGGATTTAATTTTATAGCCTTTTCCACAGGAGAGACAGCATGGGCATGCATATCGAGGTTATAGTAAATTTCAGCGTAGATAGCATTAAGTTCCCAGTAATTAGAATACATAAGCTCAGCCCGTTTAGCGCAGATAAGGGCTTTATCAAAATTGCACAGCTTAATTTCAGTTTTTGCGAGATAAATATTAGCTTCCTGGTACAATTCCGACTGTTCAGAATGGGAGATAAAGTTCTGGAAATTTATTTTAGCGAGTTCATATTCGGCGAGCATAAAATGGGCATAGCCCATAAAGAAATTAACAGCGGGTTCTTCTTCAGGAAGTATGAAGCTTAAGACTTCTATAGTTTCCTCCCACCTGGAATTCCTTAAAAGGAACTGACCGAAGAAGAGGCGCACAAGTTTATTTTCAGGATCCGAATTAAGGAACTCATTAAGGGCTTCGACGGCGGGGGCAATATTGCCAAGTTGTTCATAAACTTCGGCAAGGCCGAAATAGGCATCGGTAGCCTGCGGATATTCATTTATCACAGTTTCATAAAACTGAAGGGCATGAAGGGGTTTCCCCTGTGCCTGATAATCGCGGGCCTGTTTAATCTTATAGTCTATCTGGTACTTAATATCCAAGGCTTATACCCGTAAATTCATTAAAGGAAATATAGAAATAAATCAGAACAAAAAATCCTACAGGTAAGGAAATAATTACTATTTTATTTGCCGATTAATGATTTATAAGCTTTGCTATCGAGCAGTGAGTCCAGTTCGGCCGGATCAGACATTTCGATTTTAACAATCCATCCAGAATTGTAGGGGTCGGTATTTACGAGTTCCGGGCGGGTTTGTAATTCTTTATTTATTTCAACGATTTTACCGCTGCAAGGAGAATAGATATCGCTAACGGTTTTAACAGCTTCAATAGTACCGACAGAATCGCCTAATTTAATATCTGTTTTATTGGAGTCAATATCGATAAAGACGACATCGCCGAGTTCGCCCTGAGCGTAATCGGTAACGCCAATAGTTCCAATTTTTCCCTGAACGGAGATCCATTCATGGTCTTTAGTATATTTTATATTATCGGGAAAGTTCATAAAAACCTCAAATAAGATTAAAGTAGAAATTATTTAAGAAAATCATCAAGAAAGCCGGTATCAAAGTTACCACTTTTAAATCTTTCATCCTCAAGAACTTTAAGGTGGAAAGGGATAGTAGTTTTGATACCTTCAATTACAAATTCTTCGAGAGAGCGTTTACCTCTTGCGATAGCATGCTCGCGGTCTGAGCCCCAAACGATCAACTTAGCAATTAATGAATCATAGTAAGGGGGAACAGTGTAAGAAAGATAGATATTAGTATCTATTCTGACGCCGAAGCCACCGGGGAGATTAAGAGAGATAATTTTACCAGGTGAGGGCCTGAAATTCTGATCGGGATCTTCGGCATTTATTCTGAATTCAATAGCATGGCCGAATGGTTCACGGGGCAGGCGATCAATTTTTTCACCTTCAGCGACAAGGATTTGCTGCCTGATAAGGTCGACGCCATAGACGAGTTCAGTAACGGGATGTTCGACCTGAATTCTTGTATTCATTTCCATGAAATAGAAATTCTTATGTTTATCGAGGAGGAACTCAATAGTGCCGGCACCTTCATAGTTAACCGATTTAGCGCCTAAGACGGCGGTCTCCCCCATTTTATTTCTCAGGAAATCATCAATTGCAGGGGATGGAGATTCCTCGATGAGTTTCTGGTGTCTGCGCTGGACAGAGCAATCTCTTTCGCCGAAATGGTAGACATTTCCGTGAGAGTCGCCCATGATCTGAATTTCGACATGGCGAGGATTCTCTAAATATTTTTCTATATAGACATCGGGGTTACCGAAGAAGGAGACAGCTTCATTGCTTGCAGTCTGGAATGCAATCAGGAATTCACTTTCATCATAGACCAGACGCATACCTTTACCGCCGCCTCCGGCGGAAGCTTTAATAATAACAGGGAAGCCGATTTCTTTTGCAATAGATATTCCTTCTTCGGGAGTGAGGACAACGCCGTCGCTGCCAGGGATAACGGGGACGCCATTTTTCTTCATTGTATTTTTAGCGAAAGCCTTATCCCCCATTGCTTTTATCATATCGGAAGAGGGGCCGATAAATTTAATTCCTGATTCAGAGCATATTTCGGAGAAATATGCATTCTCAGCGAGGAACCCGTAACCGGGGTGAATAGCATCGGCGCCGGTAATATGGGCAGCGGAAATAATGGAAGGGATTTTAAGATAGCTATCCTTGCTTGGAGGGGGGCCAATACATACAGCTTCATCGGCAAAGGTAACGTGAAGAGAGTCCCTATCGGCTTCGGAATAAACAGCGACAGATTTAATACCTAATTCTTTGCAAGTTCTTATTATCCGAAGGGCAATTTCCCCCCGATTTGCAATCAGTATTTTTTTAAACAATAATATCTCTTTATTTAATAAGGGATTAAGTTTGAATTAAGAAGAGGGGCTGACCGAATTCAACGGGTTTACCGTTTTCAGCAAGGATCTTAATAATTTTGCCACTTACATCGCTTTCAATTTCATTCATAAGTTTCATAGCTTCGACAATGCAGAGGACGGTACCGGGGGAAACGACATCCCCGACCTGGATAAAGGAATCGGCATCAGGGGCAGGTGCCCTATAGAAAGTTCCAACAATAGGGGAATGGATTATATGCTGATTCTGATCTTCTTCCTTGTCTGATTTCTTTTGGGTTTGAGGGTCAGACTGGGGTTGAGCCAGGGAGGAGGAAACAGTCTGGACTGTATTGGACTGATCGGCCGGAGAGTAGAAACTAACTTTTTTAGCTAATTTAATTTTGAAGTCATTCTCTTCAATTTCAAGGTCAGTGAGAGAGCTGGTTTCTAAAAGCTTGATCAGTTTTTTAATGAGATTAAGATCCATATTGAATCCTGCAAATAATTATGATTTTACTCTTTCCACATAGCCGCCAGTTCTGGTATCGACTCTTAAAACATCATTAACATTAATAAACAGGGGGACATTAATAGTAGCGCCTGTTTCGAGTTTAGCGGGTTTAACAGCACCAGTAGCAGTATCGCCTCTGAAGCCCGGTTCAGTTTCAATTACTTTCAGATTAACGAAGATAGGGATATCGACGTTTATAATTTCGGAGCCATTGAAAAGGAGTTCAACCTCTTCTGCTTCTTTAAGGTAGTCGACGCCATCTCCGAAAAGCTGAGCGGGGATATTTATTTGTTCATAGGTATCATTATCCATACAGACAAGGAATTCACCTTCCCTGAAGAGGTATTGATACTTACGTCTTTCGACCCTAACTATTTCGATAGTTTCACCGGAGCGGAAAGTATTATCGAGAACCTTACCGGTTCTAAGATTTTTAACCATAGTTCTGACGAAAGCGCCGCCTTTTCCGGGTTTAACGTGCTGGAATTCGATTACAGTATAGAGATCATTTTTAAATTTAATAATTAGACCATTTCTGAGATCAGAGGTATCTGCCATAAATAAATGTCGATAAGTTAGTGATTAAATAGGGGGAAAAAATATAGATTTAAGGGTTCAATGTCAATAAAATGAAATAATAGAAATTGCAGGTTTTTTATAAAAAACGGGGTGTTTTTTTCTATTTTTGCATCATTTCAGGCAAAAAGGAGGTGAATTTTAATATAATTAATTTTGAAGTCTAACCTGAGTTTAGGGGAATAGTATTCAGAGGGGGCATTATATGCTAAAAAGCACAGAATTTGGCGAAAATAAGAGGAGGAACCGGCAAGTTTTAAGAGAGGATGTACAATGATCTATATTCTGCGAGTATTCTGTGGGTATTCTGCGGGTATGGAGAACAGATGAAACAGGGTAGATCTATACTTAAATGGCATCTTTAATGGATGCCATTTATTGTAAAAAATGTATTATTGTTCCAGGAGCAGGGTATATTTATCAATTTCCCTAACGGCAGTAGAAGTGGCGTAATCTTTTTTAATTTTAGCGAAAAGTTCTTTTGCGTCAGAATTTTTGCCTGCTGTAATATAATTTATAGCTGCCAGGAGGAGATATTCCGGATTGAGGACATCTTCATCAGAAACAAAGGCAGCTTTTTTATAAAGATCGGCTGCTTTTTCATAATTCTTTTGATAAGCCTGATAGGAAGCCTGACCGGCTATTGCAGTAGCCTTAAATAATTTGTTGCTGCCGCTATAATCTTTATATAGTTTATAAGCTTCATCCAATTTACCCAAGTTGTTATAGGAATTGGCCATATATATTTTGGCGATTTCGCCATTTTCGGTAGATCCGTACTTATCGACGATGCTTTTAAGTCCGCTTAGTTTAGTACCAGCTCTTCCTTCAATAGCCTCGAGGTAATTTCCTGTATCATAAGAGCTCATCATACGGGCAAGTTCGGTACCAGCGGTTTCATTGTTTTTAGCTTTATTATTTGCGTAGAGGATAACTGCCAGAATAACGACAACCAGAATGCCAGCATAGATAGCGAGGCGATTCAAATTTTCCTGGATATATCCATAGGCTTTATAGTATGTAGTTACGAGTTTATCTTCTTTAATCTCTTTTTTGGAGAGTTTTTTTCTTTTAGTAAGCATTTAATAGGATCCTTAATATAAAGATTAGGTAATAAAATAAAATCAACGGAAGCAAATTTAAGATTAAATTTAATAATCTTCCATTGATAACATAAAAAAAGTACGCCCAGGGGGAATCGAACCCTCAACCTTTGGAACCGGAATCCAACGTTCTATCCAATTGAACTATGGGCGCAGATAAGGAAATGCATTATACGGCATTTTTCGATACAAAGATAAGAATAAAAAAGCAAATAATTAGGGAAAATGGTTAACTCTATTGTAAAAATAAGCAGGAGCATAATGAAATATAATTTTCATTTAATATTGTAATTCCATAGACAAGGTAATAAGTGTATATATGCCGATAACTGATAATACAATATTGATGTTAGTGGAAAATTATTTTAATTTTGAACAGTCCACTTATCAAAGGGAATAGTCCTTCTATTCTATAAGAAATATTGATCTATTGATAAAATAGTATTAAGGAGAAATGACCTGTGGCAATACCACAGGATGCAGTAAAATGAAGAAGGTTAAAGAGATAATTATTTCAGATGTTGTTTTCAAGAATATATCCATTTTTGAATGGCTGATATATTTAATAGTTATTTTTATTGCAATAAGTTCTTTAGGGATACAGACAAGATGGTGGTTTTTACAAAAGATATATCCTGCTGATTTTACAATTTATTATAATGCGGCGAACGGGAATTATCCTGACAGCCGGATGGAAAATATCAATCGGTCTTATGTCTTTTCTGTAGATTTTCAGCTATTTCTTTTATTGTTATGTTTTTTTCAACCAGAAGGACTAATAGATGATAAACAAGATCGGAGGTTTCATTGATAAGATCTTTTTTATTCCTGTCCATAGCCGCGATAACAGTTTCGATAGCTTCTTCACCCACTTTCTGAATAATCCTGTTCTCCCCTTCTTTAAAGAGTTTGGTAGTGTATGAATCTGCGGGCATATTTTTTTTTCTTGATTGAATTATACTATACAATTCATTAATAAAGGAGATGCCGGGATATTGATCTTCTTTAAAGCATGAGTAGTCGCCTGTATGGCAAGTAGGGCCATCGGGGATTGCTCTTATGAGAAGCGTGTCGTCATCGCAGTCGCTTTTAATATCCACGACATTGAGGAAATTTCCGGAATTCTCCCCCTTGGTCCAGAGTTGTTTTCGACTTCTGCTATAGAAAGTAACCTTGCCGGTAGCGTTAGTAATGGAGAGTGATTCTTTGTTCATAAAGCCAACCATAAGGACAACGCCTGTATTATCATCAATTACGACTGCAGGCACCAGGCCATTGAGTCTATCATAGTTTAATTTCTCAGGAGAGAAGAGTATTTTTTTCATATTAAACCCGTACATGTATTTTATTTTGTTGAAGGTAATTTTTTAATTCTTTTATTTTTATTTCGCCAAAGTGGAAAAGAGTAGCTGCCAAACAGGCATCCACATTTGCATTATTAAAACAATCAAGGAAATGCTGCATGGAACCGGCGCCTCCAGAAGCGATAACAGGTATATTGACATTAGACGTTAACAATGAGAGGAAAGGGATATCGAAGCCCGATTTAGTTCCGTCTTTATCCATAGAAGTTAAAAGGATTTCGCCGGCACCCAGTTCTTCAACCTTTTTGCACCAGGGTAAACCTTCCAGAGCAGTTTCTTCAGTTCCCCCTTTTACAAAGACTTTGTACGAATTATTTATCTGTTTAATATCGATAGCAGCTACAATTGCCTGGCTACCGAATTGTTTTGAAGAACTTGTGATAAGCTGTGGATCAGTAACGATAGAGGAATTAAGGGAGACTTTATCTGCGCCTGCTTTCAGGAGATTCTCAATATCTTTAAGATTACGGATTCCCCCGCCCACAGTAAATGGGATCTGAATAGCAGAGGCAATATCCTTAACAAGTTCAACCAGAGTTTTTCTTTTTTCAATTGAGGCAGTAATATCGAGAAACACCAGTTCATCAGCTCCTTCATTTGAATAGACTTCTGCAAGTTCAACTGCAGAGCCGGCATCCCGAAGGTTAATAAAGTTAATTCCTTTGACCACCCTGTTGTTTTTAACATCGAGGCATGGGATTATTCTTTTACTAAGCAAGGGTACTTAACTCCTTCAGGTCAATTGTATTTTCATAAATAGCTTTACCGACGACAGTACCATAAATATTCATTTTCATCAGAGTTTTGATATCCTGAATATCTTTTATTCCGCCAGAGGCAATCAAACTGATAGAGGGGTAATCCTTCATAATTTCTGAATAAAGCTGAGTATTAGTGCCCTGCAGGGTACCATCTTTGGAAATATCAGTACAAAGGAACTGATTTATTCCAAGAGAGGAGCAATAGTCAATATGCTCATTAAGGGAGACGGAAGTAGTTTCGGTCCAACCGTGAACAGCAATTTTCCTATTGTTTACATCGGCAGAAATAATAAATGACATCGGATTGTAAGCTTTGAGTATTGACTCAAACAACAGTTTATCTTTTACAGCAAGAGAGCCAATAATAATCCTGTCAATACCTACCGATAACAATGACTGAATTGTTTCAGCATTTCTTATACCTCCGCCGAACTCAATTTCAAGGCGGGTTTTGTTTTTAATAGATTTTAATATTTCGAGGATAGTAACTTCACCTTTGGCGGAACCAAGAAGATCGACAATATGAATTCTTGTGAAACCGAAATCTGCGTACTGACAGGCTTGTTCAAGGGGTGAAAGAGGATAGTACTTAATTTGATTAAAATCCCCCCGGGTAAGCCGGACAGTTTTTTTATCATACACATCAATAGCGGGTATAATTAACATTTGGTATATAATTTAGCAATAATTGATAAAATTACTTAACACTTTAAGACCTGAGACAGAAGATTTTTCAGGATGGAACTGCACACCGAAATAATTTTCTTTTTCGAGTGAAGCAGAGAAGCTGATTCTATTTTCAGTAACAGAAGTAGTTAACTGATCAACCGGAGCGTAATAAGAGTTTGCGAAATAGAAGAACTCATCCTGTTTTATATCCTTAAACAACTTATTGGCAGGTTTATAATGAACTGTATTCCAACCGATATGAGGGACTTTGGTTTCACTGCTTTTAAACCTGACAACCGATAAAGGGAAAATACCGAGTCCATTAACATTTCCTTCATCAGAATGATCACACATCAACTGCATACCAAGACAAATGCCGAGCATAGGTTTTTTTATTTCCCGGAGGAAACCGAATAGGTTATTATCATGCAATCTATTAACAGCAAAGGAGGCCTCACCAACACCGGGGAATATAATTTTTTCAGCTTTAACTAATTCGTGAATATCCGAAGTTATTATAAAAGAAAAGCCGAGTCGTGTTACTGCATTTGCCACTGAAGCGACATTTCCGGCACCGTAATCAATAATAGCAATCATAGAATGCCTTTAGTTGAGGGAAGGGACCCGGATGCACGCTGATCAAGTCTGCAGGCTTCATTCAATGCTTTAGCGAATGCCTTGAAGATAGCTTCAATTTTATGATGATCATTCTCCCCTGCTGACCTGAGATAGATATTTGCTTTCATACCAGAAGCCAAGGCGCGGAAGAATTCCTTAGTAAGTTCAGTAGGGAATTCACCTACCGTATTACGTTTAAAGTCTGCTTTGAAATTAAGAAAGGTACGTCCCCCGAGATCAATTGCACAATAAGCGGCTGATTCATCCATTGGAAGGAAGAATCCATATCTTTTGATGCCAGCCTTATTGCCCATAGCTTCAGAGATTGCCCGGCCAAGGACAATGCCAGTGTCTTCAACGGTATGGTGTTCATCGACCTGAAGGTCGCCTTTAACATTAATATCAAGGAATATATTTCCATGTCTTGCAATCTGAGAAAGCATATGGTCAAAGAAACCTATTCCTGTATTGATTGTACTTTCTTTTTTACTATCCAAAGAGACTTTAACTGAAATATCAGTTTCTTTTGTTTTTCTGATAATATGAGAGAACCTTAATTGTGAGATAATGAAACATGCAGCAGCTTCAAAAGAGGTAAACTTAGATTTATTATTTAATAATAATTGTTTCTTGCCTTTTGATGAAACGGAGTAATCATAAGTTAAATTCCTGCCTATTCGATTTAATGAAACTTTTTCCAATTTTAAGACCTTTAGCAGAAGAGGGTCCAGTTTAGCAAGGGAGGTATCGACATAAAGTTTGCAGCCATTGGATTGCAATGTTTTTAGCCCTGAGATGAGTCCTTCAGAACGGGAGGAGTTTAAGTCGAATATTCCTGAGTCGATTATTATTGTTTTCATTTGCATTTCTATTTATTTAATGCTTTTTGTAATAAACTGATTAATTTTATATTCTGATCATGAGTACCAACGGTAATACGGAGGCAATTTTCCAGATTGGGCTGATTGCTTCTATCGCGAATTATAATTCCTTCATCTGCTATTTTTTTCTGAATTACGGAGGCATTTTTAATCCTGATCAGGATGTAATTAGTATCCGAAGGAAAAATCTTTTCTATGCCGTTTAATTTATTTAATTCATTTATAAGAAACTGTTTTTCTGAAAGGATAGAGGTAACAAATCCATCCTTTTTACTGATATTCGAAAATGCTACCTGGAAAGCTTTTCTTGTAAGAGAATTTATATTGTAGGGAGCTTTAATCTTAAAGAGATAGTTAATTATTTCCTCATCAGCTATACAATAACCAAGCCGGATAGCTGCCAGGCCCCAGGCTTTAGAGAATGTTCTTAACAAAACGAGATTGGGAAATTCATTTAATAAACCGATGCAGGAGTTTTCTTCACCGGCGAAATCAATATAGGCCTCATCTACAACAATTATGGAATTGATCTTTTGCAAAAGTGTCCTTATGGATTCTTTATTTAACAGATTACCAGTAGGATTATTGGGCGAACAAAGGAAAATAATCTTAATGCTGTTATTCCAATTATTTATAACTGTTTCTGTATCAATATTAAAATCTTTATTCAAGAGTATGGTATTTGATTTTACGTCATTTATATCGGCAGCCACTTTATACATCCCGTAGGTCGGTTCAAGGATCATGATAGAATCGTGCCCAGGTACACAGAATATCCTTATAAGAAGATCAATAATTTCATCTGACCCAACGCCAAAGAACAACTTATTAAATGTTACGCCCAAGTATTCGCTTAAACGTTTGCGCATTGACAACTGAAGAGGGTCAGGATACCGGTTCAGCAATTCACCAGATGAATCAACAACAGAGCCGAAGGAATTTTCATTAGCATCGAGAAGAATTCCATGATTATAGATATCCCTTGCGGAAGTATAGGGTTTGAGATCTTTTATATTTTTTCTGATTAATTCCTGTATCATTTTTTCAGCCTTATTGTGACAGCATTTTTATGAGCAAATAATCCTTCCTCAATGGCAAGAGTTTCGACAGCCGCGGATATATGACTGAGACCGTCTTTAGTTAATGATTGAAATGAAACAGCCTTCATAAAGAACTCCACGCTGACACCGCCGAAGGAGCGGGCAAATCCGGAAGTCGGCAGAGAATGGTTAGTCCCTGATGCATAGTCACCAGCACTTTCGGGGGAATATTCTCCAAGGAAGACAGAGCCAGCGTTCCTGATATAATCAACAAACTGATCGGGTTGTTTTACATTCAAAATCAAATGTTCAGGAGCGTATACGTTACTAAAGTTTAAAGCATCGGTGACAGTATCCGTTATAAGCATGAAAGAGTTCCCCAATGATTTTTCAGCGATGTTTTTTCGTGGAAGGAGTGAAAGCTGCAGCTCAAGTTCCTTCTCAACCTCAACTGCTTTTTCTTCTGAAGTTGTTACAAGAATTACCTGTGAATCTTCTCCATGTTCTGCCTGTGAAAGGAGATCGGAGGCAATAAATGAGGGGTCAGCGTACTGATCAGATATAACGAGCAATTCGCTGGGGCCTGCAGGCATATCTATTGCGCATCCTTCCGGATCGATACTAACGAGAAGTTTTGCAGCAGTAACATACTGATTGCCGGGTCCGAATATTTTATCCACTTTATGGAATGAAGAATCGCCAAAGGCGAGGAGACCTATTCCCTGAGCTCCGCCAATTTTAATTATTTCTTTTATGCCGCATAATCCGGCAGCATACAAGATTGCAGGATTGATGTGGTCTCCCTTAACAGGAGTAGCTAATACTATTCTAGGGCAGGCGGCTATCCGGGCCGGGATACCTAACATAAGTACGGTGGACGGGAGGACTGCGTTACCTCCGGGAATATATAATCCGACATTATCGATGGGCCGGAATTCCCGTGAACATATAATACCCGGCAGGGTTTCTTTCCTGATTTTATTTGGGACTTCTTCCTTATGAAAAGCAAATATATTAGAATAAGCAGTTTCGAGGGCCTTCTTAACTTTTGGGTTAAGTGATTTTTCGGCTTCCAGAATTTCATTATCAGAGACATAGACTGAATTTGAGGAGAAACCATCAAACTGTTTTGCATATTTAACTGCGGCCTGCAAACCATTGTTCTTAATATCTTCAAGAACGGGTTTTATTATAGTGAATGTCTTTTCAAAATCGACTGCCGGACGCTTTGTAAGTCCAGATATTTCCTGTTCATTCAAATTGTTTAATTTAAAACATTTCATGGGATCATATTCTCAATTGGTAATAAAAGAATTCCAGTAGCCCCCAGGCTTTTCAGTGAATCTACTATTTTCCACAGGTAACCGGAAGGAATTACAGCATGGACAGCGACCAATTTCTCATCTGCCAATGGAAGAATTGTAGGGCTTTTAATAGAAGGGATTACCTTCTCTATTTTTTCAAGTGAAGATTTAGGCACATTCATCATCAGATACCTGGAATTTTTAGCTGTAAGTACAGACTTGATCCTCCTGTGAAGTTCATCCAGGTATTTTTTCTTTTGCGGATTTAATTCCCTGCTGGCCGAGCTAATGAGTACTGCCTGGGATTCAAACACGCTAATAGATTTTTTTAATTTATTCATCATGAGGGTATTGCCAGTAGAAACGATATCGCAGATAATATCGGCTACACCGAGTGCGGGTGCAATTTCAACCGATCCGCTGATCTCAATTATCTTTGCGTTTATCTTATTTTCGGTAAGATAATTCTGCACAATTCTCGGAAAGGAAGTGGCAATAGTTTTGCCTTCAATATCCTTGACGGATTTTATCGAAATATTCTCAGGAGCGGCCATCATAAGGGAGCATTTACCGAATCCAAGTTTTTCAACGATTCTTGTCTGGGCATTTTTTGCAACCAGGACGTTTTCGCCGACGATACCGATATCGGCAACGCCGTCCTGAACATATTCCGGGATATCATCATCTCTCAGAAAAAGTATTTCAAGAGGGAAATTATAAGCAGGAACCACCAAACGTTCGGAATAATTGTCTATTTCCACTCCACATAATTTTATGAGTTCGATAGATTTTTCTGTTAATCTTCCCTTTTTCTGAATTGCTAATTTAAGATTTCCATTGTTTGAAACTGACATGCTTAGATCACCTTTATTTTTATATAAAACAAAAAACCCCGACTTATTGCCGGGGTTCATAATTTCTTTAATACAGGATATATTTCAACGCCGACACATTATATGTGAATGAAAATGATGATGGCGATGATATAAACTATTAAAATTCATTTTTATTATTTTCTTAGGGTAAAATCTAAGATAATCCGGATAAAAAGTCAAACTGTTATATTCGGGGGGGTATAGTAGGAGGAGATAGATTTCACTATTTAATGGTTATATATTTACCCTAATATGATTGGAATAGATCCATGCTTTTTTATTGTGTTTTATTTCAACACGATAGACGCCGGGATCTTTTACAAGGAATTCCGCACCGTTTCCTTCGGTAGTTTCTACAAGTTTGCCATTATGGAGTAACATAATTTCAGAATTAGGGGAAGGGGTAAATACATGGAGCCGAATTTTATCGTTATATTCCACAGTATCTCCCATCTGGTATTTTTTCTTTCCAGCTTCCGCATAAAATCTGAAGCCTTTTGAATCTGCAAGATAATCGTTAGCGACAAAGGAGTTACCTGATGCGAGAGCTGAGTAGATAATCTGCTTAATTTTGTTTAATGATTTCTCATCATCTTTCCTGGGAAGTTCCTCTTCGACCAACAAATGTGTCCTGATTGATTTAAAAAGTACTTTATAGGGAAACACTTCAACTTCAACAAAGCCGAGGACGTTATACTTATGAGCATGGGCATCAACTCCGCCGATGCCGACTACTTTTCGAGTCAAATTAAGTTTATCCCAAACCAGCAAAGTTTCCTCAGGTGGTGCAGTAACTGATTTGAGAGGATGAATAAATGATTGATATTTGTTCTGATCGGTAAGGTTTTCCATCCATTCGGACATATGGTTCCAAATTTCGATACCAGTAAAATCGGTAAGATCCCATTCTGTCCATGGATAAGGGGGATGTTCAGCCATATGTTTTCTTTTCTCATGGGGATGAGCAAGGAAACCGATACCTCCTGCCTCTTTTACTCTTTTGACATATTCTTTTGCTGATAGTCTTGTAGAGAATGCATCATTAATACCAAAAGCGAGGTAATGATTTTCATTGAGTTTATCATTTATTTCACAGCCCACAAGAAGGAGAGTATTATTATACCAACCTTCGTATCCTTCCTTAAGTGCACGCAGAGTATTATGATCGGTTAAAAGGATATAATCAAGTCCAACTTCTTCAGCGAAGCGGGCAATATCTTCCACTTCCCCGGAACCATCGGAGAAAATAGAATGCATATGTATAGCGCCGGTGAGTTCAGTCATTACAATTAATTTTTATAATAATAAACATAGGAATAAATCTAACTTCCGGAAAGATATAAACTGAGATACTTCACATTAAAACCTGGTTGTAAGATCAAGCATAAATCTACTCCATGATCTATCTTTTTAACCAAATAAAATAGTTTCATAAACATATTCAAAATGAGCAAAATAACCTTAGTATAAACGGAGATCAGGAGGGAGTAAAAGCGGCGATAGAAGCCGCTTTCATAAAAAAGAGATGAACTAAATTTCCGAAATTTCGTATAGAGTTGAGTACTTTGTAGAATTCGCGTTAGTCAGGTCATTTAGTTTATTAATTAGAATATTTAATCTTTCGTCCTGATTATCATCGAACTTATCAAAAGCTTCACTTGAAGAAAAAGTATAAATTTCCTGATAATTATTTGGTTTTCCTTTAACTTCATAAACTGAATAATTTTCCAAACCTTCAGCTTTAAGAAGGTTTTTTAATTCTTTAACCACACTAAAGTATTCTTCTTTTTTGCCTGAATTAATCTCATATTGAATTGAGAATATTACTTTCGCCATTTGATCTCCAATTATTAAAAAAACGTACTGTATAAAAAATCGCCGGTATAAACTATTTTTACCGGGCCAGTTAAAGATAGGCAAGTAATATCCTGCCCTTTTGCTAAAAAGTCTACTGTTAAAATGTCTCTTCCCTTAGTAACAAGGGATATGGGTGGATTTATATTATAAAGGAAATATGCCATAAGAGCAGAAGCAGTAGAGCCAGTTCCGCAAGAAAGCGTTTCATCTTCTACACCTCTTTCATAAGTCCGGATATAAACTTTATCTCCAACAATCTTAATAAAATTAACATTAGTTCCATTTGGAAAAAGATCTTTTTTATACCTGATCTCTTTTCCCAGGTTAAAAACGGGGAATGAATCGAGATCAGAATAATAAGAGCTATTGACAGACGGATCTTTCAGAACATCTTCAATATTAATAATCACATGAGGAGAACCAGTATCAATAAAAGAAGATTTAATAGATTGACCAGCTGCTTTAATAATAAAATTCAAGTTTATTTTAGCCGGGGGGTTAAAATTTACTTTTGTCTTATTGTTATCTATGATTTCACCTGAATATTCTGTTCCATTTGAAAGAAACCTAACGGACTTATTTCCAGTTATTTTAGAAAATTCTGCAAATTTAACTGCACATCTGGCTCCGTTACCACAAAGGCTTCCTGTTGATCCGTCGGAATTATAATAATTCATTAAAAAATCATACGGAGCACCGGAGCCGCCAATAGTAATTAATCCATCGGCACCAATACCATTTCTTCTATCGCACAATTTTTTAATTGAGCTACTATCAAGGATTAGGTCAGGAAATAGGTCTTTATTGAGAACAATAAAGTCATTCCCGGCTCCGCTCATCTTTATAAAAGAAATTTTTTCCATTAGACATTAAATTTAGTGGAATATAAAATTGTTTTCAATTAAAATATTGCAAAAGTGAGAAATATCAGAGAGGAATTAAGGGAAATCGACGGAAAAGCCGATTCCAAATCTTTCAATTCTTTCATAATAGAATTCATTAAACATATTATTCCCCTTAAAGTAGGAAATAAAGAAGTTAACGCCCTTTTTCTGCCATTCGCCTAATTTAATGCCAGCCTGGAAATTATTACTGCCAAGATATTCCGGCAGACCGGCTAACTGGAAATGATATGCAATAAAGAAATGATAGAATGGTTCTTTGGCTGACTCAGTCCTATTGCCTGTATGAACTTCAAAGCCAGAGCAAAAAGTACCTTTTTTCAATATAGATGGGCGAATCCTGGCAGCATAGGATCCACCGATATAGGGGCGAAAAGCAAAATCAGAAAAGGAAAATTCATCGGAGAAGATAAGTTCGGCAAAATCTCTTGTAAAAGGCATAGGGGTTTTCCCATTCATCCACTGATTATTAGTCAGATCATAAGAGCCGTCAACGAGGTGAGCGCTATTATGGATATAACGGAGTCTGGTAGAAAATCGGTTCCCGGGCAGTTCTTGAGTAAAAGTTGCATTTCCGCCAAAAAAACCATCCAGTGTGCCAATTTGGAGCCGATATTGTTTATAACTCGTGGAATAAGCATAAGCCATGAACTCTATGCCAACAGTGATATATTCTTTTTCGTATAAATTTACACGGAGCAGATCAATAGAATTGCCAATATCTACTTTGAGATTAGTAGAATTAGGATAATAGAGGATTCCTAATTTTGCTTCTGTATTACTAGCCCTTAAGGGAAGGAAATTAAGTCCGTCAGGAAAGAGGATGTAAGTATTTTCGTTCTCCTTAAGATTTTGCGGATAAGAGATTATGGTTAATAAAGCAACAAAATAAAATAGTATAGATCTTATCATGGAATAAAAAATGAATGTAATGAGTTGCATAAATATAATAAATAATTAGCGGATGAGGTTTAAGAAAGAAATTAAGTTTTGAAATATTTATAGGGAAATGAAATAATAATTAAATGATCCTCATTTTTAAATGGACAAAAAAGAAAAAGTGATAAAACAAACACACCGAAAGATCAAGTTTCAAATCCAAAGTCGCTTAATAATTACTTTATGCCCGCTTGTTTGGTACAGCAGAACCAAGTCGGAGGCTACAACTGGCAGAGTTGGTATTAAGGTAATGGATTTATAGAATAAAGCGATTTTGCCTGATGTATAAAAGATCGGCAAACGGAGATGCGATATAATCATGATGAAGTGTACGAACCATTAATTAAGGCAAGCCATTAAATCATTGACCTATGAATTAAAATAGTTAATAAATTCCGGAGAGATTTTTTGTATCTTTTTATGGATTTATATAAGTTGGATGGGTGATATAAATCAATTGGCACTTTCTTCCTAAAGCATTATGGAGATGTACAATTATGAAAAGATTGACCTTCCTATTGGCACTACTTATTATTTCCCAAACCTTAGCTATCAATGAACTTGTTGTAAAAGTCCCGAACGTTTATACATCGAAACCCGGGTACATAGATCAAGCTACATTAGTAATACAACCATACGGCGGTTATGCTGAGCAGTCATTATATTTAGAATATTCAGACCATAATCAGTTTACGGCCGGTCAACAGGTAGAAATCATACATCGTTTTGAATTGCCGCAAGGGAGTACAGTTAACGATTTATGGTTATGGATCGGAGACAATGTCATGAAAGCAATTGTAATTGATACATGGAAAGCCAGAAAAATATATGACAGCATAGTGAGTATGAAAAGGGATCCGGCATTTCTGACCAAGAGTGGAAATCAATACGAGCTGCATATTTATCCTCTTACACCGGGAAGTATCCGGAAGATAAAAATGAATTTTATTACACCAACGCAATCAATATTGGGTGAAATATTGGCTGAGTTGCCACTTGGGATGCTGAATTCAAGTAATAATACAATCCAACCGCTCACGATACTATACCGCACAACGCAGGATATATGGGGAGTGCCTCATCTTAAAGAGTTTCCCAGTGCTGTTTTTACTGATGTTACGGATACGCTTGGTTATCACTATAGGCAATACAAGGTGGCTAATATCAAGACATTGAGCACATTCAGATTTGCATACAATTTTTCTATGTCGCAGAGTGCATATTTTAGTTCAAGTGAAAATGACAGCAGCCAGCGTTATTTCCAATTGATGGTAAGTGCCAAAGATGCATTAGGAATAGCTGTGGATTCGAGCGCAAAGAAAGTAATGTTCGGATTAGATTTAAGCGGGGA
>JARLHC010000160.1 GCA_031292455.1 Ignavibacteriaceae bacterium
TATTCAATAATTATGGAACTGGGGATTATTCAATTAAAAGTGGAAGTTCTGCTATTAAAGCCGGCACTTCTGTTGGCCTGACAACTGATTTAGAAAATAATTCAGTCCCTGTAAATTATCCTGATATCGGAGCTTTTCAGTACCCGAATAATAAATATGTTCTGGTAAATATCAAGGTTTTAATTGAAGGTCTATATGATAACGGTAACTGTTCAACTTATTTTAATTCTCATAATTTAATTCCTTTATCACAGCCATATCATTCTTATCCTTGGAATTATTCAGGTTCTGAATCAGTGTCTAAAATTCCATCTGATGTCTTAGATTGGATTTTAGTTGAGCTCCGATCTACCATTGCAAATTATTCAATTATTGCGCGTCGTGCTGCATTTCTAAAAAGCGATGGATCAATTGTTGATCTGGATGGAGTATCTCCATTAAAGTTTGATAATATTAACTATGGAAATTATTATATAGTAATTAAATATAATAATGCAATTGAAACTTGGAGTAAAGAAGGTGGGGTATTATTCTCAGATACAAATATTTCCTATGATTTCACAACTTCACAAAACCAGGCTTATGGAAATAACCTTTTAAAAATGGAAAATAAATGGTGCATCTATAGTGGGGATTTAAATCACAATGGAATCGTGGATGATGACGATTATCGCTCTATTGAAAACGACAACGATTTAGCAACTTATCATATTGCCAATGATCTGAATAGAGATGGTGTGGTTGATTTAAGCGATTTGTGTATTGTATATTCAAATAGATCAGCGAATATCACAAGAATCATTCCCCCGGGAGCCCAATAATAAAATTTTCATCACAAGATTCCGGCTAATTATATAAATAGTTGACCGGTTTTTACTTTACTTCACGAACAGAATTATTCTCAAACTTATATCTTTTCTTTGATTTTTCACAATAAGCCATTCCGTCTTTATCAAAGACTAGTCTTTTACCTGCTTCACTTACCCACCCTGCTATTCTGCCTGGATTTCCAATTACAAGAGCATAATCAGGAATATTCTTGGTTACAACTGTACCGGCTCCAATTAAACAATGCTTTCCTAATGTATGTCCGCAGACTATTGTGGCATTAGCTCCAATAGACGCTCCTTCCTTCACTAATGTTTTAATATAAAAATCTGCACCTACCTGGGGATATTTGCATACAGGGTCGGTTATATTAGTAAATACCATCGAAGGTCCGCAAAATACATAATCTTCCAATGTTACACCTTCATATATAGAAACATTATTCTGTATTTTGCAATAGTGGCCAATAGTAACATTATTGGCAACATTAACATTCTGCCCTAATACACAATTCTTACCAATCTTTGCCCCTTTCTGAACATGAGTAAAATGCCAGATCTTGGTGCCTTCACCAATCTCGTTTGGTTCATCTACATATGCAGATTCATGTTTGAAATAATTCATCTTAATTGTCCTTAATTTTAAGCACCTTCTTGATATCAGGATGCATATTTTCCTGGTTAACAATTACAGGCGCTGTTCTGATATTATGTACTAATTTAATTGAAGGTCTGGCTTCCTTTATGCCAAACCCGTTTCCACTTAAAGTTCTTTCATAAACTTTTGTATGTAGATCTGTAAACCCATCGCTAAACTGAACTTCTTCACCATCAATTATAATGGACCGCAAAGTAGTCTTCTTATCCGCTAGAGTTTTTCCTGGTAGATCATTCTTGTCCAGGGATAAAAACCATTTTACGTTTGCATCTTTCAATTCAAGGAATCCTCCGATTTTATTTTTATCGGAATAATGTACCTCACTGTTCTGAACATCACCAAACAACCACATCAGTAAATCAAAGAAATGTATGCCAATATTTGTTGCGATCCCTCCTGACTTTTCTTTCTCACCCTTCCATGAAAAATGATACCATAATCCTCTCGAAGTAATATAAGTTAATATCACTTCTTTCTTTGTTTTGTTTTTATTATTCCTGATATTTTCCCTAAGCTGTATTAGCGCCGGATGTACCCGGAGTTGAAGGATCGTATTAACCTTTTTACCATATATATGTTCAAGCTCCTCTAAAGCATCAAGATTCCAGGGATTTAAGACTAGGGGTTTTTCACAAATTGCATCTGCTCCTATTCTTAATGCAAACCTTATATGTGCATCATGTAGAAAATTAGGGGAACATATGGAAACATAATTGATTCGTCCTTCCTCAGGTCCTCTTTTTAGTTTCTCAGCATGTCTGTCAAATCTTTCAAATTCCGTAAAAAAACTAACCTCTGGGAAGTATTTGTCAAGTATGCCTACTGAATCATGTGTGTCAATTGCAGCAACTAAATTGTTATTGGTATCTTGAATCGCTTGTAGATGTCTTGGAGCAATATAGCCGGCTATACCTATCAGCGCAAAGTTTTGCATATTTTATTTCACCGCTAAATTTGTAATCATTGATATAGTTAAAACTAATAAATAAAAATTATATAAAATAATTATTTGTGAGAATTAAATTATGAGGTCGATATTATTTTCATTCCCCAAATCGGAAAACATCTAAAATCTGTTTTAATATTATTCCAAAGTAAGCTCAGAAGGTAAAAAAAGGAATTTCTGTGGGTAAATGGATAGTGTGAAATTAGAAATTTATTCTATGGGGCAGGATATTGAATGATGTAAAAAAAATCAAGGGAAAGGAGAAGAGAAAGAGTTAGGAAGAAAAAGAATGATAAGGTTCAACAAAGTTTGGATAAAGGTTTTTATGTTCCTTTCCCACGCATCACCCCGACCATAGCCATGCCATGGTTATTGTATCGGAAGGTTGAAATGGAAAAGATATAAATTATAGGGGATTCATAAATAAATATGGAATTAAATTTATTTGGAATTCAGAGACTGAAAAGCTCCGATATCAGGATAATTTACAGGGACTGAATTATTTTCTAAATCAGTTGTCAGGCCAACAGAAGTGCCGGCTTTAATAGCAGAACTTCCACTTTTAATTGAATAATCCCCAGTTCCATAATTATTGAATA
>JARLHC010000037.1 GCA_031292455.1 Ignavibacteriaceae bacterium
GCAACAGCAGTTGCCTGATCATTTATACCCACAACCAAAGTTCTGCGCTGCAAACCTCTATCCTTTCCAGGGAATAAATTAATAAACAACTTTGCACAGATTCGCCAAAATGTGAGTGAAAAGAAAAGAGTACAATATGTTAATACTATGACCCCTCTGCTATAAGCAAAACCCTTAAAGAAAAAAGATAGGGAAGCTACTAAGAAGAAGCTAATTATTATAGCGCCAAAATTTTTAAGAATTGTAAATTCGTTTCTTTTATATATTCCAGTAACCCATGTAATTATTACATGAATGGCAGCGGGAATTGTATAAACAATTGGCAGGCTTAACGGAGGAAAACCAGCCCATCTTCTCTTAAATGTTATATATATTTTTTCTGAACTAAAGAGTGATAAATCAAAAACTATAAAATCTAATAATATAGCCAACAAAGTCAGTTTCCTTTTTCCAAGGAAAGCAAATAATTTTCTGAATAATATGGCTGACTGAAGGATTATACCGACAATGACAGAACTTGATAAATGTTTTTTAACGAAAAGATGCATCGCATTATAAAAAATCCTGGTCTCATCTAAATCACTTCTCTTAGTACTTTCCCCCTTGTAATGAATAATCTGAGCAGAGTGAACATAAAATACCTTATAACCTGATTTCTGTACTCTATAACAAAAATCAAGATCCTCACCATACATAAAAAACATCTCATCCAAGCCGCCGATCTTATCATAGACCTCTTTCCTAAACATCATAAACGAACCGGAAATGGCATCTACCTCATAAGTTGAGTCGGGGTCAAGATAAGTAAGGTTATACCTTGCAAATAATTTATTTTGGGGGAATAAGTTACTTAAACCAGTAACTTTACAAAAGGAAGTCCATGGACCGGGGAAACTTCTTCTGCATGCAAGTTGAAGAGTGCCATCGGGATTTAGAATCTTACATCCTGCTAAACCAACATTTGGATTCTCTTCAAAGAATGCGGTCATTATTTCAAAAGTGTCCTCACTAATTAATGTATCGGGATTTATTAATAAGATATATTTCCCTTTGGCTATTTTCATGCCTATATTATTGGCCTTACTGAAGCCTAAGTTAGTTTTATTTGAAATCAGATTAACATCAGGGAAATTATCTTTAATAAACTCGACACTTCCATCATCAGAGGCATTATCAATGATAATTATTTCGCGGGTTATCTGATCAGAGGATTTGCTTATTGAGTGGAGAAGGTTCTGAAGGAATTCTTTAACGTTATAATTGACAATAATTATTGAAAGGTCCAAGACATCACCTTACAAGCTCCCGAATAAACTTTTTAATCTTAATTTCCAGACCATTGTAATAGCTTCACGGAGAATTTTTTTGGACATTTTTGATTTGCCTTTAACTCTATCAAAGAATACAATGGGGATTTCGCCGATATTAAAACCTTTTTTCCAAGCTTTAAAGGTCATTTCAATCTGGAAAGAATAGCCGTTAGATTTAATATTATTGAGATTTATGGATTGTAAGACTTCCTTTCTGAAACATTTAAAACCTCCGGTAGCATCTTTTACAGGAAGGCCAGTAACTACACGAGTATACCAGTTAGCGAAATAACTTAGCAGAAGCCTTCTCATAGGCCAGTTAACGACATTTACTCCTGATATATATCTGCTACCTAAAACAATATCATATTTTTTTATTGCTTTTAAGAAATTTTTGATTTCTTTAGGATCATGGGAATAATCTCCGTCCATTTCAAAGATATAACTATAATTATTTTCAAGAGCGAACTTAAAACCATCAATATATGCAGTCCCCAGGCCCATTTTTTGCGGGCGTTTAATCAGTTTTAGTCCCTGCATAGTTTTGCTCAGATCTTCGACATAACTACCTGTGCCATCCGGGGAATTGTCATCGACAATAAGAATATCAACATTCTTATTTCTGCTTAATACATCCGGAATTAACTTCTGAATGTTATCCAGCTCGTTATATGTAGGTATGATAATGAGCGAGTGTTCGTTCATTCCGGACTAAATCCTCATCTTTTAATTAAATGGTCAGAAACAAATATATTTAATTATAATGGCCTTTTGCAAACAAAACTACAAAGATTGTACGGAACAATATCTTAAAATCCATTCTCAGAGACATATTTTCGATATAAAACAGATCATACCGCAGTTTTATTTTGACATCGTCAATAGTTTCGTCATATTTATGTTTTACCTGAGCCCACCCAGTAATTCCCGGTCTCACTTTTAATCTTCTCTTATAATAGGGAATTTCTTTTGAGAGCATTTCAACAAAATAGGGCCTTTCGGGACGTGGACCGACAAGACTCATTTCACCTTTTAGTACATTTAACATTTGTGGAATTTCATCAATCCGAACTTTCCGAATAATCCTTCCAATACGAGTAATCCTAGGATCATCTTTACTAGACCAAACAGGGCCAGAATATTTCTCGGCATCTTTTTGCATGGAACGAAATTTTAACATTTTAAATACGGTTCCATTTATACCGCATCTCTCCTGATTAAAAAATACTGGTCCTTTACTGTCCAATCTTACTGCCAAGGCGGTTAATAGTGTTACAGGCAAAGAAATTATCAATATGACAAAGGATACTGATATATCCAAAATTCTCTTAAGCTGTTTTTCCCATTCAGGCATCAGTTGGGGCATGATATCAATAAGCGGCACGCCGTATATCTGGGAAGTTTTTGCCTGGCCACTTAATATTTCATACAGATCAGGAACGATTTTCAAACCGACATTTTTTGATTCACATTCAGAGATAACATCAACAAGGAGGTCGCGATTATCCTTATCTAAGGCAATAATAACTTCCTTGGCATCGTACCTATCAATCATTGAAGTTAAATCTTTGATGGTACCCCTTACTTTAATTCCTTTATATGATTTATTAAGATTATTATTATCAACAGCGGCATAAGCGGCAGCGTCAAGACCCAGTGCCCGGTGTTCAAGAATCTGATCATGAATTTCATTTGCCATTGGGTTAAAGCCAACAATAATAACATTTCTTCTTCCGATCCCTTTAATAATAAGATTACGCTGGAAACTCCGGACAAGAATTCTGCCACCTCCGACAAAAAAGAGGAAAAGCCCCCAATAAATAAATATTAAGATTCTTGATTTTGAGTCTACATTATGGATATAATCATCAAGAAAAATGAGGAAGAAAAGGATAAATATTCCGACAAAAGTTGATTTAAATAAAGTGGCTAATTCATCAAATCTGGAAGAAGCGAACCAAGTTCGGTACATTCCGACAAAAGTAAAATTCAACAGCCAGAACAAATAAATTGCAAGCATTGGAATTACAAACTCAGGCAGAATCAGGATTTCAAACCATCCAGTTTTAATCCTGAGAAAGAAATAAAGAATGAAAGACAGATTTATTGCAAGAAAATCA
>JARLHC010000161.1 GCA_031292455.1 Ignavibacteriaceae bacterium
GAACCATGTGTTTTTCCGGTTTCCCACATTAAATATTTGCAGATATGGGGATAGTGTCCAATTATCATAATTTTTTTCCCAGGTAAGATTCACGTCCATACGTATATATGGAGGCAACCGGACAGAATTTATTTCAGATGGGAACAGACTTACATTAAACTTACTGTTGTCCCAATCCGGCAATTGATTAAAATAATAGGTTGAATTTGGAACAGTAATCGGCTGCCCGGTTGCATAAATAAAATTAATCCCTAACGTCCATTTAGAACTGCTCGTTAAAGATTGTTTTCCATTTAAACTCGAAATGAAATCATTAATGTTTACATTTGCTATTGCATTGATTGTGTGGGTTCTGTCCTGTCGCGGATAATAATATTGGTTATTATTGATTCCGTCAGTTTCAGTTTTTGTTAATGAATATGTATATCCTAACCATCCGGTTATATAGCCATATTCCTTTCTTAGCATTATTTCGAGCCCGAGTGATTTGCTGTCCCCTCGATCATACAGGCCTTTTGAATCGGTAAATATTGGTTCACCTCTGCTATCATAATATTCCGGGACTATATCAGATAAATAATTTTGATTGAATGAATAAATATTAAAATACCTTTTATAGTACAGATCTAAATCAAGAGTATACATATGCTCGATATCTCTTTGATAACTAAGTATAAAATGATTTGCGGAAGAGCCTAAAGTATTCTTGTCTGCCGAAGTCCAGATGCTGGTTAAGAATAATCTTGGTATCCGGTTTAAATACTGATGATAAATCCCTGCAGAGAATTTAATATTTGACAATCCATTCAGTTTGTATTTTATAACAAATCGTGGATCAAGATTCTGATAGTCTTTGTCACTTCTGAAAAAGTCATACCTAAGGCCGGCCTCAATTGCTAACATTTCATAAGGCCTGTAGTTAGATGTTATATAACCGGAATATTGATCCCGGTGCATTCCTATATTTACTATATCGCCTGGGAACTGTTCATTTAATAAACCTGATATAATCTTATTTTCAAACCCGGCTTTAAGGCTTAATTCTTTATTCAGGAAATACTCAAAATTTCCCTTAATAGAGTAATCGAGAATATCATTCTTTTCTACAAATCCTACATCAGGAAAATAGAAGTTGGAACTAAACCCGCTGACCGTAGCCCAAAATGTAGCTACCAGGTCAGGGTTGATTACCCGAATCCAGTTTATTCCGGCTGTTGTATTTCCCCAATCATTCTGAAAGCTGACTGAATTAGCAATACTTTTATCAAATACATAGTTTAGTTTATCCCTTCCTCCGAAAAAGCTCAAACTAAGCTTATCTTTTTCCCCAAGATCAAAATATGCTTTAAGGTTTCCATCATAAAAATAGTAGTCAGGTATTTCTTTAATTACCTTTGCATAAGTTTGATCAATAAATGTCCTTCTAAAAGAACCTGAGACTGATCCAATAGAACCAAGGGGCGCTTCAAAAGTAGCGGCAGCTGAAATTAAATTAACATCTACATCGGCTTTAAAATTATTCCGGTTCCCTTCCATATTAGTTACATTTAATACTGAAGAAAGATGCCCCCCATATTCAGCTCCAAATCCTCCTTTAGAAAATTCGACATTTTTAATAACACTGGTGTTAAAAACTGAAAACAATCCGAAAGCATGTTCAGGATTATAAACTTCAGTTCCATCAACCAAATAAAGATTTTGATCTGGAGTCCCTCCTCTAATATATAACGATGAGGAGAAATCTGAAATGGGCTGAACACCTGGTATGGTTTGAAGTGAACGGAAAAGATCTGCCTCTACTAACCGTGGGATATTATTTATTTCCGAAGTATTCAATTCAATAAAAGATATGGGATCTAAAAATCTTTTTTCAATGGATCTAATTGGATCAACTCTTATAATAACTTCCTGTTTTTCAATAATATCGTCTTCCAAATAGATTTTAATTACTTCATTGTTCGATTTTTTTACATTTAATTTCCGGGACTGATTCTTATACCCCACAAAACTTGCCAAAATTACCTTTTCTCCCGGATCGACCCCCCGAATTGCAAAGAAACCGATAAGATTAGTAGTGGCTCCCTTATGTGTACCATCAATATGAATATCTGCCCCAAATAATGCTTCTCCTCTGCTATTATAAATATACCCGGATATTGTCGCTCCTGCCTCATTTTGAGAATAAACTGAGGTTATATTTATGAAAAACATAAATGACAATATTATAATATTGGCTGAATTCAATTGATTTTAATCATTTTTTCGAAGAATATTTGATTATCGGTCTCATTTTGCCCCTTGTAGCAAATATTATACTATTAATTTTGAAATCAAATATCAAAAGAAATGCCAAAAAAGTGCAGTTTTATGTGTATAGATAAGGTGTCGATTCTATTTTTTAAATAAAAATCCAATAATTGAATTTATAAAAAAAGGGGCCTATTTCGGCTGGTAATTACAATATTCTTCTGGATTAACTCTATTTTTATAGATTATTTAAATCTATAAATTCACATTGCATTTAATATACAATGCAAGTTATTATTTTATTTTAAAGTTCTTTGTGGAATTATCCTTAAAGGTTATTTTAACTGAAGAAGGGATATTTGTATAGTCTGAGTATTTATGAATCCTCTTTTTATCAGTCATGCCATTTTCCCAATTTACTGACTTAATATTTTTCCTTACCTGCTCCCAATTTGAAATCAGAACAACAGATCCGTTTACTAAAAAATTAACATTTTTGAATTTGCCGGATATATCGTCAGTTGCTGCAACTAATTCCTTTTTCGTTTTCTTTATTTCTTTTTCTGATAATAAAGCATCATTCTGCTTACCTTTTTTACTTTTATTTTCGGGTACAGAAACAATATCCTTATTCTCAGGTGTCTGGGCGTCTGGAGCAGAAACCTGCGAAACCGAATCATTATTTGCCAGAGGAGGGAGATTGTGAGGTTCAAAAGAATTAACAGTTGTTCTTTCCGGATGTTTATCTTTATTTTCCATTATCAGGTTATAAATAAAAAATCCGATTACCACTAAAAATGGCAGAAGAATAATTAATAAAAGGTTCTTATTTGATATATTTACTTTTACGGGATTCTTCCTGACAACTGAGCCATTGAATACAGCTACTGAAATAATATCCTGTATGCCTGTTTGGGAAGCGGAATGAAGTAATTTCTTACATATTTCTTCCGGACCTTTACTTGAATTAACAATTCGCTGTATAAATTTAATTTCTAATACTGACGATAAACGTTCAGTACATAAAAGCAGGGTGTCTTCTTTTTTCAGTTTCCCGGTAAATAATTGCGGCTTTAAATAATCCTCGGGCTCAGTTATTATATTTACAGGTGCTTCCTCTTCTGTTAAAAACCGGATTTGCTGGGAATTAATCACGTATGAGGAACAGTTGCCAATGCGACAGACAATGACTTCACGGTATTCCCCAGTTGTTTTAAGAATTAGAGCGATTATGCAGGTGATTTTCTTTTTACTAAGAAAAATTGAGGATTCATATAAAATTCTTTTAAGATCGTCACGATTTATCTGAAATTTATCCGCATAGTGCTTATAATCCCCCTGGACAAATAACCTCTTGATAAATAATTCTGCTTCAGTCAGGGCAAGCTTATCCTCTGTCCCACCATCTATACTCTCGGTTATCATCAGAACATAATTTATGGGAGAAGTAGCCTGAATTACTTCCTTTGAAAAAACCGAGTCTTTTGAAAGCTCCTTATCCCTGCCTACTAATGTAAAAGAAAATACATTTGAGTAGGAATTATTATAATCTAAAATTATAACTCCGCTTACTTAATCTCTAATTTTATTTTATTATTTAATTCTGTCTCTTTAATATCAATACTAATTATAAGCTTGTTTTTAGATGCCGGGTCAGCGCGGAATTTTATCCTTGGAAAATCTGTTTCACTTTTTGTGAATGCATTGATATCCTGGGCAGTGCATATAAAATATATCCCGGCGGGAAGTTTATTAAATGAAGATGCGATACTATTGTATTCGCCTAATATAAGTTTGCCTGCCTCCTTAAGAGTTTTTTTATTCACAAAGTCTTTTAAATTGAGTGGTTCGCCAATATGAAGATTATAAACCGCATTCAATGAATCAACCGAAATTGTTTCTACAGGAATTTCCGGGATCACTGCGGGTTTAACGAATGTTTCCACCTTGTCAGCATTTGGGCTTAATGCTTTTATCTTATCGTGTAATTCTACTATTTGTTTAAATAATACAGAATTTTCTGATTGGGCAGCGAGATATTTTTCCTTATACTCATTAACACCTTCTGAAACAACAGGAGAAACTGGTTCAGTATTAAATAAATTATAACTCAGGCCCAGATTAACAGATGAAAAAATAACATGATTGGATTCAATTGGAATCCTTTGCCCGAAATAATAGCAAGCTGAAGTTGAAAGTGATAACTCATTGTAAATGGGGTATTTTATTCCGAACTGAAAGGAACCCATATTAAAATCAAGTATTGAAGATACCCACCCCTTACCGGATCCAATATTATTGACAGAGCCGGCCAGAGAATAACCAACTTTACCGAATATCCTCCATTGATCAAAGTTCAGAGCTGCCCCTCCGGTAATAAAGGGAATAAATACTTCTGCCTCTTTATTTACATTATTTACACGTCCATACAATTCTACCCAAAGAAAATCCAGTCCGCCTGTTAATTCAAAAAGCGGTGATACGGGATAATTGTATTGACCCCCAAGAAGGAAATTTCCGGGATGATCATAATTTTGAGTGAACCCGTATACAAAAGTTCCTGAAAAGAAGTCACCATGAATCGAAATCCCTTCATCCTGAGCTGAACAGATAGGAGAAAAGATTAATATGAATAAAAGAATATAAGCAAGATTGCGCCAGGATTGCTGTTTACGGATGGTAAAAAGTAAATATTCGGGCATAAAGATTACCTTTTAAGTTACTGTATTTTAAAAATACACAATTATTTGTTTATTTTTAAACATATAAGGAAAAATCACTTCCATAAAACGGAAATATTAATAAATGACCTAATTCAAGAATTAATTATATCCGCCTTTATATTTTCATTAATCATACTTAACGCAATCTTTTCAGCAGTAACGGGCATTGATTTAATCCTTATTCCAAGTGCATCCTCAACTGCATTAGCAATCATCGGGGCGGCGGGGATCATAGTATGTTCCCCCATGCCTCTGGCACCAGAAGGTCCGTCAGGTTGAGGTGTTTCTATGATAATAGAAACTACTTCTGCCGGAATATCCATTGCTGTAGGAATCTTATAATCAGAAAAACTGGCATTCAATAATTTACCTTTATCACTATATCGCATATCTTCATACAATACGGTTGCTATTCCTTGTAAGAGCCCTCCGGTAATTTGTCCTTTTATCAGGTTAGGATTTAATGCCCGGCCGACATCTATAGCAAGTACAGCTTTTGGAATTGTCATTTTACCGGTCTGACGATCTATCTCAATTTTAATAGCACTTGCACCAACTGTGTAGTGTACATTTGGTTTTCCACCCTGGCTTGTTTCGGGATCACTAAGAGCTGAAGAAAATTCGGGCATGAACATCCCTCTTCCAATTATTGGCCCCCCCCTGTACGTACCATCCTCTTTCATAATACCATTAATAATAAAATCCTTCAACGGTAATGAAAATTCGATATCTTTTTTTGATTTGACACATTCATCTTGCAGGTAAAGAGAACTTCTCTCCTTACCAAGTGCCCTCTCGATAAGATCGAATATTTGTTCACGTGCATCAATGGCTGCTCTTTCAACAGCCCGACCACAACCCCATGTAACATGAGAGGCAACGGTCTGCCATTCATATGGATTCCTATCTGTATCAGGAGTTTCAACCCGAATTTTTTCAGGGGGAACACTTAAAACTTCTGCAGCAATCTGCGCCATAACAGTTAATAGCCCCTGGCCAATTTCCATTCCTGAGATCATAATATTAAGGCTTGCATCCTCATTAAACTTAAGGAAAGCAGATGAAGATGCATTCGGAGGCATCGCAGGTGCCTTCCAGAAAAGGGCAATCCCCTTTCCTATTGCTTTATTAGGATCATCTGAATATTCCTTCTTCCCCCAATCGATCGCTTCTGCCACTTTATCGATAGCTTCAATAAGACCATTAGGATTCATCTTACCGCCGTAATTAAGAATATCTCCCTCTCTTATAGCATTTATGCGTCTGAATTGAACAGGATCGATATTAATGTTTTTCGCAATTTCATTCATGTGAGATTCAAGTCCGAATAGAAATTCCGAATAACCGAATCCACGGTATGGACCGCCAGGAGGTAAATTTGTATAGACACAATAAGAATCAATTTTTACATTAGGAATATTATATGGGCCTGAGGCAGATAGTCCTGCGGCATTAACCACATTAGCTCCATATTCAACATAAGCGCCGGCATCCCAGTAAAGAGTATTGTCCATTGCAATAATCTTTCCATCTTTATTTACACCGACTTTAATTCTACAGGTTAATCCCTGACGTTGATATGTATTATAAAACTCTTGTGCTCTTGACCAAAGGACTTTGACTGGCCTCCCTTTAACTGTGGTAGCCAACGCCGCACCAATTATTTCCATTGATACACCCGCCTTACCACCAAACCCGCCGCCAACAAACGGGGTAATCACTCTTACATCTTTATGAGTCAACCCAAGAGGAGAAAGAGCTTCAGCAAATAAATGTCGCTGTGTATAGGGAGACTGGGAGGCAGTCCATACAGTTAAACGTTCCGAATTATCAAATAACCCGATTGTACCATGAACTTCAATAGCGCAATGAGCATAGCGGGGAACCGTATAGGTATCTTCAAAAACAAAATCTGCTTCCTTAAAAGCTTTTTCGGCATCACCCTTACGGACTTTTCTTAAATGGGAAATATTTGTGTCCGGCTTAGGAAAAAACCAGGGAACATGCTGATAATTACCTAATTCAGGATGAAGCAGAAAAGTATCTTTTTTTAATGCATCTTCAACATTTAATACATTAGGCAGTTCAGTATAATCAACTTTTACTAATTTAGCCGCTTTCCTGGCAGCCGCAGGAGTTCTTGCAATTACTGCGGCTATCTGTTCACCAACAAAGCGAACACGGTCCTGTGCAAAGATATACCTGTCATGCATATATAAACCGAAGCGATAAGGGAATTCCTTTCCGGTAACCACCTTAACAACGCCAGGGAATTTTTCAGCTTCAGATGTATCAATGCTATTTATAATGGCATGTGCAAATTTACTTTCAACCACTTCGGCATATAGGAGGTCAGCTCCAAAATCTATATCTTCTATGAATTTAGCAGCACCGGATATTTTTGCTTTACCATCAATTCTTACTGTTGATTTACCAACGTATTTTGATTCTTCCATAAAATCTCCTTATAACTAATTCGTGAGATCGATAATTGCATCTATAACTGGGGAATAACCGGTACATCTGCAAAGGTTGCCTGCAATTGCTTCCTGTATTTCTCTTTTTTCCGGTTTAGGATTTTTGCCAAGCAATTCAGTAGCAGAAAGTATCATCCCGGGGGCGCAAAATCCGCATTGAAATGAATTATGCTTAAGAAATGATTCCTGAAGCGGGGTCAATCCACTATGCATTATTCCCTCCAGTGTAACAACTTCCTGATCGTTAACTTCAATTGCAAGGACAAGGCAGCTTCGAACTGTTTTTCCATTTAACATAACGGTGCATGTACCACAATCCCCTTTGTTGCATCCGCATTTAGGGCTTTTAACACCGAGCTTATCTCTAAGCACTTCCAGAAGTATTTCACCGGGAGCAACTTCAAGATTAACTTTTTCACCATTCAGTATAAAATTAATTTCTTTTTTCATCTCAGTTTTCCTATATAACGCTTATACCATATTCAGGGCCGGCACCGTTTAACCTGCTTAATGCAGCATTAAGACCCCTTTCAAACATTATTTTTGCCATATGCATTCTGTATTCTTTTGAAGCACGTATATCGGTGATAGGTTTAATTTCTTCCTCAATAATATTAAATGCGTCTTCAATCAAAGTGTGCGATATTGTCTTTCCATTAATCAGGTTTTCAATCTTTTTGGCCCTAACAGGAACAGGAGCAACAGATCCAAATGAAACTCTAAAGTTCCCGTCACTAAGAGCAAGTATGACAAGATTTACCTGAGCAAGGTCTTCACCTTCATATCTGCCAAGCTTTACAAAACAACCGGCATGTTTTCCCGGATAAGGAATAGATATTCCGGTTACTATCTCTCCTTTTTCTATTGCCGTTTTACGGGAATTGATAAACCAATTTTCAGCTGAAACTTTTCTTTCTCCTTTTGGACCAGCTAAAATAATCATTGCTTCATATGATGTAAGCAGAGGTCCGCTATCCATACAAGGAACTGCGGAACAGATATTCCCGATCATAGTGGCTCTGTTCCTGATACCTACTGAGGCAACGGTTCGGCTTAACTCAGCTATAATCGGAAAATTATCTTTAATAACTTTTGATACTATCAACTGAGAAAAAGTAACACCTGCACCAATAGTCAATATGTCATTCTTAAAAGTAATTTGATTGAATTGTTCAATCCCTTTCAGATCGACTACCATATCCGGCTGAACTATTCCCTCCTTGATCATATCAATCAAGTCTGTACCGCCTGCAAGAATGAAAGGATTTACAGATTTAGAGATAATGTCCAATGCTTCATTAAGAAACTTTGGTTTCACATAATCAAATTGATTTTCAGACATATTATTTTCCTGTTTTAGGCAGTAACGCAACAATCCTGCACATAGCCGATTCCAATTCTATCCCTTTAAGGGGAAAGCAACCGATCCATGCTCTTTTATTGCTAAGCTTATTTATATCTCCTCCGAGATTTTCAGCATGAACTATTTTTTTAGGAAACAGTTTAATGTGCATAACCTGATAGTATTCTTCCTGCGGGAAATATTCATCCCACGATTTTACTTTATATTTTGCTTTCAACTTATCTTCAGCTTCCTTAAAGCGGGCCGGGTGCCATTGTCTTATAATTGTATTCATTGGATGATCCGCACTACCACAATCTACACCAATCCACTTCAATTTCATATCAATAGCCCATTTATGAAATCCAGGGCCAGGGCCAGGATGTTTTACAAAATAGCGGACTTCATCTGATTGTTTCTGATCCCAAGCATAACGATTATAACCTGTATTTATAATCAGGATATCCCCTTTTTTTATATCAGCTTTTTTCATTAGCATTTCAGGAGTATAAAGATCATAATCTCCAACCTGATCCGATATATCCACTACAACACCTTGTCCGACCCATTCTTTCATAGGAACATTTCCAATTGACCTGCCGCTAGCATGGAAATGGATTTCGCCATCCATATGAGTACCCACATGATTACTAGTGGTGATAATCTGTCCATTAGCACCTTGTCCCATATGTGCGCCTGCTATTCTTTTGAAATACTGAATTCCAAGGGGCATATAACTTGGCCATGGCGGAGTATGAATGGATAATCTTTGAGTCAAATCAAATATTTCAACATTATCCATCATGTTAAAAAATTCAGGTAGTTTCATATTATTTCTCCTTTATTAATTTAATTTTATTTGTAAGACCAATCAGGGCATTTATAAATGGTTCGGACGGTGCGCTTAAAACACCTGCTCCGATTTGCCCGATTCCTGCATTTTTATGAGCAACCCCTGTATCGATGAAAGGAAGAACTGATTTGTCAACAACTTTTATGACATCAATTCCTGTTGGTGTACCGCGGAAATTAAGATAGGGGATTTTATATATATTGTTTTCAGCTGCAGTGATCTCATACATTTTCATAGTATAATTAACCGCATCTTTTGTATTTCCGCCGACAAACTGAACAATTGCCGGTGAAGCTGCAATTGCAAATCCTCCCAATCCGTTAGTTTCAGTTATTGAGCTATCACCAATATCCGGATTAGCATCTTCTTTTGAAAACCCTTTAAAATAAAGTGCATCAGGAACAGGAGAAGGACCAGTAAACCATTCGCCACCTGTACCTGAAAGTTGAACACCAAAATCAGTACCATTTCTTGCCATTACTACTACAATACTGCTATAATTTATATTACGCGCTGCATCAAGAGATACCTTAGAAACCGCCATTGAAAGGTTTAGGAAAAAATGATCATTACTGTTTATAAATTCAAGAACTTCAATAGCAGTGTTTTTATCATTCGTATATTTAACGATAGAGGGAGCAATTGTTCTGTAAAAGAGAGAAGTTGCCGCTCTGTTCCTGTTATGAACTTCATCTCCCATGTGCAAGGCCTGAGCTATTATATTTTTAAGGTCAATCTTCCCGGATTTTTCTATGGCAACTTTAAGAGTGGGATAAAGAACATTTTCCATCCACTTTAATCTTTCAATTACATCATTGCTGAATGCCCCATATCTAAGTACTTTTCCCAATCCTTCATTCATAGTACCATATGCTTTACCGCCAGATTCTTCATTTTCAAGTATAAATACAGGCATTGACTGGGAAACAATTCCTGCCATGGGACCAACAGTTGAGTGCTCATGACAAGGAGAAAATTCAATTTTTCCAGAAGCAGCTAATTGTTCAGCGTTTTGGGGATCTGGTGCAAGCCCTTCATAGATTAATGCACCAACAACCGCTCCCCTCATTGGTCCACACATTCTATCCCAATTAATTGGTGGTCCGGCGTGCAGAAGCAGATTTTTTTTCATCCCAGGAATTACATCTATAGCTTTCCCCATTCCTATAAGATAGGGTTTAGCGTTGAGAATCCTTTTAACAGATTCTTTATTTGCTGATTCAATTTTATCCTTATTTTTATATAATACCTCAAGCACTTTGCTATCATTAAACAAAGATGGTTTCCAATCAACCTGTACAGATTGGACATTTAGACCTTCAAGGGTCTCATTAAAGGATTTCATTCCTATATTTATTACTTTCAATTCGTTTTCAAAAAGCTGATTCATTTATTTTACACCTTTACTATAAGAAATTAAGATTGCCAATCTACTTGCGGCAGCATTTGATTTCATTACAATGACACCTTCAGACTGAAGGGCCGTGACTACTGAAGTTCTGTTCTGGGGATCTTTATCGGTACCAGTTACAGAGCAAACAATGGGCAAATGGTGTCCATGCGCGGAAGTTATCTCCTTAACTTTCCTGATTACGGGTATAATCTCTGCAAGAGGATTCATATTAGAGCCATATCCAAGTACAATATCCAAAAGTATTACAGCTGTTTCAGGATCTTCCGCCTCTTCAATTATTCTTTTACATCTGGTAGAATAGTCTATCATCGGATGCGGTTTGCCCACGGTGAATTCATCATCACCGAGATCGATAATTGTATGTTTTTCACTTTTAGCAGAGTCTTTTAATTTTTTTGCATTACCTACAGGAGTATTAGAATAGACTTCCGTCAATACTTCATTACAAAGAAGCTGAGTTTCATCGCAGAAAGTCCCTCCGCTGAATAGCGCCCTTAAATATTTGTGTTCAGGATTTAATTTAGCGGATTCTATTCTGGCTGCTTCTTTTATTTCCACGTCCTGAACAGCGGTAATACCTTTAACATTAGTAACAGGTTGATTTTGTGAAAGAGCGACAGCGAGCAAGGCAGCCTCTTCAAGAGTTGATGCTGCATGAATTTTACTTCCATAAAGTAATTCCGGTGAAGAACCCAGAAAAACGCTGACAACCGGTTTATTTATTTTTTTTACTACATCTTTAATTTTTTCAATAACTTCCTTTGCAGGTGGTTTAGAGACCAATAATATTACATCGGTATTTCTATCATCTGCCAGAGCTTGAAGGCCCTGAAGGAACATAATACCGCCGACTTCTTTTTTGACATCTCGTCCGCCTGTACCTATTGCCTGTGAAACTCCGCATCCTGAATTTGATATAATACAACTTACTTCCTGTAAACCCGTTCCTGAAGCTCCTACAATCCCTATATTCCCGCGGTTAACAACATTTGCAAAGGCAAGGGGTATGCCATTAATGATTGCTGTCCCGCAGTCTGGTCCCATTACAAATAATCCTTTATCTGCGGCAAATGTTTTTAATTCGATTTCTTTATCAATGGGAACATTATCGGAGAACAACATTACATTTAAACTATTTTGCAATGACTTCATAGCAACATCACCAGCATATCTGCCAGCAATTGAGATCATTGCAAGATTAGCGCCAGGCAAGATACTTACAGCACTTTCCAAACTTGAGGGGTTCAAGTGATTATCTTCAGACTGACCTTTGTCTGGTTTTAAAAGTATATCAATTGATTTTAATAATCCGGGGATATCGGCATTATCTTCAGTCTTGAAGACAATAAGAAGATCCATTTCCCCGACAGCTTTAAATTCAGGAATCAACAATCCTGAAGACTTTAATACAGATAAATTTTCTTTAGTTCCCATTAAAACTGCCGAATCAATAATATCTTTAAATCCGGAGAGTCTTTTTGCTATAAGCATAATAGAAACGGAGTCGAAATATTCTCCTTTTTTTACAATACCGCTTACTTTCATAATAAAAACCTTTTCATACCAATTAAAAATCCGACTGTTTGATCCGCACCTGAGGTTTGGCCAACTGAAAGAACCGAAATTGCTTTTTCATTAACGGTAATTTCATTTGAATATAAAACAGCATTAACTAATTCGCGAAATTTATAAAACATGAGTCCATTGAGAGCACATAGAAGAAACACATTCGTAAAGAGATTGCAGCCGACAGCTTCTTTATAGATCATATTCATTGACTGCTGCAATTTTGCCCGGCTTATCAAATTAATAAGGTACATAGCAATTAACATCCCACAATTAAAATCATCGCCGGCCGGTGTTAGTCCCGGACCTAAACCTTTTATATTTTTTACACCATTAAGAATATTCCCATAAAGAAGTTCATTCACTGCAAAATCAATCCTTCTGATATATTCGCATTCAAAAGAAGAATTAAATTCTGATCTTCTTTGGGAATCCAATACAAAAGCAAGGCTAAGAGAAGGAGCTAATTTACTAACAGTCCTTTGAAGAAAGCCGAGATTTTGAATAAAATTATCATAGTTAAAATCAAGCAGATGTACTGTGGGATCATATAGTTTATCAGTTTCAAAGAATAATTTAGTTTCATTAAGAAACAGACAACCATCCTGAATTTCAAGGGATTTTACAGCTACGGGTAAAATCCCTTTAATAACAATATTCAGCGGCCCGGGGCCAACACCTTCATTTACCAAGAATACAAATGAATCCCCGAGGAAAAAATTGACAGCCGAATTAAATTTCGAATGTATTTTATATTTCCCACTTCCGATCTGATTTCCGTAACTTAATATTTCTATCATACCTAAAATGAGAAATATTAGATATTAACTCTTGCTTTCATTCCGATCATGGTTTGGGAGGATCAGAAGGAGCAAGAATAGCTGCCTTAGCTTTAGCAAGAAGATCAGCTGGAACAGGACGTGTACCAAGTACCAATTTATCTTTTACTTTATCATAAAGTTCTTTGGTTAATGACCATGACTGGCAGCCGCCTAATTCATGAGGAATATGAAATCTTTTTTCAAGTTTATATTCTTCCATCCATCTTCTAAATCCAATGGGAGATTCAGCAACTACTAATACTTCTTTTTGTTTAAGAACATCCAAATGGTATTCCATTTTAGTAGCAAAAGAAAGTGCGCCGATTCTTAATCCGCGGCGTAATGTAAACGTATGATATGAAGTTCCAACTTCAGGATTAACTATTCTTCCATTTACAATTGAAGCAAGTTCACCATCAATCTGTCCAATAATTACATATTCATCCTGAACACGATAAGTAGAATAGCCAAGTAATTCTGCATATAAGCGTGCAGCAACTATATTATAAAAATCCCTTTCAAGATGAATTAATGGTTCAACATGAGGGAGTAGTGCAGGAATTTCTTCACGGCCGATCTGGCGCATAACCATTTTCTGACCATCTTTTAGAGTAATAACTTTAGCAGGGAATTGCGGCATTGGTGTATCAACAGGACGCAAGATTTTTTCCATATCATCTATCATTTAAGGTCTCCTAATAATTAATAAGTAGATATAATTAAGTTTAAAAATGTGAGGTTTAAAATAGAGAAATTTTATCAAATAATAATAAAAAAATAATCGCATTTACGAGTAAAAAACAGCCTTTAATATTTTCACTATACTCCGAATGATAATTAAAAAAATGCAAGAAAGATATTTGCATTTTCTAATCAGCGGAATTGAAAATGTTCAAATGTTACAAACAGACTATAGCCGGTTTCACGCGATATATATATATATTCTTATATCCTTTAGAACTAAAACTAATTTTTAATACAACGGACGCTAAAGCCATAGATTTTACTATTATAGTCCTGATAAATAATGCTGTTGGCAGAGTTCATGTACATATAATTCGCCTGTAAATCATCATGATTAGATGAGCTCCAGAAATAAGTGTTTTCACCCATATCGTAGAAAAAGCCGATATTCAGACGGCAGCCAGCTATCAGCGCAGAAAATCCGCTTGTATTTGTTCCTTCCCCGCCACCGGTACCTTCCCCAAGTGCTTTCAGCGCGTTGGAATTTCCACCAACAGTTGTATTTAAGGTTGAAAATTCTGCAATAGAAGGGATATGCCAACCTGCCGGGCAGATACCTTGAGTTCTCTCCTTTGAACCATATTGCATTGTTTCGTTCCATTGATATAAACCACCATAAATTGCGCAGTTATTTGTGTCATCATAATAACAATATTTTTCAATTACCCCGTTATCAGTTTGATCCTGGTCTACAGTAATTAAGGTGCCCACATTCAGATTTTCTTTTAGCCACCACTGATTTCCAATTAAAATAGTATGATAAATTTGACCGGCATAAACAATGAAATCAGGAATTTCAACGGGAATTTGTTTGCTGATAAAAAAATAATTGTTATTATCAATAAATGTGCAATCATCACCGCTAACAAAACCATCACCATTTAAATCATTAATAGGGTGATAATCAAAAGAGGTATTATCATTATCAACTCCTGTAAAATCATCACCGCTAATGAACCCATCCTGATTCAGATCGCCACTATAGATACACCATTTCCCATTATGGAGTGCCATAGGAGGATTGCTTCCATCAGTATATGCTTTATTGGCATCGGTTGTGAAGTCATAGCTTAATACACCAGCAATAAAACTTTGAGGATGGGCACTCCATGTTTCAAGAGTATTCATAGATTTTATTACAATATAATAGGGTATTCCATTAACAGCACTTGAAAAGCTGAAAGTACCAACTCCAGAAGTGTTTAATGTTCCATCACAAGATTCAACCATATCCTTGGAAGTTGCATCATGCAATTCTATTGTTACAGAAGGAGCTAAAGACATGGAAGTTCCTCCATGTACAAATAATGCTTCTATGAGAGCTGTAATAGTTAAATTTAAGGTGGTATTATTTTGTGAACTATGTGTCACCTGAAGCTTTGAAGTTTTGGCAGGTTGGACGGTTTGTGGATAGGATACATTCAGAAAAAAAGCAAATAACAGTATAGAAATTTTCATATGATTAGCCCTCATATATAGTTAATATTCGTAGGATATTGCCCAATTTGATGGATATGTCTATATAACGCAAAGTCATGCCTTAATTGTAACTTAACTAAAGTTAAATCAATTTATTAACAAGGTCAATAAGGGTTTTACTGATATAATGTCAGGTAAGCAAATAAGTCTTGTGAGATATACAATTTGAGATTAAAGATTCTTATGGAAATCCGATTTACAGTAATGCCAGGTTCATAATATTACTATTAAGTGAATCGGATATTAATTCTTCAGACAACGGACACTAAACCCATTGGCATTATTACTTTGACCTTGCCCAATATTATTGTCAAACGTGTCAAGAGTCATCAAGCGGCTAAGTGTAATATTATATTGAGTAGAACTCCAGAAATACCCGTAATTAGCAACATCACTGAATGAACCATCGGATGCACTTGAACCTGAAAGCAAGGCAGAAAACCCACTTATATTAGTCCCGGATCCCAAACCGCCACCTTGTCCCACAGCTTTTAGTTCATTTCCATCACTGCCAACATTAGTAACTAAGGTTGTTATCTCTGAATTTGAAGGTATATGCCAACCTGAGGGGCAGACACCCTGAGCTTTCTCAGTAGTAACATACTGCATAGCCTCATTCCACTGATATAAGCCTCCATATCTTGAACAGTTGATGAGTGAATCATTATAACAATATTTTTCAATATTTCCGTTGTTTGATTGGTTCTGAGTTCCATTTATGCGTGCACCCACATTCAAATTTTCTTTTAGCCACCACTGGGTACCAATTAATACGGTATTATAAGTCTGGCCTGAATAAGTAATAGTATTCGAGGGAACGCCGGGAGGAATTTGTTTTCCGATAAAAGCAGAATTGTTATTATCAATGAATGTATCATCATCGCCACTAATAAATCCATCACCATTTAAATCATTAATAGGGTGATAATTAAATAAGGTATTGTCATTATCAACTCCTGTAAAATCATCACCGCTAACGAACCCGTCCTGATTTAGATCGCCACTATAGATACACCATTTCCCATTATGGAGTGCCATCGGAGGATTACTTCCATCTGTATATGCTTTAGAAACACCTGTTGTAAAGTCATAGCTTAACGACCCTGCAGTAAAACTTTGAGGATTGGCACTCCATGTTTCAACAGTATTTACAGATTTTATTACAATATAATAGGGTGTCCCATTAACAGCGCTAGTAAAACTGAATGTACCAACTCCTGCAGTACTTAATGAACCGATCCTTGATTCAATCCCGGCCTTAGAAGTTGCATCATGTAATTCTACTGTAATTGTCGGAGATAAGGACATTGATGTTTTGCCTGCAACATATAATGCTTCAATAAGTGCAGTAACGGTGAGATTAAGGGAACTTGTATTCTGAGAACCACTTGTAATAACAGATTTGGTCTTTTCGACAGGAAATGCGGGTTGAGAATAGGCTACATTCTGTATATACAAAAATATAACAATGAATGGAATAATAATTTTCATTAGACTACCTCGTTTTGTTCCAAATTTTCATAAGATGCACCCCATCAAGAGAATTTAATTATATAACTCACAGTTATGTCTAACTAATAATTTGATTAAACTTATAATAATTTCCCTACAAGGTCAATAATTGATCTATTTTAATGGTATCATAGTGATTCAGGGTAAACTTCGGGTACTATTAGTAAAGGCAGAATAAATGAATATTAAATTAAAAGTGGGAGATTGTTATTTCCCAAAATTCCTGAACCAACCGAATAATCTGAATTTTCTACGTGTAATAAAGGCATTTATAATTTCTGCACATTCAGGTGTTCTTAAATACCCATAAATATTATGTGGGTTTCTGATTCCTGAATTCAAATAGTTATTTTGTACCAGGGTATCTGTTACTTTAACCCCTTTTGAGTTATGGACAAATATCTCAGCAAGCAAATGATTAAGTGCAACCTGATCCTCAAGGTCTGATAAATTATACCAGTTCCTTTTAATGTTCTCGGGAACATTTAGCTTGTTTTTTAAATTAACCTTTTGTTCTTCCAATATTTTATTAAGGACATATTTTTGCCCAAGCGGGGATCCAATTGATACGAGAGTATCTATTTCAATATCAGGGAGATAATCTATCAGCGCATCATGGGAAATTATTGTACCCATAGAGTGACCCATCAATAATATCTTTTTGTGTTTGTGCTTTACAAGAGTTTCTGTTAATCTCTCAATTATTTTTTGTTTTGCATATTGAGTAGTTCCATTATTATTGGGTAAATAATAGTTTTCCAAATCCGGCATATTGATATGAATAAAAAAGTCTGTTAATGACGGATATTTTAATGACAATACTTCATTTACTAAAATCTTGCCATAATATTTATCAAAATATTCTCTTGCCTTTTTCCGAAACCCGTATGATTCCTTAGGAACTAATGATTGATCCGGCATATATCTATGCTTTAAAAAGAAAGGATTGTTTTTATTAGTTTCATCAGGATCAAGGGGTGTTGAATGAAGAATATCTGCCCAATAGACTAACTCAAATTCAAATTTTTTATCAGTATAATTATATTTTTTCAGCCCTTCGAGTATACTCTTTTCCCACCATTCCTTAAGTATCGCCTTAGGTGGTTTATTTCCCAATCCATGTATTCCGATAATTATTTTTGACATTATATTTTATAATATTAGAAAAAGCATTAATTGCTACCAGAATTTATCCTACTGTTAATATAATTAATAAAGGCGTTAAAGATAAGAAGCATCTATAGAAATAACGAAAGATAATCTTCAATCAGAAAAGAGATTACCCAAATAATGGAAATGGCGGAGAATAACTCCGCCATTTCCATTAAAAACGGTCAGTTTATATCTGCTATTATTTGAGGAGCATCATTTTCTTAATTGATGAAGCATTCTTCCCTGCAATATCTTCAGATGTAAGTTTATAGATGTAAACTCCTGAAGTAAGGTTTCTGTAAGAAGATGCATTAAAGTTTACCGAATAATAACCGGCTGACTGTTCTTCATTGACAATCACTGCCACTCTCTGGCCAACGATGTTGTATACTTCAAGTAATACTTTTGCATCAACAGGAATCTGGTAGTCTATCTTAGTTGATGGATTAAACGGATTAGGATAATTCTGACTCAGCTCAAAATTCTTAGGAAGAGTAACTGTAGCTTCTATTATTTTACTATACTCAAAGGAGCCATCGTTATCAATCATCTTTAACCTGTACTGGTATTTGCCGGTCTGAAGATTCTTATCTATAAAAGAATACTGTTTTATAGAATTGCTTAAATCAGCAGCTTTTACTGATCCAACGGCAACCCAGGAGATACCACTTTGTTTTTCAACAACAAATTTATTGCTGTTCTTTTCAGATTTAGTTTCCCAGTTCAATCTGACATTTCTTCCAATTAATTCTGAAGTAAAGGAGGACAGTTCAACAGGTAATGCACTATTTTTTCCAACTACTGTCATATATAACAGATTGTTATGAATATCCGAGAACCAATAATCCATAGGGCTATATGTTACTGAGAATGTATTGCCGCTTAATCCTTTTCTAATAGGATCGTAAGAATTTGTAAGACCGGTAGTATTGGCAACGATATCACAGGAATCAGGGGCTCCTAGAGTTCCCATGGAAGTTGTAGTCCATGCAAGAACTAAAGATTTAAATTTAGATGTGGAAGGAGTAGTTTCCTGGATAACCCATTGCCTGGCCAAACCGGTGGCAGCTATATTGGGTGTTATGGATCTGACCCTTACATTATAGTATTGTGCTGTTTCATTAGAGAAAGTAATAGGTGTAGTATCAGAAGCGACACAACTAACAGGGAATTTTACCGGAGTAGTTCCTACATTCTGAATAAGTGAACCTAATCCGTTGGTTATAATATACTTTGAGGAGCTTGCACCAGAAATTGAACCGGGCGAAGCTATTACTAAGTTATAATTGCCTAATGTTAAATTACCGCTTGTAAGTATTAACTGATTAGTAACGGTATCGCTGGATGTTAAGATAACACCAGCAGGATTATTTATTTCAAGATTGTAGAAGGTAGACCCAAACATTGACTGGGCGCTGGTTCCTTGCATCCTGATTGTACTATTGCCATAAACAAATGAATGATTTGTATTATTCCATGCCAAGCCAGTGTCAACAATAGTAATAGTGTGTGATACTGCTTCAAAATTACCATTAGTAATGGTTAAAGTATTAACTGTAATATCCGAAAGAACCTGAGCACCATATACGTCATTTAATTCAATATCACCAAAAGCGCCGGTACCTGAAATCGAATGCTTTGAATTTCCATTGCTTAATACAATTTTACCATGTCCTTTATTATTATGTCCATTATTATTGATGTTACCTTTTACATGTGATGTACTAGTACCTCTATCGACATCTCCAGCAATAATAGTTTCGTTACCATTAAATGAATGAGTAAGCCCATCACCAAAGTCAAGCGTTCCACCATCACCATTTACATAAAGGCCACCACTAGTAACATTACCAAGTAAAACGGCAGTACCTGCGGTTTTGGTAAATGAAAAAAGTCCGGTAGTAGTAAAACCGCTTATGTTTTGATTGGATGCTGTACCAGTAATAGTAATAGGTGAGCTGCCTGCATTAAAGGTACCATTATTGGTAAAGTCACCCTGGAAAATAAGTGCATAATTATTAACTGCGTCAGTTGAGAGCGTAGCTCCAGAATTTATTAACAGCGTGCCACCAATTGTAGTTGCACCCCCCAATGTTTTTGTACCACTGCCAGAGATAGTAAGATTATTATAGGCAGGAGCTGAAAGTACCGTTTGGTTTCCGGAAGCAGCATATTCTATTGTTCCTCCAGTCATCGTCATAGTAGAATAATTTGTCGGGAAATTACTCGCTCCGCTTAATTTCAATTTACCAGCAACAGTAAGAATACCTCCAGCAGAAGTGCGATTTGCAGTATAAGTAGTTAAATCAAGTGTGCCTGATTTAATATTTAAATTTCCGGATATAGTTTTATTTGCATTTAGGGTAACAGTATGGCTTCCCTGATCAATAATTACGCCGCCTGTAGGAGTGAAACTATTCGGGAATTCATTTGATGTTGTTACAAAATCACCAGTGCCTTTATACTGGAGAGTAGCGGCAGAACCAAAAGTAGGTGATGCAGAAACTGTCGCAGTACCTTCCATTGAAAGGATACCATTAACAGTAGAAGAAGAAGTTAAAGTTTTTGCTCCACTGCCTGAAACAGTGAGGTTATTATAGTTTGTTAATGGCAGAACTGTCTGGGCACCAGAGCCACTATAGTTAATAGTACCTGTTCCCGGAGTAAAAGTAAAACTTGAGCCATAAGTAAAAGCGCCATTGATAAAAATTGAACCTGATCCACAAGTTACGCTAGTAGATGAGCCGAGCGTGATATTAAGACATGTAATTGTGCCACTTGTACAAGATATGGAAGAAGTGGAGCAACTAGCATTACCGATAGTGCCAGAACAGGTAAATGTACCGGATCCACAATTTATCTGATTTCCCGAAGAAGCCGGGAAAGCTAAATTTCCTGAACAGACTATAGTGCCGTTACCGGAAATATTTATTATTGTACCACTAGATCCGTAGGTGATTGTACCGCAGTTAAGGGTGCCATTTCCAGCATAGGTTAAGGTTAAATTTACAGTAGAAAACGAAATAGGACCGCATTGATTACCAGTAGTATTAGCAAAGGAAAGCGAAAGGTTAGTATTCATTATTAAACCAGAAGAAGAACCGCCATTTAAATTTCCATTAACGGTTAAACTTCCCAGAACAGTATTGTTACCACTTGTATTATCAAGCTGCAAGTTGAAAAAAGTTCCTGCAGGAATATATTGACCTCCGCCTAAAACAGCATATTCGACTGTACCTACGCTACCCCAATTTTTCGAAGAGGCAAGAGGAGGATTAGTGGTAGAGGATGTTTTAATTATTCCATTATTAGCTACTGTTGCTAAAGTACCTGTGAGAGTATACGTGCTCATATCCAGTGTAAAGCCTGCAGGAATGGTTAAAGTAGCATTAACTACTATATTACCACCAGCCGTTTTTACACCACTACCAGCTAAAGTAAGATTATTATAAGTAACACCAGCTATAGTTTGTGCTCCGGCAGCATTCCAGGAAACAGTGCCAGTGCCAGGTGTAAAGGTACCCGCAGAACCGCTAACCGAGCCACCTATCTGCAGCAAGCTTGAGTTTCCAAGGAGAGTACCATTGGTTCTAGTCCAGTTGCCAGAAATAGTATGAGTAAGACCAGTACCGAGATCCAATGTACCGCCGCTTCCATTTATTGTAAGGGAACCAGCATTAACATTGCCGTGAAAAGTAGCTGTACCAGCAGTTTTTGTCATTGATACAGTTCCAGTTGTTGTAAAACCGTCAATACCCTGGGCTACCGTACCGCCAATTGATATGTTAGAGGCACCTGCATTAAATGTTCCGCTATTGTTAAAATCACCATTCAGAGTTATAGCAATACCAGAAGTTGAAAAAGCAGCGCCGGAATTTATAGTAAAGGCCCCTCCTATAGTGATAGTGCTTCCGAGAGTAACACCAGCAGCATTACTTATAGTAAGAGCTCCAACAGTTGCCGGCAGACCTAACGTTACCTGAGCTGTTGAACCATTAAATTCATAATTGGCAGCAGCATTAAGTGTAACAGTTTTCTTTGATGCGTTAGTTGGTAATGAACAATTAGTGCCCTGGATCCCATTGGTGTTTACTGTTTTTAAATAAGCACCAGAGCTAAGAACAAATGAGTTGCCAGAGCCATCACCGTTCAATGAAACCTGAGTTGTATTGGTACTGCTAAATGTTACCGTGCCATTAATTGTTAAACTTGTATTAGCACCTGAGATCGTCAAAGTACCAATACATTGCAATGTAACTCCAGCCGCGAATGTTGTAGAACCGGCAAAACCTGCAGCCTGCCCACTACTAATTATGAAAACATCACCTGAGGTAGTGAAATTCGAAGGGTGAGTGGTTCCACCTCCAGTTCCGGTTGTATTCCAGTTTGCAAGAGTCTGAGCTGCGCTTTGATTAGCAGTAGTTAAATAATAAGTAGCTGCGTTTAATTGGAGAGTGATAAAAAGAAATGCGATAAATGGTAGTATAAAATTTTTCATGCCGCCTCTATAGTATAAGTATTCAAATTCGTTTATTCAACAGACATACGTTTGCAAGTATGAGTATATGTATAATGCAATTGAATATGTACTATTCCGTAATTAATTTAATAAATAAGTATTTAAA
>JARLHC010000162.1 GCA_031292455.1 Ignavibacteriaceae bacterium
ATCCGTGGAAATCGGTAAAAATCAGTGAATTGGGTTATTTAAGATGGGCTTTGTTAATTCATTTCCTATTAAATTAACATCAAACATTATAAGATAATTCTAAATAATTGTCAAGTAAAATCTTCGTGACTATTGAAAAAAATTATATCCCTAATAGGGGAGCCAGAATAATTACCATCCAATTATTAAAGCGGTACCTCCGTCTCTTCCTCCTCATCTGCATTTTCAAGTATCCCCTGAGGTAGCGATTTTGTCGTCTTGGCTCCCAGCTTCTTTATCTTTTCAACACTTGTTATCAGATTCCCCCTTCCTGTAGATAATTTTTTTATCACTTCATCATAATTATCTTGAATTGAATGCAGCTTCCTCCCTACATCCAAAAGATCAGATAGCATACTTTGGAACTTATCATATAATGCCCCACTCTGCCTTGCAATTTGAAGAGCATTACGGTTCTGATTTTCCTGACGCCATATACTTGCAATCGTTCGTAATGTAGCGAGCAATGTAGAGGGACTTACAATCACAATGTTTCTTTCAAATGCATCATTAAATAATCCCATATCATTTTGTACTGCAAGACTGAATGCGGGTTCAATCGGCATGAATAACAAAACAAAATCCAAACTTTGAAGTTGATATAAATTCTGGTAATTTTTTGCACTTAACTCTAAAACATGTTTCCTAATTGAAGAAATATGTTCTTTTAGTGCTAGTATTTTTTCTTTTTCATCTTCTGACGAATAATATTTTTCATATGCGTTTAAGGAAACTTTGGCGTCAATAATGATACTTTTATTTTCAGGAAGCTTAATAATTACATCAGGCTTCTGTCTTTTACCATCTTCTGAAATTAGACTTCCCTGTAATTCATATTCTGTTCCTTTTACCAGTCCTGATTTTTCAAGAATATTCTCTAAAATAAACTCTCCCCAGTTGCCCTGAGTTTTAGATTCACCTTTTAAGGCTTTAGTAAGATTATTTGCATCTTTACTCATCTGCTGGTTTAGGTCATGTAGCGTTTTAATCTGTTGACTCAAACCTGCTCTTTCCTTAGTGTCACTTAAATATACATCTTCAACCTTCTTTTCGAAGTTTTTTATCTTTTCATTTAGTGGATTTAGTATTTCAGTTATGTTCACCTTATTCTGCTCAGTAAATCTTTTGCTCTTGTCCTCAAGAATCTCATTTGCGATATTCTTAAATTCTGCTGAAAATTTCTGCCCAATCTGTTCAATTTCCTCTTTCTGTAAAGTAAGCTTTTCCTCAAGGTTGGAAAAATCGGATTTAAGCGACGAATAAGATGAATTAAGTTGCAAAAATTTATTCCTTTCCTGAGTAAGTTCCCCGGTGGCTGTTTTAAGGTTCTCTTGAAGAATATTTATTCTTTCTGTTAGGGCACTTTTTTCAATATTTAGAATATTAATTTGATTCGAACTATTCTTTGCTGCATCAGCAAGTATGAGTTCCTTTTGTGCTTTTAATCTTGTGTTTAAGATTAAATAACAAATAATTGCCCCAATTAAAACCCCAACTAACAAGTATAGCATTTCCATGATTTATTAAAATAATTTGTTATAAAAATATTTTGCACTCGGACAATTAGGATGATCCTTAGCATTTTCAATTGAAAATCCATTTCGTAACATCTTTTGAGCTAGAATTTTTTTATCGCTAAAGCCCTTCCCTTGATGTAATTGTCTAAGATTGGACAAATACTCAAACGGATCTGGTATATCTTCTGGAAATTCACACGATATTTTTTTTCTTAACAAACTTGATAAGGTAGTAGAGTCGGATAGAAACCAGGCTTCGATTTTTCTTTTTGCGATACAAATTATTAGTCCCTCTCCATCTATTCTTTTTTTCACTTCAGAATAACAAGGAGAATCATCTAAATCTGTGAGAATCAAAATTTTATCCGCTCCTTGTTGTTTTAAAACATTAATATATCCGGAAATATTGTGTGGTAATAAATTACCACTACCTTTTGCATTTATAATTGGTTCAACATATAAAAGATTTTGATTATCTAAAAATGACTTAAATTCATATGAATCTAATAATATTTTTTCAGTATCTCCCTCAACAATAAAGCCTAATTTCACCAGGGTATTCCTCCACCTAAGGAATTTGATAGCCAGGCATCATCAATTTTTAGTCCCTTAAAATCCTGATTTTTAAATTGTTTAATCAAAGTAAATCCATCTTTTTTATCAACTACTATTAGTTCTTCAAATTCTAATTCGGAGACAAAAGTTGGAGAGTGCGTATTAATCCATATATAATGGCCATACTTTTGAGTGGCAGATCTAAAAACTTTAACTAATTCTCTGATTACTTTTGGATTTAATCCATTTTCCGGCTCTTCAATACATAAAAATTGCGGTTCTTTTGATTGTAGAACAGCAGTAAGTAAAGCTATAATATTATAGGTTCCATCAGATATCAATGTTTTCGGAAATGGAGTCCGATATGATTCTTCATAAAAATTAAGTTGGGGTTCCCCCTTAAGTTCATCAAATGTAATTTCGATATTCTTAAAGCCGGGTATAAATAAATACAACCAATCTAGAAGTACTTCTTTTAGATCATGGTCTTTCAGGGTTCTTGCTAATACAAGTTCAAGATTGCCACAATCAAGTCTTAGTCTATTATTATCATTGAATTTGATTTTGACATATTTTTCCTGCCCTACAAATATTCTAGAAAAATTATCTAAATATTGATCAAAACTATCCTCATCATTATAATTACCTTTCTTTATAGTCGTAATTACTTTTGAATCCGAACTATTGTATCTGATATTTCCAGATAAAAGGCTTGAACTTAGATTTAATTCAAAATCATCATTAGGAAGGTTAAAATTTAATATTTCCTTTTCGCCACCATAAAGGCTTACAGCTTCTGTTCTAGATTTATATAATCGATTCGAAAATTCAAGAGCTTCAAATATGTTTGATTTTCCCGCAGCATTAGCTCCTACAAAAACAAGAAATTTTCTTGGATCATTAATCTGAATTTCTTTAATCGATTTATAATTTTTTATTTCTACTTTATGAAGTTCCACAACTAATCTTCTCTATTTTAGACGAAATTTATAAAAAATATATTCTAAAAGATATATTCTTAATAATGTAATCTTGAAATAAAAGACAAAAACTCGTTAATTGGCTCAACGGAAATATCATCCAACAGCTTAAAACCCTTAAATAATGAAATTACTAAGTCCCGAATACCATCTTCTTTATCTTGGCTGAGTTTTCCTTGTTCGCTTTATATGTTATCTGTACCGAATTATCATCATACTTGGTAGACAATACCTCGGCTAATGAATGTATCTTAGCTGCTGTCTTCGAATCGCCTATATCAAGATGTACCTTTTCTTCAACAAAAGAACTTTGCACTAATTCATTTATTCTTTCCTTCAGTACACTTATGTTTATCCCCCTCTCGGCAGAGATAATTACACAGTCTTTATATTTA
>JARLHC010000005.1 GCA_031292455.1 Ignavibacteriaceae bacterium
ATACATTTCCAATAAAACAAAAAAGATATCTGTTCTCTTACTGGCACTTGTAGTTTTATCATATCAGTTTGCAGGGAGCTTGACCCAGTTAATAATAACAGGATCATTTGAACATGTTTATTCTTCATTCATTATTGGAATTCCTGGAATGGTTCTTCAGATTGTATTTGGCTTTGCAATATTATTATTCTTAAAGGATTATGAATTCAAAAACGATAAATGAGATCCTTGGTAAAGTTAAGAATATTGATTTCCATGAAGATTTTGATACAATAGTTGCCATCGCAAGAGGGGGAATTATTCCCGCCGGCCTTATCCAGCAGAAACTGCCGGTGGATATTGAGATACTCTGGCTTAATTTCAGGAATGAAAATCAACAGCCGCAGCATGATGAACCGGTGCTGCTGAAACCAATAAATTTTAATTATATGGATAAAAGAATATTGCTTGTTGATGACAGAAGCCGAACTGGCAAAACATTCAATAAAGGAAAAGAATTACTTAAAGGTGCCCGTTATATTAAAACACTGGTTGTCAATGGCAAGGCCGATTATCCTTTGTTTGATGAAGAATGCTTTACTTTTCCATGGAAAATTGTTTAACCTATGAAATATCTTATCCATATTATTCTGGCTTCCCTTTTTATGATAAACCTGCATGCACAACCCATGATATTAAATGTTTGGAATGGTAAAATACCTGGGGCTATTGATTATCCCGGCTTTAAGGAAGATACTATAAGAATAGAAAATGGATTGATCAGAATAGCAAGAGTTATCAATCCCACTTTAACAATTTATTTCCCTGATAAAAAAATCTCCAACCATACCGCTGCCATTATATGCCCCGGCGGAGGATATACTAGACTCGCAATGGATAATGAAGGTTCCGGTATTTCAAAATGGCTTAATAAAAATGGAATTACGGCTATTGTGCTTAAATACCGCCTTCCTAATGATACGATAATGACAAACAAAACAATTGGTCCCCTCCAGGATGTACAGGAAGCAATTAGAATTGTACGCCGTCATTCATCGGAATGGAATATTGATCCGGATAAGATTGGCGTTATGGGATTCTCGGCTGGAGGTCATGTTGCTTCCACTCTTGCAACACGATTTAATGAAAAGGTTTATGATTCGGATACAACCAGCGCGCGTCCTGATTTCGCTGTCCTTGGGTATCCTGTAATTACAATGAATGAAATATATACTCATACAGGTTCAAGAAGATATCTTCTTGGTAAATCACCTGACTCAGCTCTCGTAAACTATTTTTCAAATGAACTCCATGTTCTTAATAATACTCCGCCTACTTTTATTTTCCAGGCGGAAGATGACAAAACTGTTCCGGTGCAAAATAGCATTGACTATTACACCGCTTTAAAAAATAAGGGTGTTACTGCAGAACTGCATATTTATCCAAAAGGGGGACATGGTTTTGGGCTTGCTTCTCACGGTGGCACTGAATCGACTTGGCCTGACTCCTGTATCAAATGGCTTAAACAGATCGGTATGATTAAATAGAATAAATAAATGTTCCCACCCGGAATAAATCCGGCTTAACATCCTTTTTATAATATTATTATTAACTTTATTCTTCAGGTTGTTTAATAAATTATTCAGATAATGAAGTTTAAAAATCTCGGCAGAGCATTAAGGCATAGGAACTATAAGCTGTTTTTTAGCGGCCAGTTGATCTCCCTTATTGGTACCTGGATGCAGAGCCTTGCTATGGGGTGGCTGGTTTACCGGCTTACTAATTCAGCATTTATGCTCGGCCTGGTCGGATTCTCAAGTCAGATCCCTACCTTCTTCCTTTCTCCCTTTGCAGGTGTTTTTCTTGACCGGTGGAATAAACATAAGGTAATAATTGTTACTCAGATATTATCTATGGTACAGGCCTTGATCCTTGCCTACCTGGTTCTTTCCGGCACTGTGCATATATGGTATCTGGTTCTGCTCAATATTTTTATCGGGATGGTTAATGGTTTTGATATTCCGGCTCGTCAGTCATTTATCGTTGAAATGATCGAAAATAGGGAAGATCTTGGCAATGCTATTGCACTTAATTCTTCAATGTTTAATGCTGCAAGATTAGTCGGTCCTTCTGTAGCCGGTTTATTAATCGCGGCATTGGGCGAAGGAGTCTGCTTCTTAATAAATGGCCTGAGCTATATTGCAGTAATACTCTCTCTGCTGGCTATGCGAATAAATTATGTTAAACATCCTTATGAGGAAAAACATGTTCTGGCCGGTTTAAAGGAGGGGATGAAGTACGCCTGGAAATTTGTTCCTATAAGGTCAATTCTTACAATGATAGCTTTGTTAAGTCTTGCGGGAATGCCATACACTGTTCTAATGCCCGTGTTTGCACGTGAAACATTAAAAGGGGGGGCTCATACATTGGGCTTTATGGTCGGTGCAATAGGAGTGGGTGCATTATCCGGTGCTCTTTACCTTGCTTCCAGAAAAACTGTACTTGGTCTTGGAAAAGTGATTGCTTCTGCTGCGGTTTTATTTGGAATAGGACTCATTCTCTTTTCCTTTTCACATAATCTGATATTCTCTTTAATCATGCTTGTCGTAACCGGCGTTACAATGATGGTCCATATGGCTTCTTGTAATACTATTCTTCAGACGATTGTTCAGGATAAAATGAGAGGTCGCGTAATGAGCTATTATACTATGGCATTCATGGGAATGACTCCTTTTGGCAGTTTAATATATGGTGGCCTTGCCAGTCTTCTTGGCGCTCCCCAAACTCTTATTTTCGGTGGATCAGTTTGCATTCTTGGCGGACTTATGTTTATATACAAACTACCCATATTTAAAAAATTAATCAGGCCTGTATATAAAGAAAAGGGGATAATTCGAGAAATTGCCGAAGGAATTGGTACTGCAGTTAACTTGCGCACACCTCCTCAGAATTAATATCCTCAACTTATAATATCTTTTCTTAATACTGTTATTTACTTATATTAATATAGAACAAGATATTTCTGAAATGAAAAACGTCTTAATAATAGAAGATGATAAGGAAATTTCAGATCTCCTCGGGATCCACCTAAAAGATATTCAATGCATTGTAAATCAGGAATATAATGGAATAAAAGGTTTAAATGCAGCCAAAACCGTTAGTTATGACCTTATTATCCTGGATATAATGCTTCCCGGTATGGATGGCTTTGATGTATGCAGGGAATTAAGAAAAGCAGAAATCAAAACTCCGGTTCTTATGCTTACTTCCAAATCCGATGAAGTTGATAAAGTCATCGGATTAGAACTTGGTGCCGATGACTACCTTACTAAACCATTTGGAATTAGAGAATTTATAGCTCGTGTTAAAGCAATTTTTAGAAGAGTGGAATCCTTTAAACCGGACACGGCAAATGAGAAAGATCTTCAATTTAGAGACCTGGTAATTGAAAGTTCCGCTCATAGGGTACTGATTAATAACAAAAGAATAGATCTCACACCAAAAGAATTTGACCTTCTTTATTTGATGGCATCTAATCCGGGCCATGTATATTCACGTGAAGATTTACTAAATATTATATGGGGTTATGAACATATGGGCTACGAACATACGGTGAATTCTCATATCAATAGACTGAGAAAAAAAATTGAAACAGATGCATCGAATCCCCGGTTTATTCTGACAAGCTGGGGATCAGGATATATGTTTAATGATCAGATTATTTAATTCCCTGTTTTTCAGGATATCTTCTGTATTCCTTCTGATACTTCTGGTAATCTCTATAGTTTATATCTTTATTTCTGTTAATACTGCTGAAATGTATTACCAGGAAACCAGGCAGAGACTCGATTTTGACGTTGCATCCCATATAGCTGCCGATAATAAGTGCTTTTACGGTAATGCATTAAATAAGAAGGTGCTCGAAAATGTATTCCATAACGTAATGATTATAAATCCAAGCATAGAAGTCTATCTTTTGGATACTAATGGAACAATCCTGACTTATTATGCACCCAGTCGTGAAATTAAAATAATAAAAGTGCCGCTTGAACCAATTAAAGAGTTTGTTATTAATAATAAGGAATCCTATGTCGTCGGAGCCGATCCTAAAAACCCCGATAAGAAAAAAGTATTCTCTGCCGCCCGCGTAGTTGAAGATGGAAAATTCAAAGGCTACATTTATGTAATTCTCGGAGGTCAGGAATATGAAAATGCATCGCAGATTGTCTACGGCAGCTATATTCTGCGCCTTGGAATTAGATCAATGATTATTGCCCTGATTGCAGCGGCAATATGTGGGTTTATTGCAATCGGAATTATTGTAAGGAACCTTAGGAAGATTATAATTGTAATCCGTGATTTTAAGGACGGGAATATAAATGCTAGGATCGACATGAACAGCAAAGGGGAAATGAAAGAATTTGCAGATTCCTTCAATGAAATGGCCGATACAATCGTAAATAATATTAAGGAAATCCGGAAAATGGATGACCTTAGAAGAGTTCTGGTTGCTAATGTTTCTCATGACCTGAGAACCCCTCTTTCTATAATCAGAGGGTATGTTGAAACTATTCTTATGAAAGAAGATACCCTGACTACAGATGAAAAGAAAAATTATCTGGAAACCATTCTTAAAAATAGCGACAGGATGCTTAAACTCGTGGAAGAACTGTTTGAAATATCAAAACTTGAATCAAAAGAGACAGAACCAAATAAAGAAGAGTTTTCCCTGGCCGAATTATTAAACGATATTTACCAGAAGAATAATATTATTGCTCATAATAAGAACATCAAATTCAGTCTGGAAGTAGGGGATAACCTTCCATTTATTTATGCTGACTTGGGAATGATGGAAAAAGTATTCCAGAATCTGCTGGATAATGCTTTCAAGTTTACACCAAACGGCGGTGAAATAAAGATAATCTTTAAAAGGAAATATGCTCATTCTTTATATGTGAATATAACTGATAACGGCAAAGGAATCCGCGAAGAAGAGATCCCTTTTATTTTTGACAGATTCTACCAGGTGAAACATGATTCCTGCGACGAGTCAATTGGAACTGGCTTGGGACTGTCAATAGTTAAAAAAATACTCGATATTCATAATTTTGAAATTATTGTTAAAAGTGAACCTGCAAAGGGTACTTCATTCATTATATCCATACCTGTGAACGGCACCACATAACTTTTGTAATTTTTGTTTGTTTAATTAATGTTATTCTTCTGTGATCTTTTCGTGACAAATGAAGGTTAACTTTACCTCAGCTTTATTAATGTTTCGGAGGATAAAATGAAAACACAATATTTGATGATTCTTTTTTGCTTAATATTTATTAACGGATGCGCAAAAAACATGGAGGATAAAACTGCTATGGCAATGGCCCAAATGGATAAAGGAACTGAGAAAGCTGTCTTTGCAGGCGGATGCTTCTGGTGTATCGATGCACCTTTTGAAAAACTCGACGGGGTTAAAAATGTTATTTCAGGTTATACCGGAGGGACAGTTAAAAACCCGACTTATGAACAGGTGTGTTCTGGCACAACAGGTCACGTTGAAGCTGTGGAAATTATTTATGACCCTAAATTAATTAGTTATTCCGAACTGCTTGATATTTTCTGGAAACAGTTCGATCCTACTGATGACGGTGGTTCCTTCTACGACAGGGGAACCCAATATAAATCTGCTATATTCTACGTTGATGAAAATCAAAAAACTATCGCTGAACAGTCGAAAGAACGTCTGAATAAATCAGGAATTTTTCAGAAGCAGATAGTAACCCAGATCAGGAAGCTGGGTGATTTCTATCCCGCTGAAGATTATCATCAGCATTTCTATAAGAAAAGCCCTGAAAGATATAATAGCTATAGACAAGGCTCCGGTCGGGATAAGTTTATAATGGGGTTGTGGGGTGACATGAATGTTGAAAAATATACCAAGGCAGCTGAGCATAAGGATACTAAGAACCTGACTCCTGTTCAGCGTGAGGTCACCCAAAGCTGCGGAACTGAAAGAGCTTTTAATAATGAATACTGGGATAATCATAAAGAAGGAATTTATGTTGATATTGTTTCCGGAGAACCATTATTCTGCTCTAAGGATAAATTTGATTCGGGTACGGGTTGGCCAAGCTTTACCAAACCAATCGATCCAAGATATATTGAAAAGAATACAGATAATTCTGTGGGAATGGAACGGATTGAAGCTAAAAGCAGATTCGGAAATTCACACCTGGGACATATCTTTAATGACGGTCCGGCCCCTACTAATCTTAGGTATTGTATGAACTCTGCCGCCCTGAAGTTTATTCCTAAGGAGGATTTGCAGAAAGAAGGATATGGAGAATATAGCTATCTATTTAAGTAAATATTTAGTTATTAGCTCAGCTATTTCATAAACCTGCTTTTTGCTTAGCCCCGGCCAGCTTGGCAGGTTTATTCCGCACCATCCTAGGTATTCCGCTACCGGAAGTTTCTGGAATTTCTGCGCGAACATAGGCATTGTATGAACCGGATAAAAGGAGGGCCTCGTTTCGATACCGTTATTGCTTAAATGATTTCTGAGGTCTTCCCTTATCTCAGGATTGTCTACTAAAATAGTATACATCCAATATGAATGGAATACATTCCCAACTTCGTGGTGAGTTTTAATTGGAGTTCCTGCAAAAACTTCCTCATACCAATTTCTTAATTCTCTTTTCCTTTCTATCTTCTCCTTTGCATTTTCAAGCTGCGCAAGTCCAATAGCCGCACAGATATTTGTCATTCTGTAATTAAATCCTATAACATCATGCCAGTATTGCCTGTATTTTGCCAGTCCATGCATCTTTAAATGATAAGCTCTGTCATGTAATGTCTCATCGTTGGTAACAACCATTCCCCCTTCACCTGTTGTAATCGTTTTATTTCCGTAAAAACTGAATGTTGAGATATCTCCGAAAGTACCTACATGCTTATTATTGTATCTGGAACCGAATGCCTCAGCACAGTCTTCGATTAAAAAGACGCTATTTTCTTTGGCAATTTTCTGTAGCTCATTCATCTCACACGGATGACCGTATATGTGAACTGCCATTATCGCTTTCGTCTTGGGAGTTATTTTCCTTTTTACATCCGCAGGATCCATTTGCCACGATTCTTTTAGCGAATCCACAAATACGGGTTTGGCTCCTGTAATTACAATTGTACTAACCGAAGCAATATATGTGAATGATGGAACTATTACCTCGTCTCCATCACCGACTCCTAAAGTAACAAGTGCAAGATGAAGGGCTACTGTTCCATTACTTACTGTGGTTGAATGGTTAATCCCAATGAACTCTCCGAATTTTTTTTCAAATAATGAAATGTATTTGCCTTTGGACGAGATCCAGGAGGAGTCAAGGCAATCATTAACATATTTTTTTTCATTCCCGTCAAATGACGGCTGATAAATTGGAATTTTAATATTCATTTCATGCCTGGTAAATTTTTATTAATTAACTCTAATCCTTAGTTACAAGGTCCTTCGTATAATTTCTTGTAATAACAGTTATTCTGTTAAGGTCTATCATCTGGATGCACTCAAGATTGTATGGGCATTCTCTTTTCCAGCATGGCGAACATTCAAGCCCTTCAGGAATCAGTTTCTCTCCACGGTTATAAAGTTCAATTTCTGCCGCACACGATAATCCAAACCAGGCGATAATATATTTCCTTAAGGCAATAGCCATGTGCATTCCGAAACTGTCTCCCGATATAACTAGGTCACATATATCCATAAAACATGCGCCTCTCCTTAGTCCTAATGTTGTCGGTGTGGAAATAATATTATGTTTTATGCTTTTATCAACAGTAGCCAGTATCTTCTGATTCCTCTCCGTATCTTCGCGCCCTCCTAGCAATACGATTACCTTATCTTTATCCTTCCCAAGTTCATTTATCAATTGAACATGTTGCTCAATTGTCATTTTTTTATTAGGAAACAGGTTTGAACATCCGGTATTAAAACCTACGTAGATTTTTTTAGGATCATACTTAATTTCTTTTTTATATTCATTGATAAATGATTTTTCTTCAGCATCAAAAGAAAACGAATATTCGTCCATCTTGTATTCAAGTTCAAATGCTTCATGAAGAATATCAAGCCCCGATCGTTTGTTTTCCCTGAACTTAAGCTGGTCATCATTTCCGAGTTTATAACTGTAAAATGCACCCTTGTTTGCAGGTACAATTTTACCGTCACCATTTAAAACAAAACCCAGCTTTGCCTTTGCATTCACTTCATTCGTAAATGCGCAGGCATAATCGGATTTATCTGAATTCATTACATAATCAAATTCAATATTACGCAGTATCATTCTTTGTTCATCATTCCAGATGAAAAGCCTGTCAATGTAACTGTTATTATGCAATATCTTCTGCGCGTTCTCCATCGTTAACCAGTATATAGTGCTCTCAGGGAATTTCCTTTTAATCGCCGGAAGAACTGCTGTATTATCAAGTACGGCGCCGAGCGCTTCAAGCGATATAAATAAAATTTTTATGCCGGTATGGTTTTCGGATATATCCTCCTGGCAGCCGTTCTCAAGACAGTTCTTATATGATAAGCATGGTTTGTATCCGGAAAATTTTTTACATCTCGGTATATTTAGTTCTTCTGATTCCATTTTAATTTATTAACTTTTTTATTGCTTCAGTTACCTGTTGAACGCTTATTCCGTTTTCAAATTGGCAGATTTTTTTATCAGCACTGCAGTTTTGATCACAGTATTCACTGTCCACTTCTATATTTATTGATCTCTTGTTTAATATTCCCCAATATTTTACACTGTTCATGGGCCTGTGACAGTTTATTCCAATGCATTTTCTGTCTAATGCATCGGCCATATGCAAAGGACCGGTTGAGTTGCATACAAACATATCCATTATAGAAATTATTTTAATAAAATGCCTTAGTCCTTCTATCTTCTTTGAAATATCAATTATCCGGTCGTCTGATAATGCATTAACATTTTTCAGAAATCTATCAGACATTTCCATTGCAGTTAGAAGGATTTTCATATCAGGAATCTGAAGACTTAATATCTCTTTCAATAAAAGAACGTATTTATCTTCACTCCAGTTAGGCGAAGAGCCCAGATTTCCTGTATGCAGAATTATCTTATAATCTCTCTCTTCAATCCCTAAGTTTATCAGGAACTTTTTGGCTTCAGCTTTTTCCTCGTCTGTAACATAAATTTCAAGTTCAAGGTTATCAGTATTAACTCCGATTTTCCTTGCCATATCCATACAAAAATCTGCTTCGTGCTTTAAAGGAATATAATTGTGTCGGTCTACACTCCTCATTCCCGTTATTACTTCATATATCTTGTGGCCGACTCCAATTCTTGTATTAATTCCGGCCAGAAACATCTGGTACGCAGCCCTTTCAGTCGGCCATACCAATAAACCATGTGTAAATTGCTTTTCTTTCAATAGCTTAACTACTTTTCCAAAAGACTCTTTTTTAAGATCGTCTGTAATTATTTCATCAAGATAAGGATTATTTAATAAAATATTTGCAGTATTCGGCTGTGTAAGGGTTGCTACATAAGCACCGGGGAATTTTTGCTTTATTTCCCGGATCATAGGAGTAATCATTACTACATCCCCGACTCGATCGGTTCTTACTATTAAGATCCTTTTTCCCAATATTGTACCGGTTAAATGAAGCCAAAAATATATAAAAACAGTGATATTTCCTTGAGAGTTTTTAAGTTTTTGGCTTGGGGAATAATGTTTTATACTGTAAATTTATTAAGATATTAATTATTTCAGGAGATTTTATAATGAATAGAGCGTTTGTACTATTTGCAGTATTGTCCCTTTTTTTTTCATCAAATTTTGCACAGAATAAACATGAATTTAAATTGAATAATGATGATATTTTCAAACTGCCTGAAGTCGGTGCCTATATAATCAATGAGAAGAATAATGTTAAGATTCAGTTTTTAACCCCGGAAAAGTATCGCCTTCCTGAATATAAAAATGTTGATCTGAAAAAAGATGACATAATTAGAATGATAAATGGGAAAACTGTGAAATACGCTGGTGATCTTAAAGCAATCTATGATAATGTTAATCCCGGTAATGATATTAAACTTGATATTAAAAGAGCAGGAAAAATGATGTCGGTTGTCCTGAAAAAAGCCCAGTCTAAAGACCTGCCCCATAAAAAAATGATGACTATGGGCCCTAAGAATATGGATGATAAGGTTATTATTAAAGGTTATGGTGTCCTGATAGGTAAGGTTAATGAAAAACCAATGATTGAAAAAATATTCGATGATAATAATGAATTAGTTAAGAAAGCAGGACTTAAAGGAGGAGATGTGGTCACTAAACTTAATGGCCAGGCTCTAAAAACATTCGTTCAATTTAAAAAAGCATACGATGCAATTAAACCGGGTCAGGACGTCAATATCAGATTCGCTAATAAATCTATATCATTTAAAAAACCAACTTCATAATCTGTTATTTTACTTCTTCAGATTTCCCTCTAGGAATGCATAGATTTTTGTCCACGCTTCCTTGGTTGTAATCTTGTTATATCCGGTTTTATTTGTCTGGTTCATAAAAGCATGGCCGGATTTCGGGTACTCATATATTTTAACTGACTTTCCCTGTGCTTTAAGCAACTGTTCAAATTGTTTTACTGCATCCGGCGGTATTACTTTATCATCTTCTCCGAATATTCCAAGTAAAGGAGTTTGTATCTTACTTAGTTTAGTTGAATCAGTCGTTAAGTGACCATAACAAACTACCACTGCTTTAAGTTCCGGAATATTTATTGCGCTCTGTAATGAAAAACCGCCCCCCATGCACCATCCTATGCAGCCGATCCGGTTTACATCAACATTGGACTGTGTCTTTAAATAATTATAGGCAGAGACTACATCGTTATTTGCCATTTCTTGGTTTAACGACTGTGCTAATTTTCCTGCTTCATCAGGTTTGTCCGTTACTTTCCCTCTGTAAAGATCAACGCATAACGCCACGTATCCTTTCTTCGCAAATATATCAGCATTATCTTTCATCCACTGGGTCAGCCCCCACCATTCGTGCACTAAAATTAGCGCTGGATGCTTTCCTTCCCCTTTCGGTAATGATAAATAACCAAGCACTGTGTCCTGATTGCTCATAAATGATACTTCCTTTGATTTCTGGGCATTAATTGTGAATAAAAATGAAGAGATAAAAAGAAGCAAAAAGATTTTACGATACATGATGAATTGATCCTCAAAAAATTTGTTATATCAAAATCAATATTATTTGTTAATATTAAAGTAATTTGGATCAAAGTGATTGGGTTATGTGAGTATTAAGACAGTGATTCCAGGCACATGCTGTGCACCAATTCAGTGAAAACCTATAAGCGAAAAAATGTCTATTCCCTGAAAGGGAATAGACAAATATATTTTAATTATCTATCGGCAGGTAAGAATATTTTTTAGAATAATAAAGCATCTGCGTAGCAAAATCTTCAGGATATTCAACTTTAATATCTGTTATCTTCCCGTTTTTCTTTACAGGAGTTAAAACCGGATTAATGAATCCTTTGTATGGGGCAATATTCAGTTTTTCAAATCTTGCAATTACTTCCTTATGTAATACCGGATCAACTTTAACACCATATTGTTCTACAATTTCTTTAGCTGAATTAAAATCTCCCTCTGAAGTTATTTTCTGTATCTTCCTTAAAAGCTCTCCAAAAATTATCCTCAGTTTCATATAATCATTAATCACAAAGTATGTCTTCCCGTCGCGTACTTTCTTTTCAATTACATTTTCCTTCTTCCCGCGTTCGTATGCCCACAAAGAAATTAACTGCCGGTTACGCATGTGGGATTCTTCAATATTCTCTCCCGGTTTTATTCTCTGAAGCTGTAGAATTAATCCGTTGCGGATATATTTATCATACTCTGCTTTGAATGCTTCATTATTTGGGATAACCCCTATTTCAACTAATTTCTGATCTGGTAAATAATAAAGTGCCACAAGATCAGCCCTTGCCTCTTCTATTGTTGAAGCGTAATTCTTTAATGATTGCTTCGGAGCTCCTACTCCTTCATTAATCTGACCCGATCCGTGTCCTATCACTTCATGCATATCAGTATGAAGATCATTGGCTAATGGACCGTATTTCTTTGCAATATCAATCTCTTCCTGCGAATAACAGAATTCTTTTAATTGGCTTTCTGCCGAAGCTTGGTTATATGCATAGACAATGTTGCCAAGATTCACAGATTTCGAACCATATTCTTTTCTTATCCAGTTGGCATTGGGCAGATTAATTCCAATAGGTGTCGAAGGGGACGATTCTCCCGATTCAACAACAACAGTTATTACCTTTGCTGAAATTCCTACAACATGCTTCTTCTTATGTTCTGGCATAATAGGAGAGTTGTCCTCAAACCACTGGGCTTGGCTGCTGATAGCATCAATTCTTTTTGAGGCTTCCATATCCTTAAATGAAACAATCGATTCATACGCTCCTTTGTGCCCGATTGGATCAGAATAAACTTCAATAAATCCGTTTACAGCATCCACTACAGATGTAGTATCTTTTACCCACAAAATATTATATTCATCAAAATCTTTTAAGTTACCTGTTCTGTAATATTTGGCTAAAGTCTGGATTATTTTTTTCTGGTGTGCATTCTCTGCAACTGTCGCTGCCTTATCAAGCCAGAAAACTATCTTTTCGATCGCGGCTGTATACATACCCCCGACTTTCCACTTCTTCTCAATTATTTTCCCGTTCTCCTTTATCAGCTTTGAATTAAGTCCATAGGAAATAGGTGTAGGATCATCCTTATCCATTATGCTTTTATGATAATCTTCAACTTCTTTTTGCGAAACTCCTTCATAAAAATTACCGGCTGAGGTCTTTATTAAATCTTCATTGGAGTTTAGATTTGTCTTCTTGCCGTCAATGGCAGGATCAAAAATAAGAGGCGTTAAATAGGAAATAAGCTGACCAACAGACTCACCTTTTTTAAGGGGAAGTAATTTTTCGTCGGAATTATTCAATAACTCAGCGAAATATTTCTGTGTGAATTCAGGAAGGATCTTTGATGCAGAATAATGATGGTGTATTCCGTTAGAAAACCAGAATCTTTTGGTATATACCATAAATTTATTGAAGTCATCACTCTTTTTATCCCCTTTATAACTTATTACTACAGCTTCAAGCGTTTTTCTGATCAGAAGATTATGTTTATAGTTCTGATCATAGAAAATATCCCTGCCTGATAATGCAGCCTCGTATAAATAATAAACAAGGGTCTTTTGCTTCAGCGTAAGATCATTAAATCCCGGAATTTGATATCTCAGGATTCCAAGATCGGCAAATTGTTCAGTCTGATATTTAAAATTTTCTTCTCTTTTTGACGTCATATTATTTTTCCTGTCATCATCTGATTTGAATCCAAATAGTACCGCGGATATAATTATCAGCAGTACAAAATTCAGTTTATTCATTATTGACCCTTGAGCTTAATTATTTTACTTTTTTCGCTTTCTAAATTAAAAAGATTAAATGAATTATATCAGAGAAATTATGTAATAGAATTATTTCCGCTGAGCTGATAGAATTATTCACTCGCTATATGATCCCCTTTCCCGAAAGATCTTCTTCTAATTGTTTAAAATTAATATACTGGATAGCATCCCATCCCATGCATTTTGCCCCTTTGGCGTATTCGGCAATATCATCAATAAATATATGCTCTTCGGGAGGTTTCTTGGTAAATTTTTCTACTGCCTTATAAACTTCAGGCTCGGGTTTAACTGCATGAACTTCGTATGACAGGATAAGTTTGTCAAAATATTTTAGGAAAGGATAATTACCCCAGCCGTAATCCCTGTGTATCTTGTTGGTGTTACTTAAAAGGATGAGAATATAATCTTTTTGAAGTTTTGCCAGTAAGGAAATAAGCGGTTCATTTAATGTAAATATCTTTGCATAAATATTACAGAATTCTTCTGCACTGACTTTATTGTCTAATGCTGACAACATAATTCTTATAAATTCCTCTTGGGCAATATCCCCTCTTTCAAATTTTCTGTGGATAGAATAGTGTGATTTTAAAAAATCATAAAATTGATGCCCGAGACCTTTTTCAACCAGTTCTAATTTATTAATAGCGGTTTCATAATTAAAGGGGAGTATTACATTTCCGAGATCTGAAACAATTACTGAATATTTCCTTTCACTCATTTACTAATCTTGATTTAATTAATAATAAGAAC
>JARLHC010000163.1 GCA_031292455.1 Ignavibacteriaceae bacterium
AAGATAGATTACCAGGTACCAGTAGATGCAAGAGTAATAATGGAAGTATACAACATTGCAGGTCAGAAGGTAGCTGAAGTAGTAAATCAGGATCAGTCAGCTGGTTATTACACAGTAGATTTCGGATCATCAAATAAATTATCCTCAGGTATTTATATTTATCGTTTAACAGCAAGTGATAAAGTAACAGGGAATAATTTCTCCTCAATTAAAAAAATGATGCTTCTTAAGTAATTTCAAGTTCAATTTAAGCTGCGTGATTTCTATCACGCAGCTGACTTATTATTAAAATAATTCATTCATAGTTAAATAATTTGATTAAAATAGTTTTATATTTATTAAAAGTCTCTGAGGAAAGTTTTAATAAATATTAAATCAATTTTTCAATAAATAACCACTTTAAGGAGTTGATCAAAATGAGAAGTAAATTTCTATTTTCTATGATGTTATTGTTTATAATCGCAGGAATATATGTACCTGCATCATATTCGCAGCCATTATATACAATGACACTTGCAAATGATACTTTAGATGCAACAGGCAAAATTTATACAGTTGACATTATGTTCCTTAGCCGCGATACTGCGCCAGTTGAATTAGCCGCGCTATCTATGGGACTTCATTACAATGATGCAGCAAGAAATGGCGGAACTATTACTTACGGTTGGGTAGCGGGATCAAGCAGTCAACTTACAAATACAGCTCAAGTTCCAGGAACTCCAAATGGCGCTACTACTACTACCGTAAATAGTGAATTATGGAGAGTAATTAAAGTAGCTGCAAAGTCAACTCCAGGAACAGGGAACGGATCATTGCTTTCTAATGTTGGTGCAGGGACAAGAATTGGAAGACTAATGCTTACAAATACAGCTCAATGGTTAATTGCTGGCAGCAATACCATTAACTGGGAATTCACTGCATATCCAACAACAGTAAATGCATATGTAGCCGGAATCAATACTCTTATTGGCGGTTCAGGAACTACCAATAAAGGAACGGATTTTTATAATACAGTATTAGCAGGTCCATTACTTCCTGTAGAGCTAACTTCATTTTTATCAGAAGTAAATGGGAGGCAGGTTAATTTAAGCTGGGAAACCAAGACAGAAATAAACAGCAGTAAGTTTGAAATTGACCGTGCAACAGTAAGCACAAAAGGTGTTGTATCAGAATGGTCAACAGTTGGTTCAGTAAGTGCTGCCGGTTCAAGCTTTGCACCGAAAAAATATAATTTCACAGAAAAGAATTTACAGGGTGGAAAATATCAGTACAGATTAAAAATGATTGATAATGATGGAACAACACAGTACAGCAAAGTAGTTGAATCTGAAGTTGCCTTACCAAAGGAATTCGCTATTAGCCAGAATTATCCTAATCCATTCAATCCTACAACAAAGATAGATTACCAGGTTCCTGTAGATGCTAAAGTTATTTTAGAAGTATATAATATAACAGGTCAGAAAGTAGTTGAATTAGTAAACCAGGACCAGCAAGCAGGATATTACACTGTTAATTTTGGATCATCAAATAAATTATCATCCGGTGTTTATATTTACCGCATAATTGCAAGCGATAAAGTAACTGGAAGTAATTTCTCATCAATTAAGAAAATGATGCTTCTTAAGTAATTGTCTTATTATGAGTCAGCCGGTACATATTTATATGTACCGGCTGTTCTATTTTAAACCTGATCTTTTCAGTTTTTGGATGTTAGACGTGGGGAAAGTCAGTTTAGAACTTTAAATCAAAAGAGTCAATTATTAAATAGAAAGTGATAAATCGACAAAATTCCTCAATAAAATTGACTTAATTTAGAATATGGGAGCGAATACGACTGCTAACGTATTGAGCAAAAGATAAATTAAAAATAAATATTTAGGATCATAATATAATTTACTATATTTGGTATAAATTTTGAGCGTATATGGTAAGGATTATTTTAATAACTTATTAATTAGACTGAGTTTTTAATGACACACATAAAAGGAAAGGATAAAATGAAACATTCCGTATTGTTTTATTTAATATTTCTTCTGGTTGGATTATATATTCCAGCTTCCTATTCACAGCCCACATATGAAGTTCATATGTCGAATGATGCCCAAATATCAGCAAATGAAATACAGTTTGATGTTTACATATTAAGGACAGGGACAACACCATTTGAGTTAGCCGGATTTCAGATGGGAATTACATATAATACTGCCATTCTTAATGGGGGGACTTTAACAGCTTCATATGTTGCAAGTTCAACAGACGCTGCAATAGTAACCAGCGGGCAGAAGAACACAACTTTTAACACAAGTTTAACATCCGGATTAATATACATACCAGCAGTTTTGGCCCCAGGCGGCGCGGGAACCGGTGCAATTATTTCTAATGTTGCTCCCGGAACAAGAGTAGGAAGGTTAAGTATAGTGAATACAGCTGCATACAGTCACGTTGCTTCAAATTTCGCGTGGACATTTTCCGGAGCGCCACTTCGCCCTTCAAAAATCAGTGCATATATTAGTTCAACTAATACTGATATAACAGTTCAATCTGATTATATAAATGATTTAACAAATAGCCCACTTCCGGTAGAACTATCGACATTCAAATCGTCAGTAAACGGAAGGGAAGTAAATTTAACATGGGAAACCAAATCAGAAATAAACAGCAATAGATATACAATTGAGCGGGCAGCAGTAAGTACAAAAAGTTCATCGTTAACGTGGGTAAGTGTTGGAACAGTTCAGGCAGCGGGCTCAAGCAATTTGCCAAAGCAATATTCATTTACAGATAAGAATTTGCAAACGGGTAAATATCAATACAGATTAAACATGATAGATAATGGCGGTTCATCCAAACGAAGCCAAGTAGTTGAAACAGAAGTAGCATTGCCCAAGAATTTTGAATTAAGCCAGAATTATCCGAATCCATTTAATCCATCCACCAGGATCGATTATAGTTTACCTTTTGATTCCAGAGTTACATTAGACGTATATAACATAACAGGTGAAAGGATAGGACAAATTGTAAACGAGGAGCAAACCGCAGGATATTATACAATAAATATGAGTTCATCGAGTCTTAACAAAAGCCTGGCATCGGGAGTATATATTTATAAAATGAATGCAGTAGACAAATCGACAGGCAACACATTTACATCAATTAAAAAGATGATGCTTCTTAAATAACAATAACGGAGATTCCAAATAAACAAGGATTATAGTCAGAGATATAACTTATATAAATCATTTTAGCAGCAATAGATTTTAATAAGTAAGATGAGATTGTAATATATACAGGAGAAATGATGATAAAATATAAGTTACTGATATTCATGTTGATTGTTCTGACTATGACCGGTTTATATGTTCCGTTATTATATTCACAAAATCCAACGTTCACCTGCACAATTGAAAATATAAGCTTACCGGCAGGCAATGAATTTGAGTTTGACATTTATGTATTAAACACCAGCGCAATTCCGATGGAATTAGGAGGAGCGCAATTTGGATTCTTGTATAACACTGCAATTCTAAACGGCGGAACATTGACCGCATCCTATATTACCGGATCAGTTGACTCAGCAATTGTTGCAAGCGGTCAGGAGAATACCAATTTTATTACCACTACGCCAGGAGTTATAAAGATAACGGCCAAGTTAGCTACAGGCGGCCGGGGAACGGGAGCAATCATTTCAACAGTACCTCCAGGAACCAAATTAGGAAGATTAAGGGTTATAAACAGTACATCATTCAGCCAGCTGCAGCCCGATCTAAAGTTTTGTTTCGACATATCGCCTTATCCAACAAAAATATCATCTTATATTAATGGAACAAATACAGTCAATACTGATACGACAGCATTTATTAATCTAATAGATAATTCTGCACTTCCGGTAGAACTGACATCATTTGGATCCAATGTAAGCGGAAGGCAGGTTAATCTAAAATGGGAAACCAAATCAGAATTAAATACAAGGCAATTCGAAATTGAGCGCGCATTAGTAAGTGTACAGGGGGGAATATCAGGATGGGCAAAAGCCGGTACAGTAAATGCAGCCGGTACAAGTGTTACACCAAAGCTGTACAGTTACGTTGAGAAGAATTTACAGGGGGGAAAATATCAATACAGGTTAAAAATAATTGACATTGACGGATCATATAAATACAGCAAGATTATTGAGGCTGAAATTTCCTTGCCAAAGGATTTTGAATTAAGCCAGAATTATCCTAATCCATTTAACCCAACTACCAAGATAGATTATCAGTTGCCAAATGATGCAAGAGTTGTACTTGAGGTATACAGCATAACAGGCCAGAAAGTATTAGAATTGATAAATAAGGAGGAAAAGGCGGGATATTACAGTGTTAATTTCGGGTCATCAACAGTCAAGCTGGCATCAGGTATATATCTTTACCGTATATCGGCAATAGAAAGCGCAACCGGAAAGAATTTTGCAAGCATAAAGAAAATGATGCTTCTAAAGTGATTATCAAATTATTTTATTAAAGAGCCGGGCAGACAGAACATCTTCCGGCTTTTTTATTTTATACAGAATAGATTATATCAAGCAGCAGTGAAGTATCGTTAATATTTTTTCAAGGATAATGTTTGATTTTAATAAAAATTTTAGGGATAATAGATATACTATGCATATATATTTTTCAAAGTATCTAAGATGATCCCCGGATATCAAATAAGGAATAATAAGAGAAACATTTTCCTTCTTTTGGTCTTTTCCTTTTTATTTATGCTCATCTTAATGTCAATTCTACAGTTATTAAAGCACGTGATATTTCCGGGTATGACTATCTGGGATTCACATTGGATTACAAATATATTCAGTGCAACCTTAGCTGTGATATTCACATGGTTTGTTTTGAAATTCCAGGAAAATCTTAACTCCAGATTAATAGAGGAAATAAAGAGTAAGGAGAAATTAGAAAAGGAGTTAGGGGAAGCAGTTTCAATTCTTGATGCAGCGCTGGACTCAACAGTAGATGGTATTCTGGTAGTTGACAGAGCCGGTAAGATATCGAAGTTCAACAAACAATTCATTGATATTTGGGAAATACCTATTTCCATTATGGAAACGAAAGATGATTCAGCAGTTCTAAAATATGTAATGGACAAGTTAGAAAGTCCTGATATATTTATAGCAAAGGTACAGGAATTATACGATAACCCATTAGAAGAAAGCTATGATGAACTATACTTTAAAGACGGAAGGAAATTTGAGAGATATTCAAAGCCGCAGACTGTAAATAATGATGTAATAGGGAGAGTATGGAGTTTCAGAGAGGTAACAGAAAAGAGAAAAGCAGAAGAAAAGGTTAAGTTATTTGAGCACATGGTAGCAAGCATAAATGAGTCAGTAAACATTGCAGATTTGGATGATAACCTGGTTTATGTGAATAAGGCATTCTGCAATATATATGGTTATAAAGAAAATGAATTAATCGGAAAGCACAGCAGCATTTTCTGGTCTGACAAAAACGATGAAGAAGTACTAAAACAGATAAGACCTGCAACGCTAAAGAGCGGGTGGAAGGGAGAGTTATATAATAAAAGGAAAGATGGTTCAGTATTTCCTATTCATCTTTCAACTTCAGTAATAAGGGATGGGAATAATAATCCTGTTGCGATGGTTGGCGTAGCCCGGGACATAACGGAAAGGAAAAAAGAGGAAGTAAAAAATAATGTAAGTTATAAAATATCCCAGGCAGTACAGTCAACCGAAAGCTTAAAAGAATTATTTACCAGGATACATTCTGTAGTAAAAGATCTAATGCCTTTAAATAATTTCTATATTGCACTATACGATGAGCAAACCGGTGAAACGACTTATCCTTATTTTATTGATTACGTTGACAACCAGACGGAGCCGAGAAAACCAGCCAAAGGCTGCACTAAATATGTCATGAGAAAAGGAAAAGCTGAAATAATTACGAAGATGCGGTTTGTTGAACTTGCCACAGATGGAGAGATGGACATAAGGGGAATACCAGCTGCTGTCTGGTTAGGCATTCCGCTAAAAGTATTTAATAATACAATAGGTGTAATGGTTGTACAGGATTATATTGACGAGAAGGCATATGGAGATACAGAAAAGGAAATACTTACGATAGTATCAGAGCAGATAGCATCGGCAATATATAAAAAAAGGACCGAATATCAGTTGATGGCATTTGCTGTAGAACTACAGAGCATTAACGAGCTTTTATCCGAATCGGAGAAAAACTTAAAGGAAATGAATGCGAGCAAGGATAAATTCTTTTCGATTATATCGCATGACCTAAAGGCACCATACCAGGGACTTCTTTCGATGCTTGATCTGTTAATAAGAGAATATGATAACTTAAATGATGAAGAGAAAAAGGAAATATTCCTTAAGATCCGTAACAACAGTCAAAGAACGTATAATCTTTTGGATAATCTTCTGCAATGGTCAAGGATGCAAACAGGAAAGATGAGATATGAGCCGGCAAGAATAAACCTGTTGAACGTTCTATCGGGTATTATTGATTTATATTGCGAAACAGCAAGCATTAAAAAGATAAATATTAAGTACACGATAGATGAGAATATACATTTATTTGCTGATCTGAATATGGTGCAGCTTATAATGCGAAATTTATTATCCAATGCCATTAAATTCAGCAACCCGGACAGCGAGATATTAGTAACGGCAGGGGAAAATGACGGGAAAATAGAGATATCAGTAAGAGACAATGGTATTGGCATAAGTAAATTAAAGGCGGAGAATTTATTCAAGATTGATGTACAGAGCTCTACAATGGGGACAGCAAGAGAGACCGGAACCGGCCTGGGATTATTATTATGCAAAGATATGATTAATCTACATAAGGGAAATATCCGTGTAGAAAGCAAAGAAGGAGTTGGGAGCACATTTACGTTTACAATTCCAAGCGGATAAAACTGCCGGTTTTATAATTACAGTTTTAATTGTAGCAGGATAATTTAGTATTATTGTTGTAATAATTTTCTGAGTAATAGAACTTCTCTATAAAATTAGCCGGAGGATGCATGAAAAAGTTAGTTTACCTATTTCTTTTCATCAGTACAGCAATTTCAATAAATGCCCAGGACTTAAGTTACCTGAGAAAATATGCAGGGGGACCATCTTCAAAAGTAATTAATGATTCACTTCTAAATCCTATGATCAGGAAATTACTGGGTAATGAATACAAACATTTCACAGATAATCTTACCTTAAGCCATCAGATAAATCTTATTGATAATGATATAGTTATACAAGGATATGCGAACCGTACAGGGGAATCAGAACCCTGCATATTAGTTATTGAAATAAACTGGAAGAAGATATATGCGGCGATAGGGAGCGAATCAAAAATTACAATATATGCAGACAATATAGAGCCGGACAATTACGGAAGACTGCCGGAAAGTATAAAAGAATGGATAAGTACATATAATCTAAATCAGTTTATCCGTCCTCAAATACCCAAGAATGTAACTTTATTTTATTCCAAAGAACAGAAATTAACCAAAGACAGAGACGGCATTATTGAGGATCTGAATAATTTAGGAGCAATAGCCCAGCAGTATTACAGGAAACCGAAAATAAAGAGCGGGGGAGGGAATTCATTTATGGGATGGCAGATCCCTGCACGTGTAGAGACGACACCAAATGGGAAATACAGTGCCATAGTAAATGATCAGAAAGTAGTAATTACCGGGATAGGGAACGCGAAAAAGAATAATGTTTTTATCCAGCACAGTGCGACAATAAGTCCGACTACAATTGAAATAAAGAAGGAAAATTAGGCTATAAAGGATTCCGGAATGCTGCTGATTATTTTCCGGGAAGATTTCATTTCAAAAAATCTTTTTACAGTATAATATATTTTGATTACTTTATACAAGTTTATTTTCAAGGAGAATAAGGACTGATATGAAAGTAATACATTACCCGGTAACGGAAATCAATTCAATCCAGGATATGCTGTTAAAATCAGCTGCTCAATTCGGGAGCAACCTGGCATTATCCGATTTAAATTCGACGCCTATATCACGAGTTACGTATACAGAGCTTCTGAACAATGTACTGAGGTTCGGAAATGCATTAAACCGATTAGGACTAAGGCAGGGGGGGCATTTAGCGATTGTAGGGGATAACAGGGTGCAATGGGGGATAACATATCTGACTGCCATGTGTTTTAATATGGTAGTGGTACCAATAGACAAAAACCTTACTTCAAATGAGATCATAAATATACTTTATGAATCAGAATCCGAAGCAATCGTATTCTCTGAAAACTTTGAAAACATGCTCCGTTATACGCGTGTTTTAAGGAAGTTGAGATACCAGATAAGCATGGATCTTACGTCCAAGAAAGAGAATTTTCTTTCAATGAAGGAATTAATTGATGGTGCAGAGCCATTACCTATAAAACAGCTTCCAAAGATAACATATTCGGGGATGGCGGAGATAATATATACATCAGGATCTGTCGGTAGGGCAAAAGGAGTGATGCTATCGCAGAAAAACCTGGCATCCAACCTGATGTCGATGAGAAAGATGATAATAATTGATAATACAGATACATTCCTTTCGGTTTTACCGATACACCACACATACGAATGTACATGCGGAATGTTATGTCCTTTATATAGCGGGGCATCGGTTTATTATGCCCGATCGTTGAAAACAGTAGCAGAAGATCTTCAGAAAGTTCATGCTACAGTACTTTTAGGGGTACCGTTATTGTTCGAAAAGATGTTCAGCAGGATATACAAGACTATAAAGGAAGATAAAATAAAATCGAAGATCATCAAGCCGTTGATAACAATAACCAATGTACTTGAGATGATAGGATGGAAGAGTTTCAGGCATATAATATTCCGTGAATTACAGGAAAAGTTTGGGGGATCGATTAAATTATTTATTGCGGGGGGAGCTGCTCCTGATCCATTAGTTGCAAAGGGATTAAGAGAATTTGGGTTTAATTTCCTTCAGGGTTACGGTTTAACGGAGGCATCTCCCATACTGGCACTGAATCAAAGGGAGAATTACAAGGATAATGCTGCAGGAATTCCTTTAGACTGTGTGCAGATTAAAATAGTAAATCCGGATGCAGAGGGGGTAGGGGAGATTTATGCCAAGGGGGAAAGTATTATGATAGGATATTACAAAAATGAAAAACTGACCGAAGAATCATTTGAAGACGGATGGTTTAATACGGGAGACCTTGGCCAGATTGATGAAGAAGGTTTTCTTCATATCTGCGGAAGAAAGAAGAATGTAATAATAGCCAATAACGGCAAGAACGTGTTTCCGGAAGAGATAGAGGATATAATTATAAGGAGTCCTTTTGTGAATGAATGTTTTGTTTACGGGGAAAAGGATTCCAAGCATGATGAAATAATTGCCGTACAGATAGTAATTGATGCCGAGGCGTTCATAGAATATACGGCAAAAGAAAAATTATCAATTAATGATGAAGTTGTGAACAAGACGATATCGCAGGTAATAAAGAATGTGAACAAGCAGCTACCAAGCTTTAAGCAGATAAAGAAATTCTACATACGTGAAAGGGAATTTGAGAAGACTACCACGCAAAAGATAAAGAGATACCTGGTCCAAAATAATGGAGTAAGTGTAAAGGATTAATTCCAGTGGGGCTACTTAACAACATTAAAGTTAAAAGCTCCGGATTTTAAGGTACCCATAATTCTGAGCCACAAAGGAAGGAGCATTTCAGTTCCGCGAGAGCTTGTAATATCCCCCAGATCGAGAATTTCCTCTTTCTTCCAACCGAAGGTTATAAGAATGTCGCCAACGATTTCCTTTGCATTGGCATCATTACCGCAGAGGAAGATAACGTGGAAACCCGGGAGCATGCGCGGGTTAGTCATAACCGGAGCAGCCATCGTATTAAGTGTTTTGACAACCATGGTGAGAGGATATTGTTTCTGGATTTGCTCACCAAGGGAATCGGTATTGCAGACAGTGAGTGTTGGGGGCATGCCTTTGGAGAAATCAAGTGGATTAGATACATCTATCAGGATTTTTTTATCAAGATTATATTCTCCTGCTAATTTGAGGACTTGGAGGGTTGCCTCGCCTTTTGTACAGTTTAGAAGAATATCGCTATTTAATGCAGCGTCTTCGAAAGTACCCTGAGAAGCTTTTGGGCCATTTTTCTTAACCCATTCGGCAGCTTTTTCATTAGTTGCGGAGCGGGCACCCATTATTACTTTATGTCCCTGGGAGACTAATTTAGTTGCGAGGGTTGTGCCGACAATACCAGTTCCGAAAACGCCAAAATTCATAAAACCTCCGAAATCTTAATAATATATACTTCCAAATTAAGAAAACAAAATTATAAAAATATGATGGATATATAAGTTGATATTTAATAAAAATGAGAAAATAAGAACATAAATCACAATCTTTTATGGATAAGTGTGAATAATATGTGGATAAGATGTTGAAAAATGAGTTAACTCAGTTATTTAATGTAAAAGGGGGAATATAAGAGAAATAATGCCTTTTTATATATCGAATATTATTGATAGTTATTCTGCGAGTATTCTGTGGGTATTCTGTGGGTATGAAGAACCGGGATTGAGCATTAGTGAAAGGTAGGTGAAGCTAAGGGAAAGCATTTATTTTGAGATGAATAGAAGATTAGTGCCTGTTAAGAACAGGCACTTTAGGTGATAATAGTTAACTATTTATATTTAGAAGAGTTAGCAGATTTTATATATAATTTTCGAGTAATTCTTTACGTGAGAAGAAGTGGGAGATTTCGAGTGCTGCATTCTCATCGCTATCGGACCCGTGGATTACATTCTCGGACTTACTTTCGGCAAATAGTTTTCTAATAGTTCCATTGTCGGCCTGGGCGGGATCGGTGGCACCGATAAGAGTTCTGAAATCTGCGACGGCATTATCTTTTTCAAGGACGATGGGGACGCAGGGACCTGAGGACATAAATTCGACAAGGTTATTAAAGAAGGGGCGTTCCTTATGAACCTCATAAAATCCGCCGGCAGAATCTTTGTTAAGTCTGACCATTTTCATAGCTTTAATATTAAAGCCGGCTTCATTTATTTTTTTAATAATCTGACCTATTAAATTTTTTTTAACTGCGTCAGGTTTAATAATAGCTAATGTTCTGTTTCCCAAGGTATCTCCAATTATAATTTAATTATTTTTTTATTTTCTTTTTAATTACTGACGCCGCGGGTTTAACTTTTGCTTTTACAGTTTTTTCCGATTTAGCGGGAGGTTTTAATATAGAAATTGATTTAGGATTGATCTTTAATTTCTTTTCTTCCAAAGCTTTAAGCATAGTAATGCCGATTAAAGCCGGGCTTTCGGCTACTTTAATACCGGCTTTGGTTAAAGCTTTTATTTTCTCATCAGCAGTTCCTTTGCCACCGGAGATTATAGCGCCTGCATGACCCATTCTTCTTCCCGGAGGGGCAGTCCGACCCGCAATAAATCCAACGACAGGTTTTTTAACATTCTTTTTAATGAATTCAGCAGCTTCCTCTTCAGCGGAGCCGCCTATTTCGCCGATCATTACAATTCCTTCGGTTTCCGGATCTTCGTTGAACAATTTAATAATATCTATGAACCGTGAGCCAATTATAGGGTCGCCGCCTATACCGACGCCGGTAGATTGTCCTAGTTTCAAATCTGTCAGTTGTTTTACTGCTTCATAAGTAAGAGTACCACTGCGGGAAACGACACCTATGGTGCCTTTTTTATGAATGAAGCCGGGCATAATTCCAACCTTAGCTTTACCAGGGGATATAACGCCGGGGCAATTTGGACCAACGAGAACGATATCCTTACCTTTAAGGGCATTATAAACTTTGAGCATATCATTAGTGGGGATACCTTCAGTAATGCAGATAATAACTTTTATTCCAGCAAAAGCAGCTTCAAGGATTGCATCGGCGGCAAAAGCGGGGGGGACAAAAATGACAGAAGTATTTGCCTTTTGAACTTTGACGGCTTCGGCAACGGTATTATAAACAAGAACGCCTTCGACTAAAGTTCCTCCTTTGCCGGGAGTAACGCCCGCAACCACATTAGTACCATATTCTTTCATTTGCTGGGTATGGAAAGAACCTTCACCACCGGTAATTCCCTGAACAACCAGTCTTGTTTTTTTATCAATTAGTATACTCATCAGGATTCTCTACTATGCTGTTAAAAATTTATGGTTAAAAATAAAACTTTTATAGGAAAGAAAGAACGGAAAGGAGAACTAAAAATTGCTTTCTATGAATTTTGCGACCTGGAACAGTTTTGACTCATTAAACTGACCTGCAAGAAGCTGTGCTCCGATGGGGAGACCGAGGCTATCTATTCCTACCGGAACATTCATACCCGGAATGCCTGCAAGATTAGCGGAGGTTGTATAGATATCATTCAGATACATTTGAAGGGGATCCTGAATGTTTTCACCGATCTTAAAGGCAGTAGTAGGAGTAGTAGGGGTTAAAATAATATCCACCTTTTGGAAAGCGTTATCGAAATCGGTTTTAATAAGCCGGCGAACTTTTTGAGCTTTTCTATAATAGGCATCATAATACCCGGCGGAGAGGACATAAGTACCGAGCATGATTCTTCTTTTAACTTCAGAGCCGAAAGCTTCGGAGCGTGAATTTCTATACATATCGATAAGAGAAGAGCTATCGGCTGAACGGAATCCATAATGGGCGCCGTCGTAACGAGCAAGGTTTGAGGAAGCTTCTGCCGTAGTTAAGATATAATATGCGGCAATAGTATATTTTGAATAGGGGAGAGTAACCTTAACCGTATTAAATCCATTATCATTAAGGAAGCCAAGTAATTTTTCGACAGCGAGTTTTATTTCGGGCGAGAGTCCCTTGCCAAAATATTCTTCAGCGATACCGATAGTAAATTTTTTATTGAGATTATTTAATTCTTCCGGATACGGGGGGACATCCTTTGGGGAAGAGGTGGAATCAAGTTCATCCCTACCGGACATAACCTGCATAACGGAGGCCATATCTTCAACAGAATTGGCAAAGCAGCCGACGGAATCGAAAGAGGAAGCAAAGGCAGTAAGGCCATAACGAGAGACTCTGCCATAAGTAGGTTTAATTCCATAAATGCCGCAGAATGAAGCAGGCTGTCGGATTGAGCCACCTGTATCGGTTCCGAGGGCAACATCGCACAGGCGGGCTGCAACTGCGGCTGCAGAGCCACCGCTTGAGCCACCGGGAACCCGGGATTTATCTATTGGGTTGAGCGCATTACCAAATGCGGAATTTTCATTAGAGGAACCCATTGCAAATTCATCGCAATTTGTCTTTCCAATAATTACTGCATCTTCATCGATCAATTTCTGCACAGTAGTTGCAGTATATACAGAGGTAAAGTTTTTTAATATTTTGGAAGAACATGTAAGGGGTTTATCTTTAATTGAAAGGACGTCCTTAACGGCAATTACCATACCGGCGAGTTTACCAGCAGTTCCTTTTTTAATTTTATCTTCAACGATTGCGGCAACAGCGAGCGCATCATCGGGGAACAGGAAATTAAAGGCATTAAGGTCTTTCTGATCTTCGATTCTGTTGAGGAAGGAAATTACATTATCCTTTAAACTGATTTCACCTGAACTAATCTTTTGTTTCTTTTCGGAGATGCATTTATATGGAAGCAAACTAATCCTTAGAGTGTTAATAGAATATCAGGATTTTTTATTTTCATCAGGTTTATCTTTATTGGTCTTATCCTTATCAGGAGTAGTAGTAATCTGATCCTCAACTTCTTTAATGGATTTTTTAAATTCGCGAATACCTTTACCCAGGCCCTGGGCAATTTCAGGAATTTTTTTCGATCCAAAAAGAAGAAGCACAACAACCAAAATAACCAAGAGTTCGGGCATTCCAATATTTTCAAACATAATATCTATTCCTTATTATTTATCCGATTTTTTATTTTTATCAGAAGATTCGTCCTCATCTTCACCTTTCAATGCGCTTTTAAAGTCTCTAATTCCTTTTCCTAAACCTTTAGCAAGGTCAGGGAGTTTTTTAGATCCGAAAAGAATCATAATAACAGCAAAAATAATTAAAAGTTTACCTATTCCAAGATCTTCAAACATAGCAGTTTTTCCTTATTATTTCTTAGTTAAATTATTTGAGAATAGGTTGTACACATGCCTAAAAATACCAAATAGAATAATCAAAACAAATATAAGAAAGAGTATCCTTTTAAGAGGGACAAAGATGAATAATAACATCAATATCACAGGAATGAGCATAAGATAAGGTTTTTCTTTCAATTCCTGTTTAGAGAACTTAGGGATAGTGTCATATTTAACCCTGCTAACCATCAAATATGATAGGACAATAACAAGCGGGATAATATAATTAACCACAGCGGGATTAAAGCCGACCCCTTTAGTATAAAAGGCAATTATAAACGCAGAAATAGTAATAGCAGAAGAGGGTATAGGGAGACCCGTAAAGAAAGATTTATTAAACCCTACGAGCTGGACGTTGAAGCGGGCAAGTCTGAAGCCGCCAGCAATCATAAGGAGGGAGCTAATAAGAATACCCACAGCGTCATAAGAGATGAGATGAGTTTTATAGATCAGGAAAGCGGGAGCTACACCGAAACTGACTAAATCGGAGAGGGAATCGAGTTGTACACCGAGTGCACTGCTTGATTTAGTTAGCCGGGCCATAGTACCATCGAGAATATCAAACATAGCAGCAATTATAATAAGCCAGCAGGCATAAATATATTCACCGGAAGCTGTATTTATTAAAGAAAGGAAACCGCAGAACATATTCATAGCGGTAAACATGTTTGGTATTACAGAAGGAGTTATTCTTAGACGATTCATTAATTGATTTCGAAAAGTATAGTTTCACCGGCAGTTACATGATCGTCCTTTTTAACTTTTTCATTCCAGTTAAAAGGGACAACGACATCGACTCTGCTGCCGAATTTTATCATGCCGAAACGATCACCCTGGCGGACGGAGTCGCCCTCTTTAATTTCATAAACTATTCTTCTTGCTACAAAACCTGCAACCTGGGTAAATAGCACTTTTCCATGGTTACTTTTAATACCGAATTCAGATCTCTCATTGAGTTCGGAGGCTTTATCTTCAAAAGCAGCAATAAACCGGCCCTTGAAATATTTCAAATATTCGATTCTGCCAGTAATAGGGATCCTATTAACATGAACATTAAGAGGGGACATAAAAATTGAAATTTGTTTAGCTTTTCCATGAATATATTTATTATCAAAAACTTCCTTAACGAAAAGGACCCTACCGTCGGCAGGTGAAACTACAATAGTATCCTTACCGGGAGAAGTTCTGTCAGGATCACGGAAAAAATTAAGCGTAAATATAAACAGTACCAGGGAGAGAATGATAAAAAATATTCTTAAAATGCTGCTATGGTTCAAGAAACCGAGCAAAGAGATAATGATTGAAAGAGCGGCAACTATACCAATTGTAGTATACCCGTATTTTGTAAACATTCAGGAGCTCAATAAATTAAAGAGGTGGTCGGTATATCTTTTAATGTCGGAGGAAGTGCCGAATTTATAAGGATCGATATATTGGGCTTCTTTATTGAGGGGAATGATTTTAAGACTAGCGGGAGTAAAATCATCAACAATGAAGAGCCGGTCATCAATTTTGGCAAAATGGCAAGTAACTTCTGCCAGATGTAAATTTCTTCTTTCGAAGAAAGATTTAAGGACAGCATTTATTTTGGAGCAGATCCTATTAATCGTTTTAATATCCTCGATGCTACAGAGGTCAAATGTAATCAAATGGTTTTCAGTAATTAAAGTATCTTTGCCAATACCATAATGGAACTCAAAAACCGGAAGCACGAGGAAATCAAATTCATGTTTTTTGAAAATAGAGGCGGTTCTTTTATCAATAATATTCAAAATTCTTATTGAAAAAGGATATCGGTCATGTTTTTGGTAAATAAGCTGATTTTTATTTTCCAGCTTAAGGAAAGAGCTGGGTATGTGATATTCTTTCAGATAATCGAGAAAAAAGGAGTTAATAAAAGCAAATTTCTCCCCCATGTTTTTACTTTTAATTTTATTATTATTTAAATCAGTAAAAGAATCATGATATTCAACCATTTGGCATGGATGATTATTACCAGGAGTTTCTTTTTTCAGCAATTCCTCATAAATCGTCTTATTGTTGTTAAATTTTAACCCCAAAATATTTTACTTAAAATGTTAAATTTAAAAATTAAATGTATAAAGTCTTATCAATATATTATATTTGGACGAAAATTAAAATAACCTATAGATAAAAAATTAAGGAGAAGTTGATGAAAGGAGGCATGCAAGGAATGCTAAAGCAGGTTCAGAAAATGCAGGCTGAGATGCAAAAAGTGCAGGAAGAGCTTGTAAACATTACAGTTACGGAAGAAGCAGGAGGGGGAATGATAAAAGCCACAGCAAATGGCCACAAAGAATTGATATCAGTGGAAATTGATCCGCAGGTAATAAAAGCAGAAGAGAAGGAAATTCTTGAAGACCTTATAGTAGCTGCCGTAAATAAAGCACTGCAATCTGCCAATAAACTTGCAGAGGAAGAACTTGGAAAAGTTACTAAAGGAATGATACCACCGGGACTTAATATACCAGGATTTTAAAGTGCAGATAGCAGAACCATTATTAAGGGCTATTGAGGAGCTGAGTAAACTTCCGGGGATCGGGAGAAAGACAGCCCAGAGGTTAGCGTTGCATGTTTTGAAAAGCAAAGATGAGGATGTAAGCAAATTAGTAAATTCCCTGCTTGAACTTAAAACAAAGCTACATTACTGTTCCAAGTGTTTTAATCTGGCGGAGGGTGATTTATGTGAAATATGTATGAATACAAAAAGGGATCAGAAGCTGATTTGTATAGTTGAGGAAGCAAGCGATGTTATAGCAATTGAAAAAACAAATGAATACAATGGAATTTACCATGTAATAGGGGGCACATTGTCACCATTATCCGGGATTGGGCCGGAGGATCTTAAAATTAAGGAACTTCTTAAAAGATTTGAAAATGAGACAATAGAAGAAGTTATTTTAGCATTAAATGCCGATACAGAAGGGGAAGCGACATCATTATATCTTGCGAGACTTGTTAAACCATTAGTTACCAGAGTTACAAGGATAGCGCGAGGGCTGCCAATAGGAGGAGATCTTGAATTTGCGGATGAAGCGACAATTGGGAGAGCGATGCTCAGCAGGAATTTATTATAATGACTGAGTGGTTTGAAGAGTGGTTCAATTCCAAAGAATATCTTGAAGTTTACCAGCACCGGAATGAATCTGATGCCAAGCTATTATTTGAACTGATTGAAAAACATGCAAAGATACCGGAAAGAGGAAAAGTACTTGATCTGGCATGCGGATCGGGGAGGCACTCAATACTATTTGCAAGGAAGGGTTTTGAAGTTACGGGGATTGATTTAAGCGAGAACCTGCTTAGAATTGCAGAAACATCTGCCAGGAAAGAGAAACTAGGGATAGAATTTATTAAGGCAGATTTAAGGCATATTGAAGCAATTGAAAAATACGACCTTGTAGTAAATTTGTTTACCAGTTTCGGATATTTCAACAATGATTACGAAAATTTTTCCATTTTCAAATCGGCATCAGGATTTCTTAAGCCGGGTGGTTACTTTGTATTTGATTTTTTAAATAGCGTATTTGTTGAAAAGAATCTTGTAAGAGAGTCAAAAGAAGTAAAATCGCACGAGAATATAATACAAAGGAGAAGGATAGAAGGGGACAGGGTAATAAAGGATATTATTATTCAGCATAACGGGTCGACCAAAACTTTTTATGAATCGGTAAAGATGTACAGGGAGCAAGAGTTAAAGGAAGCGATAAGAGAAAATGGTCTTGCCATTAAGGAAACTTTTGGGGATTTTACAGGGAGAAATTTTATAGAAGAAACTTCGCCGCGAATAATAATAATAGCGCAAAAATGAAATATATTCCCATAATATTTTTGATACTATTAATATTTGGGGGATGCGATTTATTTCAGACAAGGAACGCCGAGATGCCAGATCAGCCACGATCAAATTACCAGTTAGCTGTAACTCCTGATATATTGATTCAAAACCTGACCAATTCTCTTGCTGATGTAAACCTTCAAAACTATTTAGCATGTTTTTCGGACACCTCTTTTTCCGGGAAATCGTTTCTTTTCTCACCATCAAGCGGAGCTGCTTCATTATATCCATCTTATTCGAGTCCCTGGGATAAAAAGAATGAATCGGAATATTTCACAAATCTTATTGCAAGGATCAGTTCAGGTCAACCGGTAACGTTAATAACTGCAAACGCAAATTCAAGTCAGCAGGGTGACAGTCTCATATATTCAGCCACATATACAATAAGTGTACCATTTACTGATTCGAGTATTCCTTCGTTATATGCAGGCGACATGAAATTTTATATGATAAGGGATTCCAGGTTAGTTTGGAGTATATACTATTGGCAGGACATTAAAAGCACTCAATATCCGAGCTGGAGTGATTTGAAGGGGAGGTTATATTAGAATATTACCTTTGTTTCTGATACTGCTCATTTTTAATGGGTGTAAAAATCCTTTTGCTCCAGCATTTGATACAACGGATGGGAGTGCGAATTCTCTGATTTCAGATCAAAAAACAATCGATGGTGTATTCCAGAATTTTCAATACGCATATGCAATTAAAGACACGTCAATTTACGGGAATCTGCTACTCAGTGATTTTAATTTTATTTACAGAGACTATGATGCAGGGTATGATGTATCATGGGGAAGAGATGAAGAAATGAAAACCACATATGGTCTTTTCCAGAATGCACAGCAGCTCAACCTGATATGGAATAATATAGTACTATCTACAGAAGATTCTTTAAGTGCAAATATTATAAGGGGGTTTAATTTAACGATTACATTTAACCCAACAGACGTAATAAGGCTGGATGGCAGAGTTAATCTACTTCTGAGCAGAACCTCCACCAATTCCAAGTGGCAGATAACCCAATGGATAGATGAATCCCAATTATAGGACAACATGATTAGTTTTTATTTAAGAGAAGCATTTAAGTCAATAAGGAGAGCCAAATCTTCATTTTTCCTTTCTCTGACTTCGATGGTAATTGCTATGTTACTGATAATCGGTACAGTAATAACCATACAGATATCTGCTGATTTCCAACATGATTTAAAGAATAATATATCAATAAATATTTTTTTGAAAGATAACCTGACAAAAGAAGAAACGACAGCAATAGAAAAGGAGATAAGGAGGAAGAATTTTGTAAACAATGTTACTTTTATAGGAAAGGATGAAGCGGCTGAAAAATTTATTAAAGAAACGGGGGAAGATTTCAGAAGGATACTAGATTATAATCCCTTACCAGCATCGTTCTCAGTTACATTTAAGGAAAATTATGTTGATCCAGATTCATTAACCAAAATTATCCCTACTTTTTCGAAATTAAATGGAGTTGATGAGGTTGTATTTAAGCAGGAGTACGTAAAAAAAATACTAACCTATCTTTCAACTTTCAAAAAATACCTATTTATAATTACCGCGATATTGTTCCTGATATCGGTATACATAGTTTACAGTACTGTAAAACTTGTGACAGAATTGAGATTGGAAGAAATGGAGACAATGAAACTTGTGGGAGCTAAATTATCAACAATTAAAATTCCCATCATTCTGAACGGAATATTAATAGGGTTTATAGCCAGTTTGATCTCAATTATCATATTTTTCTTGTATATAACTTACATAGATAAGTATATTAACTTACTTAAAATATTTAATTTAAGGAATGAGTATTATTTTATCGGGGTTATTCTATTAGGTCCTTTTATAGGGTTCCTTGTAAGTATATTTTCACTAAAAAAAATCACATTAAAAGTTTAATATTGAAAAAATTATTATTATCAGCCATCCTTTTTATAGTTTCCAATATAATCGTCCATGGCCAAGTGTATCCGGATTACAAGGAAAGGACTATAACCAATTTTTCAGATAGCATATATAACTTTAATAGTCCATTATCAGCGACAGAAGGAAATATAAATCCTGATGAATATATTGTAGGGCCTGGAGACAGAATATTTATAAGTATAGGGGGCAATGAAGAGATAGCATTAAATTTAATAATTAATCAGGAAGGATTTTTATATATACCAAAAGTTGGGGGGATAGATTTAAGGAAAACGGTATTAAAATCTGCCAAAGAAAAGATAACCACGGCAATAAACAGATATTATAAGAATGTTGAAATATTCATATCGCTAGCTGATTTCAGAAAAATAAAAGTAAACCTGTTAGGGGATGTTAAAAAACCGGCCTCATATATTTTACCGGGTAATGCAAGGTTAATGGATTTGATTTCTATCTCGACCGGACTGAACCCCACATCAAATTACAGGAATATCAAGATTGTAAGTAAAGATGATGGATCTAATGTATATGATCTTATCAAATTTTTAAGATTCGGAGACAGGTCGAGCAATCCGATGTTAAACGAAGGGGATATTATAATTATTGATAAGGTTGATCGTCTTGTATATATAAGCGGGTTAGTAAAATTTCCGGGTTCTTATGAATACAAGGAAAACGAATCTGCGGGAGAATTAATAAACATAGCAGGCGGGTTATTAGATAAAGCTAAAAAAGATTCTATTGAAATAATCAGTTTTGATCCGGACGGGAAGGACCAGGTAAGCCATTATTATTCACTTGATGAACTGCAGAAAGGGAAGATTATTTTAGAAAAACAGGATCATATTGTAGTGAGAGAAATACCGGAATTTTACATTGACAGATATGTATTAATTAATGGTTATATAATGTATCCCGGATATTATAAAATTATTGAAAATAAAACTACGCTTGTAGAATTAATTCAGGAAGCCGGCGGGTTCAAAAAAGAAGCTTCATTGACGGAAGCATACCTGACAAGGACACTAGGGACAATTGAAACTGACCCTGAATATGAAAGGCTGAAACTTATACCACGAGTTGATATGTCTGATGATGAGTATGATTATCTTAAAGCAAAATCAAGGCAAAGGAGTGGAAGGGTGGCTGTAGATTTTTATAAGCTTTTTAAACAGAATGATATGTCAGAAAATCTTATACTAAAGAAGGGGGATATTATCACAATTCCTGAAGCAAAAAATTATATAATTATGCTTGGGCAGGTAGTAAATGGGGGGAATATCATTTATCAGCCAGGCTTGAATTATATGGATTATATTAATCTTGCAGGCGGTTTCGGATGGCGGGCGAAGCAAGGGGATGTTAGGATAATAAAATCAAATACTGGTGAATGGGTGGATGCAGACGAGTCAGTAATGCTTCGGCCAGGAGATGCGATATGGGTTCCCGAGAAGCCCCAGGCGCCAAAATTCTGGGAAGTTTTTACAACATCATTAACCATAGTAGGTCAAGTTGCAGCCATATTAGCGGCCTCAATTGCAGTTATTATTGCGACAAGGAAATAAGATATTGAACTATCATCAAATAATAAATACAATACTATTTAATAAGAATATAATAATTAAAATTACGGGATTATCGGTCATCCTTATTTTTTTAATTTTACTTTTTATATATCCCCTAAGTTTTGAATCAACAGTGTCTGTTCTACCACCCGAGAAAAGTTCACAGATGGGGGGGTTAAGCAGTTTATTAGGCGGCAGTGAAGACATATCAAATTTAGTAACGGGAGGAATAGCCGGTGGCAATTCACAGTTATATTCTGAAATATTAAAAAGCAGAACTGCGGCGGAATATGTTATAAAAAAACATAATCTGACGGCTTTCTACGGTACAGATGATATATATGATGCTATAAATAAATTAGAAAGCAATTTAAATGTAGAAGTTACCAAAGAAGGTATAATTAAACTTAATGTAAATGTAACTACCCATTTATTCCCTTTATTTTCCGATGATCGAACTAAAGTAAGACAGCTCTCTGCAGATTTGTCAAATTCATTTATCGAAGCTCTGGATATTATCAACAGAAATAAATTAATTTCAAAGGCTAAGAATGCGAGAGAGTATCTCGAAGGACAGATTTTAATAACAAAAA
>JARLHC010000038.1 GCA_031292455.1 Ignavibacteriaceae bacterium
CAGGGCAGATTTATAGGCAAACTTTCCCAGGCTATTTATCATAACACGCTCATTAAACAAATCTGGTTTCAGTCTGAATATGATAAACAATATTTATATCAGCAGATTTGGAAAAAAAATTTTCTTTCTATTAAGTATAATGATCTCTCAGGGAATGTTGTCCTGATCCCCTCTGTTGGCTTCAAATTACAAGATCAGCTTATTGAACAATTCAAAATAGATTCCGGAAGAATTACTGCCAGCCCGTTTGAAAATAATGCGGAGATAAATCCGGAAATTGAAAAATCAATCACTGCTTTTGGAATAATGGTCTATATAAATAACCCGGATTCATTATCCGCCGAAACTAATTTCGGTATTCTAACTGCGGATACCCAAATTATTGATTTGTCCAATCCCGTCGATATCGGTTTCAAAATCAATCTGAATGGCCTTCCTCCCGTGCAGAATAATGCAGTAAGAAAATTATTCGTAACATTGATAACACTTGATAAGTCCGGTTCCCCTGTCCGGTATTTTGAACAAATTTCTTGCGGATAACCTTTCCATTCGGTTTATTTTATATCACAAAGGGATATGCAATAATATTTTATTTCATGTCCCTTTTTAATTTCATATGCTCTCTATAAACTAAATATTAAAAAATTGTATCGCCTTTAAATAAAATGAGGACTATTTGAAAAGTATTAACGGCTCTTCCGTTTGCTCAGCCATTCTAATAATTATTGCTGCTGCTTTTTTTATTTATGCACATGACGATGGAATTAAAGGCAGGACTAAAAAGTCTAATGACAAACCCGGATGTACTTGCCATGGCTCTAATCCTGCCCCATCTGTAACTGTTCTCATTTCTGGACCCGAATCTTTATCAGTTAACGAGGAAGCCCGGTTCCAGGTCACCATTTCAGGTGGTCCGCTTGCCGCCGCCGGTGTTGATATCGCAGTATCAAAAGGTACTTTAACTCCTATAAGCCCGGATCTTAAATTACTATCTGGTGAACTTACTCATACTAACCCAAAAAAACCTTCAGGAAAATCTGTTCAGTTTCAGTTTAAATATAAAGCCCCTCCTTTACCCGGAAATCAAACTATCTTTGCTAGCGGTAACAGCGTCAACCTCAATGATAAGAAAACAGGCGACGAATGGAATTTTGCCCCTGATAAAATAATTACGATCAGAAGTGCTAAGTAATTATTTTATATTTTGTAATATTATTATTTACTCACTTAAATAATCTGTAAATGAGCACTTTTATTTCTATGCTACGGGGCATAAATGTTAGCGGACATAATAAGATCGGAATGGCAGATCTTAAATATTTATATGAATCCCTGAATTTCCGCCATGTCCTTACCTATGTCCAAAGTGGTAATGTTATTTTCGATTCTACTATTCAGGATGTTCTAAAACTTACTTCTCTCATAGAATTCGCTATCTTAAAGTCCTTTGGACTCACTGTCCCTGTTGTAATAAGAAATACTACCGATTTCCAGAGAATCATTAACAATAACCCTTTCTTAATAAAAAGAAATGAAGATCCCGCTAAACTCCATGTTACTTTTTTACTTAACTCCCCTGCTAAATCTGATCTAATTAAATTACCCTCCTCTCCAAATGCTAACGATGAATTTATTCTCTCCGGAAATGAGATCTTTCTTTTCTGCCCAAACGGCTACGGCAATACTAAATTGAATAATAACTTCTTCGAAAAAAAACTTAACACTACTGCCACTACCAGAAACTGGAATACTGTCAATACTTTATACAAAATGACCTCCGGTAGATAATCTCCCTATTTCCAAAAATTTGAGTAAATCCGCGGAATGGTGTATGTTTGAAGAAATTATTATCAAATTATATGCTCGTTGCCGAAAATCTTACTAAAGAATATAAAGACGTTACCGCCGTTGATAATGTCTCATTCAAAGTGCAACCCGGCAGGATTTTCGGTCTCCTTGGTCCAAATGGTGCCGGTAAAACTACTACTATCCGCACAATCCTTAACATTATTCAGCCTTCTTCCGGCAGGATCCTGTTTGAGGGACAACCTCTGAATGATCACTTTTTTAATATAATCGGCTACCTTCCTGAGGAAAGAGGCCTTTATAAAAAAAGTAAGGTAATTGACATTATTCTCTATTTCGCCCGTCTCAAGAATATGGATAAGAAAACAGCCCTCGCTCAGGCAGACATTTGGCTTAAGAAACTCGATATCTCACTCTATAAAAACAAGCGAATTGATGAACTGTCAAAAGGAAACCAGCAGAAAGTTCAGTTTATTACAACTATTATCCATAACCCGGGATTGATTGTCCTCGATGAACCCTTCTCAGGATTTGACCCTATAAATCAACAGCTCATCCGTGAAATTATTATTTCGTTGTCCGGCTTGGGAAAAACTATTATCCTCTCAACTCATCAAATGGATACAGCGGAAAAACTTTGCTCGGATATTTTCCTTATCAATAAAGGAAAGGAGGTTTGCAGCGGAAGTTTGACCGAAATTAAGAAAAGATTCGGATCTAATTCAGTCAGGATAAACTTCGAAGGTGATCCCTCTTTTATTAATTCCCTCCCTTCAGTTGTCTCTGTTGAGAAATCAGAATCACATACTCCCTTTTCTTCAATGGAAATCAACCTCAGGGAAGACGTTCTCCCTAAAGATTTCCTTAAGGATATAATGGGACACCTAAGCGTTACTCATTTCTCTGTAATTGAACCTGCTCTCGACAAAATATTTATCGATGTTATAAGAAATAGTAAATGAGAAAAACTTTAATCATAGCGAAATGGGAATATATTGAAAAGATCCGAACCCGGGCTTTCATTATTTCAATGTTTGTTACTCCCGCTATCTTATTGCTTTTTACACTAGCCCCTACATGGTTTAATAAAAGCCAGGAAGAATCAACACGGGCCTATGGAATAATTGATACCTCAGGAGTTTATTTTAATCAGGTAAAAGATAACCTTGAGGTAATAAAATTAAAAGATGAACAGCCTAAATTCATAATCATAAACCTTAACAATAAAAAAGATAATCTTAACCATCTTAAAAAATTAGGCGACAGGGATGTAATAAGTAATAAACTCCAGGGATACCTGATTATATTGAACGGCGGGACTGATTCAATAAGAATAAGTTTCCGAAGCAAAGGTTCCGGCAGCTTCGATGATAAAGACAAAATTGAAAGTGTATTCAATAAAGTAAAAAATAGAATACAATTGGAAAAAGCAGGTGTCGATACTTCTATAATTAACTCAGTTTCCAAAAGTGTAAATATAAATTCTATTAAAATTGAAGAGAATGGGAAAGAAAGTAAAGCTGATTTTCTAACTCTCTTCTTCTCTTCCTTCATATTTATAATGCTGTTGATGATGATGGTCCTGTCCACTGGCGGTATGCTCGTCCGCAGTCTGCTGGAAGAAAAATCTAACCGCCTTATCGAAATTCTTGTATCAAGCTGTTCTAAAAAAGAACTCCTTGCAGGAAAAGTAATCGCACTAAGTGCTTTGGGCTTTACTCAAATATTTATCTGGAGTATCCTGGGACTTGTAACTGCCGGCGCTGCATTAGTTCCTGCGGAAGCTTTCGATAATATCCTGCCTATGATGGGATTCTTCATATTGGGATATGTCTTTTATGTCTCTATCTTTGTCGGTATCGGCTCAATAGTTACAACTGAACAGGAAGCCCAGCAAATGACAAGCTATATAAGTTTAATTCTCATTCTGCCTACTATATTTGCTGTCAGTGCTATTCAGTATCCCGGATCAACTGCTGTTAAGATATTATCTTATATCCCCTTTACTTCTGCATCCATTATGATGATGAGGCTAAAAATTGAAACTATTCCTATTGGGGAATTATTAACTATTGTATTCATAATGCTTGTCTCCATCTATCTATCTATCTCTTTTTCTTCAAAGCTATTTAAAATAGGTATCCTTTCCTATGGAAAAAGGCCGGCTTTTAAAGAACTGATCCGGTGGATTAGAGAAAAATAATATCCATGATAATCTCTTCGGCTATCGCTGCGTTTATACCAATGTTTGCTTACCTGATTTTGATCTGGAAAATCGATCAGTATGACAGGGAACCGTTCCTCCTTGTTCTCACAAATTATCTCTGGGGTGCCCTTGGTGCTATTTTCTTTGCTTTGCTCGGTAGCTATATCCTTTCTTTCTTTGTTTCCATATTTGTCCGCGATGCTGAATCATTAAAACGGATTGAAACTATCCTCATTGCTCCCTTTGTTGAGGAATCAACTAAAGGAGTATTCCTGTTTATTACTATTATCAGCAGAAAGTTTGATAATATGACCGATGGAATTGTTTATGGCGGAGCCATCGGACTGGGTTTTGGCATGACTGAAAATTTCCTCTACTTTATAGCTAATGCAGGTGTTCTGAATACTTGGATCTCTATTGTAATTATTCGGACTCTATTCACCGCAGTCATGCATTGTGTTTCTACTGCTACCTTCGGCGCTTTTCTCGGATACGCTAAGTTTAAGAATATTTATGTCAAATTAACTTTCCCATTTGTAGGACTCGCATTTGCTATGTTTATTCATTTCGCCTGGAACCTTATGATAAGCTTTGAAAAAACTGAACTTTTAGGGTTTATCTTCATGCTTATTACTATTTTAATTTTTATTGTAGTATTTTCTATATCATTAAGTAATGATAAAAGAATTATTTATAAGGAACTTCTTGAAGAAGCTGAAAATGGGCTCATCCCTATGAGCCATCTTGATATTCTCAATTCCCCCAAAAGAAATAATTTTGGGTGGATCGATGAAAAAATAAGAAAGCTTTACATTAACTCTGCCA
>JARLHC010000164.1 GCA_031292455.1 Ignavibacteriaceae bacterium
ATTCCTTTGTCAAATTTAGGGGGATAGAAAACAGGACAAGGGTTTACAGGGCGTCCATTTTAGACCAGAGGCTTTTAGCTGCTTTTTTGGATTCAGCATAAATTTCCTCAGTATCGAATGGGAAAGCGCGATTTTCGTAGACTATTTTGCCATTTATAATAACGGTTTCAACATCGTGGGATTCGAAGCCGAAGATAAGATGTCCCTGAAGGTTTTCGTTAACCAGAGGAGTGGGAGCATTATAATCGTAAATAACGAGATCTGCTGCAAAGCCCTTTTCAATCCTACCAAATTTCTTGCCGAAGTAGCGGCTTAGGATAACGTTACCATTATCGAGCATTCTAAAAACATCGTCCATAGAAATCTTACCTTTAGCATCGGCATTTTTGAAGAATGCAAATTTCATTTCATCAAACATATTGGAGCCAATGCCATCGGTGCCAAGGGCAGGGTTTTTAACCTGGTTAAGTTTGTTCATATACCCGACAGAGTTATTCATATTGGAGCGGGTATTATGCACAAGGAAGGCATCGCGTTCATTAAGGATATTAATATCATTATCGTTAAGATAGACGCCATGGACAAGGATAGATTTATTATTTAACAGGTTGAAATCATCGAGGCGTTTAACAATATCTTTAGCGAAATGATGATGGGAATAAGAACCATCGTACTGGTCTTCGGCAACATGGAAGTGAATACCTTTATTGGTGCCCTTAAGTTTTTCTGATATCAATTTCAGGGTATTGTTGCTTAAAGTAAACGGAGCATGCCCCCCGAATGCCGCTTCAACCAGATGTTCTGCCGGGTTTGCCTTTCTATCTTCATCTACGGTTTTTGCAAATTCAACAGATTCATCGACACCTTCCATCATTCCTATTTCGCCATTGCGATCTGTAATTTCGTAGGCAAGAATTCCACGTAATCCAACCTGTTCAAAACTTTTACGAAGGAGGTTGAGGGAACCTTTGATATATGACGGGGAAGCATTATGATCGATAACGGAAGTGGTACCGCTTTTAATGGCTTCGAGGGCACCGGTTAAACCGCTATAGTAGAGAGATTCGTCATCGAGGGCAAGATCCAGACGCCACCATAGATTCTGGAGCACGCTGATAAAGTCACCCGAGGGTTTGATCTTTGCCATTATACCCCTAGAGAGCATCGAATAGAAATGGTTATGGGAACAGACGATACCCGGGGAGACAAGTTTGCCGTTAAGGTTGATTACCTTAGCCGATTTATGTGAAGCGGCGAGGTTTTTACCGACTTCGGTAATGATGTTATTATCGATAACAATATCTACTCCCTGCTGAACCGATGAGGGGTGAAAATTTATTAAGCAGGCGTTTTTAAGAATTAGCATTAGCTTGTTCTTCCTTTTGATCTGTGATGTAATAGCTGTAATTATTTTTAACTGCTAACATAAGCTCGTAAAACATCTCATAATTTTCCGAGGCAGTGAAATCAAAATCAGCATCAAGTTCATTACCATCTTTATCAATTTTAACGGTGCCGATATTTCCGCGATATCTAATCTTAATAGTACTTACGGTATCGTAAACAAGGAAGACGAACCCATCGTTCTTACCTGAATTAAACTCAGTCTCATTTTCATAGAGGGTAGTTTTTTCTTTATATGGGGCGCCATTGAACGGGCAGAACGTTTCGCAGTTACCGCAATCGTTGCAATAAGAATCGAGGTGGAGAATCTGGAACTTATCAACAAACAAACCATTATCGCCAGTATAGATAGCAACGTTAGATCGATTGGGGCAGACCTCAACGCATTTATTGCAGATAAGATCGCAACCGAGGCATCTTTCAGCTTCGACGCGAAGGTTTTGTCTTAACTGACCGAGGATATCCCCTCTCCGAAGTTTTATATCATTATATCTGCCATCCTTTTTGAAGAAAGATTCCGGATTAAGCTGGACAACTTCCATCTCTTCCCTTTTGATTATAGTTTCGGCGACTTTTTTACCATCGGCAATTGATTCGATGATAGTAGAAGGACCCCTAAGAGCATCGCCACCGATGAACACATTTTTAACCTGAGTTTCATTTGTTTCTTCATCTACATGAGCAGTTTTATTGCCATGGGGAATACGGTTATTGCGCAGATATTCGGTATCGATCAATTCGCCGATAGCAGAGATGGCGTAATCGATCTGAAGATTTTCAAATTCATTTTCAATGGGGACAACTTTGCGGCGTCCATCGGGGCCGGCTTCAGCCAACTGCATCTTCTGACATTTCATAATGCCATTGGAATACTCAACCGGCAGAATCAATTCTTTGAAGATAACGCCTTCGTGTACGGACTCATGATATTCTTCTTTATCGGCGGGCATAAATTCTTTAGTTCTGCGATAAAGGATATAAACCTTTTCGACACCGGGGGTACGAATAGCGGCACGGGCACAGTCCATAGCGGAACTACCGGCGCCGATAACTGCTACAGTTTTACCGAGGTTCATCTTTTCCTTATTATGATAGGACATGAGGAACCTGATTGCATTCTGGACTTTATCCTGATCACCCTTAAGCTGTATAGTATTAGGATGACCTGCGCCAATGGCGAGGAAGATATACTTATATCCTTTATCCTGAAGTTCCTGCACTGAGACTTTTTCTTTTAAGTCGAGTTGAAACTTAACGCCGTGCAGTTTAATGAACTCGACATCCTTATCGACAGCGGACTGCGGGAGGCGGAACTCGGGGATAGCGAATCTTGCAACGCCGCCTGCTTCATGGCTTTTATCAAATACAGTGACATCGAAGCCAGCTTTAGCGAGGAAGTAACCGGCTGCAAGACCTGCAGGTCCAGAGCCAATAATAGCTGCCTTAACATTTTTTACTTTACCGACAGGTTTATACTGATCGAAGTAGTTATCGTATCCGTTTTTAGCAGCGATAAGTTTAAGGTCGCGTATAAGGAGGGGGTTTTCATAATCCTGCCTGGTACATTTGAACTGACACTGATGATCGCAGATATATCCGGTTATAAACGGAAGGGGGTTTTTGGATACAATGAGATTAAAAGCTTCATTGTATTTTTCCTCTTCAACAAGTTTTATATATTGTGGGATATCCTGATGAATGGGGCATATAGTAACGCAAGGAGCGGAGTAGCAATCGAATACAGGGAGAGGATCGCCAGTCTTAATTGATTTAGTATCTCTTCTTTCCTTGGAATATTCGGGATTAGTTAACGCATCCTTAGCGATCTTTTTTAATTTATCAACATCCAGGTGACCGGCGGAGTTAGCTGGTTTTGCCGGAGAGTTATTTTCTTTTGTGGGGAGGAAAGATTTAGCAACGCCGCTTGCATCTATTTTCTCAGCGATTTGTTTTAATCTTGTATAGCCAGCAGGTTTAAGAAGATCGGTAACCAGAGTTACGGGATAAATGCCTGTGGATAATATTTCAGTTATATTGAGTAAAGTAGCGCCCCCGGAGAAAGAGACATTGAGATCGCCTTTAAATTCTTCTGCAAGGAGAGCCGCAAGGTTAACAGTTACAGGAAATAATGATCTGCCTGACATATACATTTGTTCGCCGGGCATTTTTTGTTTTTTGTTATTAAGTCCAAGAGTATTAGAAAGCTTGACGCCGAAATCAAGTTTATTATTTTTAGCTACTTCCTTGAGACGTGCCAGCATAGGGACAGCGTCTTTCCACTGGAGATCATGATCGAAGGATGCAGGGTCAAGATCGAGGTAATTAAATCCCTGAGAGAAGAGGATCTCTTTTACTTTATTAAATCCAACAAGGGTTGGGTTAAGTTTTACATAGGTGTTTAGTTTTTTCTCAGTTAAAAGATATTTAACGATTGATTCGATTTCGTGGGGAGGACATCCGTGCATAGTAGAGAGAGTAACCGAGCAAGAAAGTTTAGGGGAGATATTGTTTATTTTATTTACCAGTGCAGGGATATCTTTCAGGTTATAATTTTTTCCTTTAGTGTTGAGGAAACTGATTAAAGTATTTTTATAGGATTGGAATAATTTGTTATGCGAGCTATCTTTAAGATCCTCAATGAATTTATCCATTCTGGGGGTTTTAATTCCAGCCAGATCGTAACCGACACTCATATTAAAGATAAAGCCCTTATCATCAGAAGTGGAGAGGCCGAGGACTTCCTTAAGGAGGTGGAGGATGATCCAGGCCTTAAGATACTCGTCATAGGATTCTTCCAGTTTAAGTTCCTGTGACCATTCGACATTATAACCCTCATCCTCAGCGTCGATACATGGGCGTCCGATCTCCAATTCATCGAGCTGCTGTACAGTTTTAAGCTCAAAGAATCTGCCACCGGTGATATATGAGGCGATTATATTCTGGGTAAGCTGAGTATGTGGGCCTGCTGCCGGTCCTACAGGAGATTCCATGAATTCATTGAATATTCTTACAAGCGAATTATTTTTAGGATAATAAAACTTCGATTTATGGATACCGAAAAGAGATTTTTCGCTTTTATATTCTTCAAAGATCCAATTTATTGTTTTGGAAAAAGAAAGAGGCAGCATACGATCAGACATAGATTATTCCTTTAGAGTTAAAATGAACATTTCTTTTACAATCTAATTATATCTCATTTAATAAATAAGGTAAATTGAGGGGAGTAAAATAAAAAAAATATTTGAATATCCTGTATAATTATTGAGAAAACTAGTGAATAATTTCATTATATTTAAGATCTATTTTTCAGAAAGCATATAATTAACAAAATTACTAATTACACAGGAACAGGAATGGAGCAAGCAAAAACAATTTACGACCTAGCGAAGAAATACCAGGATTACACCGCACAGAATCTTTCCAAACTTATACAGCAGAAATCATTAAGCACCCAAGAAAAGGGAGTGGCGGAAGCATTAAAGGGGATGATGATTGAGGCGGGATTTGATGAAGCAAGAATAGACGGATTAGGGAATGTTATTGGGAGAATAGGTAACGGTAAAAAAGTAATTGCTATTGATGGTCACATTGATACGGTAGATATTGGAAACATAGAGAACTGGCACTTTGATCCTCTTGCAGGAATAGTAAAAGACGGATATGTACATGGCAGAGGTTCGGTGGATCAGAAAGGAGGACCGGCAGCATTCATAACTGCAGGAAGGATACTTAAAGAAATAGGACTTAAGAACGATGTTACGATCTACTTTACAGGAACGGTAATGGAAGAGGATTGTGACGGTCTTTGCTGGAAATATATTGTAGAAGAAGATAAGATCAAACCTGACTGTGTTGTTATTACAGAGCCGACAAATTTAAATATTTACCGAGGACACAGGGGACGGATGGAAATAGAGGTAAGCTTTTACGGGGTATCTTCGCATGGGTCGGCACCAGAACGAGGAAAGAATGCAATATATATGGCTTCGCATGCATGCCTTGAAATTGAGAAGTTAAATGAACGTTTAGCCAAAGATGATTTTTTAGGAAGAGGTTCAGCGGCTTTATCGGAGTTCAAATCGTCGAGTCCTTCTTTATGTGCAGTTTCCGATTTTGCCAAGATACATATTGATAGAAGGTTAACATGGGGTGAGGATAAAGAGTTAGCATTGAACCAGATAAGGGAAATTGTAAAAGATTATAATGCGAAGGTTGTACTTCTTGATTATAAGGAAAAGGGGTTTACGGGAAAAGAATACGGTATGGAGAAATATTATCCTACATGGAAGCTTGAGGAAAGTCATCCGGCTGTAAAGACGGGAGTAGAGAGTTACAGTAAATTATTCGGTACTGCACCGAAAGTTGACAAATGGACGTTCTCAACAAACGGAGTTGTTATTAATGGAATTTACGGGATACCCTGCATAGGGTTTGGGCCAGGCAATGAAGTATTAGCCCACGCACCTGATGAGAAAGTTCCGGTAGATGACTTAGTAAAAGCATCTGCATTTTATGCAATGTTCTGTACCCGTTTTTGATTGACAGATACGAATTACTGACAGAAAAATATCATGATAGTAATTCTTTGAGATTAAAGAGATTAATAAAAATATAATATATAAAGGAATAAATTATGGTTTCAGATCTTTTCAAAAAAAACTTTATAACAGAAGACAATTGGTCGAAGCAGGAGCTTGACACTGTATTTGAGGCAGCATATGATCTTAAAAAGAAATTTGCATTAGGAGAACCGCACAGGTTATTAAGGGATAAAACTCTGTTCATGATTTTCTTTGAGCAGTCTACCAGGACACGCAACTCAATGGAAGCAGGTATGACACAGTTAGGCGGCCATGCACATGATTTAACAGCAGACAAGATGCAGATATCCCATGGCGAAGCACCCAAGGATACAGCGATCATTTTATCAAGGATGGGGCATGGAATAGCATGCCGTAACTGTTTTTATGGTGTAGGGAATAAATACCTTGAAGAGATGGCTGCCAATGCAACGGTACCGGTAATGTCGTTACAGGATGATATATATCATCCGATGCAGGGATTGGCAGATTTAATGACAATATTTGAACATTTCGATAAGAATCCAAAAGGATTAAAAGTAACAGTATCATGGGCTTTTGCTGATACACACAGCAAACCACTTTCAGTACCGCAGACACAGATACTTCTTTTCCCGAGATACGGAATAGATGTTACTGTAGCTCATCCAAAGGAATTTCCATTAAGCAAGAACATAGTTGAGAAAGCATATAAGAATGCAGAAGAAGGAGGCGGTTCACTTAAGTTCACAAATAATATGGATGAAGCATTTGAAGGTGCACACATTGTAATTCCCAAGAACTGGGGCGGATTTGGAGCTTATGGTGTTGATGAATATCTGAAGAATGAAGAAGAATGCAAGAAAGAAATGAAGTCAAATCTTGCTAAATATAAAAGCTGGATCTGCAATGACAAGAGGATCAAGTTAGCTGATAAGAAAGTTAAGCTAATGCATGCGTTACCGGCAGACCGCGGGCATGAAGTTACAGATGAAATACTTGACAATCCTAATATTTCAATTGTATTTGACGAAGCAGAAAACAGACTCCATACTGCAAAAGCAGTTATGGGATTAACAATGTAAAAGAGGAATAATGCCTAAGAGCGGATTCAAATATAAATGTAAAGACTGCGGAAAGATATTTGAGATAAGCAGTAAATTGATGCTATGTCCTTACTGCAAAGAGGAAAGTCTGGAAGGCAAACCATTAAAGGGGGTGCTTGAAGTAGTACTCCCCTCTTTTTTAAGGAATCTTAAGAGAGAGTTTGCGGATTTTGACATATATGATTATCTGCCGATAGAAAGGGGATATTTCCCTTCGATACCAGTCGGGAATACTCCATTAATCAAATCAGAAAATCTTAATTCGAAGACAGGCTATAACGATCTGTATTTAAAGTTTGACGGTACAAATCCGACCGGTTCATATAAAGACAGGGCGTCATTTCTTGTATCGGCATTCGCAAAGAAATTCGGATTGGATGAAATAGTACTTGCCTCAACAGGGAATGCCGCATCATCAATGGCTGGAATAGGAGCGGCGGCAGGTCAAAAGATATTTATCTTTATGCCTTCGACAGCACCTAAGGCAAAGCTGATACAATGCCTTCAGTATGGAGCGACATTAATTCCAATCAAAGGGAATTATGATAAAGCTTTCGATTTATCATTACAATTCTCAGAGATTACCGGATACCTGAACAGGAACACTGCATATAACCCAATGACAATAGAGGGAAAGAAGACATCTTCATTTGAAATTACTGCGCAATTAAAAAAGAATGCCGATTATGTATTTGTGCCAGTAGGAGACGGTGTTGTATTAAGCGGAGTAATAAAGGGATTTAATGATCTCAAGTTTCTTGGATTGATTAACAGGGTTCCCAAAATAATAGGAGTACAATCGGATAAAAGCAAATTTATTTATGAAGCATTCAAAAATGGTAATTATGATTTGAGTTATAAAGCAACTACCATAGCTGATTCAATATCCGTGGATGTGGCAAGAAATGGTTATGGTGCGGTATACGACTTAAGAAATGTTAACGGAGATATAATTACAGTTTCAGATGAAGAAATATTATCGGCACAAAGATATATATCGATGAATACCGGGATATTCTGTGAACCATCTTCTGCGGCAGCTGCAGCAGGGTTCCTGAAAACAAAAGATTACATGCAGCGCGAAAGTACAGTGGTGATTCTGCTGAGCGGTCATGGATTAAAGGATATTGAATCTGCTTCTAAAATTGTAGATTTACCTGAGACATATGAACCGGATATTAACCAGATAATTAAAAAACTAAAGAAATAGAATTGGATAGAGAGAACAAATATTCCGGAGTATTACTGGCTGCGGGAACTTCATCAAGAATGAGTTCATGGAAACCAGGTGCCTTACTTAATGGAAAGCCTCTCTTAATATATTCATTAGAAACATTATCACAGGCCTGCGCTGAAATAGTAATTGTGGGAGGATATAATCTCAGTGAGCTGAGAACACTTGTCAATAATCATATAGACCTTTTCCCTTCCAAAGTAACCTGCATTGAAAACAAGGATTATGAATCAGGAATGTTTTCATCGGTAAAAACAGGAATATCAAACACGAGTAATGATAATGTCTTTATTGCACTTGCAGACATGCCATTTATTACACTAAGCACCTATCAACAACTGATAG
>JARLHC010000039.1 GCA_031292455.1 Ignavibacteriaceae bacterium
ATATAGGCGCGTTCGTCTAGTGGCTTAGGACGCCGCCCTCTCAAGGCGGAGATCACGGGTTCGACTCCCGTACGCGCTACTAGCCACATAATCCAAATCCCCCTAATTTATCCCCTCGTTTTCTGAGAAAATAGGTTCTTTTTATTTAGCCGTTGTTGGTTCACCCGATTTCAAAATCCCCCTGTCTGTTTTTACTTTTGGTCTTTTGAATTGATAAATTACAAATATTATGGCCGCAAAAAGTAATGTCTCTTTTAAAAAGATAATCGAATATCCTGCTTCCCAAAAATTCCATACTATTCCTGCCTTATGGTTCATTTTATACATCATGTAAACTCCCGATGAACCTATAAGCATCTGAACAAATAAAGCTATTTTCGGAGTTAATAACCAAAGGAATCCAACATACAACGGCATCCTTTCATACCAGTGCGTATAATGAAATTGAGCTGATTTTGCAGGGTCTACACGTAAATTCTGTGAAAGCTCGTAGTATTCTTTTGGATCCCCGGCAAATGTCGAAATGTTTTGCCCCTGATATAAAGCTGATACTCCAAACCAAAGCACCAGCCTAAATGCGAACGCCAGTAGTACTATCTTCATTAAATACCGTTAATAATATTAAAGGGGTCATTATATCCCGGTACCGTGACATTGTTCCCCACGATCCGGAATGTGCGTAAACTATTACTACTACAATGCAAAATAGAAAATCCCATGATACTATCTCTACTTTTCGTATAAACATGAATATTAATACTATATAACCGAATGCGAATAAAGGGAAAACAAATGCTAACTTATCCCATACGCTGTATATGAATAATGGTCTGAAGAATTCCATCAATCCTTGCGTAAATGTAAATCGTTGGGTAAAATTATATTGCATCATCCCCCCCCCAAAAGATTGGAATGGCAGTATTACTAAAAACATTAAGACTATTTTCTTAAAATCTTTCATGTAAGTGCTTGATTTATTATGCTCTTACAAACTTGATAAAAAAAACAGCTTAAATCAATCTCTAATATTCTTTTTCCCGTTTTTAATACCTTTTTTTTATTCATTAATCCGTTTATTATTCTTAATATAATATAATTATTAAAAGGGATTAATACTTCTTTCATCCATTCGGGCTATTTCCCTTATACATAATCCTCTGCATATTTAGTATGGACAGTAATATTTCCTGATATTATTTATTGAGATAATTATGAAGAAAAAACTTAATGTCCCTTTAACTGATGACAAACAGGCTGAAGAAGAACTCAACTTCAGAAATATTCTATTAACTACTCAGCTTGAAACTTCAATAGACGGCATCCTTGTAGTGGATGAAAACGATATCATCTTATCATATAACCGCCGATTCGTAGAAATGATGTCTATCCCCCGGAAGCTTATTGAAACTAAAAACGATGTACTGGTTCTTAAATTTGTAACTGAAAGGATGATGGATCCCGGCCAGTTTCTTCAACGCGTTAAGCATCTCAACGAATATAAGCATGAAACCAGCAGGGAGGAGATCATTCTCAAAGACGGAAAGGTGTTCGACCGGTATTCATCTCCAATGTTCGGGAAGGATGATCAGTATTACGGACGAGTATGGTATTTCCGTGACATTACAGAACGTAAACAGACTGAACTCGAATTGTTAAATGAAAAGAATCAATTAAAAACTATCATCGATTCTTCCCCGATTTCAATTTGGTTTAAAGATACTAAGAATAATTTACTCCGCGTAAATGAGGCCGCTGCTAAGATTGCTAACCTTCCGGTTCAGGATGTGCAGGGCCACTCTGTAGATGAAATATTCCCGAATGAATCTGTAGAGTATTTTCAGGATGATATGGAAGTTATTAACTCTGGTAAACCTAAATTAGGAGTTATTGAATCGGCCACTGCAAAGGGTAAAATTACATGGCTCAAAACTGATAAAGTACCCTGGTTTGATAAGGACGGGAACGTTGCCGGTATTATTACTTTTGCTATCGATATTACAGATCGAATGGCCTCTGAAAAAAAAATCATTAGCTCTGAATTGCGGTATCGCCGTCTCTTTGAATCGGCGAAAGATGGCATATTAATTCTTGATTTCGAAAGTGGTGAGATTATGGATGTAAATCCATATTTAATTGAAATGCTGGGATATTCTAACAAAGAATTGCTTGGAAAAGAACTGTGGCAGATCGGAGTTTTCAAAAATATTGTCGCTTCTAAAAACGCATTTATTGAATTACAGAAAGCGGAATATATTCGCTTCGATGATATACCATTTGAAACAAAAAAGAGAAAAAAAATCAATGTCGAGTTTGTAAGCAATGTTTATGAGGTAGAAAATAAAAAAGTAATCCAATGCAATATCCGGGATATCACGGAACGCAAAAAAGCTGAAGAAAAATTACAAATGCTTGCCCATTCAATCGCTAGTATTCAGGAGTGTGTCTCAATAACCGATAATAAGGACAGGATTATTTTTGTTAATGATGCGTTTCTAAAAACTTATGGATATTCAAGAGATGAATTAATCGGAGCTCACATTCACATTTTGCAGCCGGATGATGTCAAAATAAAGATTGGCTATCAAATACTATCGCACTCAATTAACGGCGGCTGGAAAGGTGAAGTAATAAATCAGCGGAAAGATGGATCCCTTTTCCCGATTTATCTGTCAACTTCGGTAATTAAAGATAATGAAGGAAATCCAATGGCTTTGATTGGTGTGGCTGCCGATATTTCAAGTCAGAAACTGGCCAGGGAAGAATTAATTCATGCCAAGGAAAAAGCCGAAGAGATGAACCGCCTTAAGTCCTCATTTCTTAACAACATGAGCCACGAACTTCGCACCCCTTTAATCGGGATACTGGGATTTACTGATATTCTTGAAGCTGAAATTGTCGATCCGGAGCATAGGAAAATGATCTCATTAATTCGTAGCGGTGGGAAAAGATTATCTGATACATTGAATCTGATCCTCGATTTGTCTAAAACTGAAGCTGAAAATTTATCGCTTGAAATAAAACCCTCTAATCTCTCAGAATTAACAAAAATGCGGGTTGCAAATTATGAGGGTGCTGCAATAATCAATGGTTTGTCTCTGAAAACTGTTATAAATTTTGATAACTTTTATATCAATACTAATGAAAGATTATATTCTCAAATATTGGATAATCTTGTAAATAATGCTATTAAGTTTACAGATAAAGGCGGAATTGGGGTTATTCTTGACAAAGAAATTAAAACTATCGATGGAAAATCTGAAAGTTTTGCTGTTCTTAAAGTAATTGATTCTGGAATTGGAATAGAAAAAGAAAATTATAAACTTATTTTTGAGGAATATCGCCAGGTGAGCGAAGGTCTTAGCCGTTCTTTTCAGGGTTCCGGGCTGGGATTAACAGTAACTAAAAAATTTGTCGAGAAATTGGGTGGTATAATATCTGTAGAAAGTAAAGTGGGCTCAGGATCTACTTTTACCGTTAAATTACCTGCCGGAAATATCCCTTCTGATGTTATTTTAACTGTCAATGAAAATAAAATCACCACCGTTCCTGAAATTAAAACGGTTCCCCCGGTTGATCTTCCCAATGTTCTGATGGTCGATGATGATCTTCCCACTTTTAATGTCTCTGCGATGTTTTTGAAGAATATTTGCAGGCTTGAGTATGCTGCAAATGGACTCGACTCTATAGATGCGGTAAAGAAAAACAAGTTCGATTTAATATTATTGGATATTAACCTCGGTTATGGAATGAATGGTCTGTCTGCCTTAAAGGAAATAAGAAATGTGCCGGGATATGAAAAGATTCCGGCTGTCGCTGTATCTGCTTATTCAATGTCCGGGGATAAGGAAATTTTCCTGAATGCCGGGTGCGATTATTATTTGTCTAAACCATTTGAGAAAACTGAGCTGCAAAACCTGGTCTCCGGAATTTTAAACCGCTCCCATGGTTAAAAATTTTAGGATTTATTGTATTTAATCCCTTCTGGGTTAAAATAAATTAATAATTTATCCCCGACGGTTTTTCATTCTCTTTATTATATTGCCCTTGAAGTTTTTAGTGTTTATTTTTGCCTAATTTCTATATAACTTAACTAAATAAAATGTAAGCTGATTTTTTCATTATCCCTCCTTTTTAATCCTTTTTAATCCTTTTTAAGGTTTATTCATGATTAATTTCTTCTAAAGAGGGATAACAGTTAAAGAAAATTTATATATAATTAAATATTTGATTCTGATATCATAATTAATAATAAATAGGGATAATAGTGGGACTAATGCTGCACAAACTTCGTATTTTAATTGCGGAAGATCTTCTGTCTGATATTGAACTTGCTAAAAGAGAAATTAATAATTCCGGATTTGAGTGCGAATGCAGTGTTGTTCAGACAGAAAGTGATTTTCTTGATGCCCTTAAAACTTTTAACCCTGAATTAATTCTCTCGGCCTATTCTATGTCCCGGTTCGATGGTATGCTGGCTCTCAATTTAACCAAGAAATTTGATCCCTCTCTTCCTTTTATAATAATTACTCGCTCAACGAATGAAGAAACTGTCGTTGAATGCATGAAGGCAGGCGCGGATGACTATGTTATTAAAGAACATATTTCCAGATTAGGACCTGCTATAAAGTCAGTATTAAAAAAGAAAAAAAATGAGAAGGATAGGGAAATCTTCAAAGAAGCCCTTTTTGAAAGTGAACGAAAATTCCGGAATCTGTTTGAACATTCGCCAATAGGTATTTCTATGACCGGACTCGACGGTTCATTAATCTCTAATAAGGCATATTGCGAAATCGTTGGTTATTCTCAAAATGAGCTGAATACAAAAAGATGGCAGGACATAGCTCATCCTGACGATCTTCAAATGATCTCTCAAAAGCTTCAGGCATTGCTTAAAAAAGAAGTCGATTATATACGTTATGAAAGAAGGTACATTCATAAGAACGGAGATACCATTTGGGTTGATGGCTCTATTTGTCTCCAGTTAAATAAAGATGGCAAACCTCAGTTTTTTATTGTGTCTGCAATTGATATTTCTGATCGGAAAAGGACGGAAGATAAATTAAACACTCTGAATAATGCAATAGAACAAAGCCCGGTTACAATCGTTATTACCAAACCGGATGGTTCTATCGAGTATGTTAATCCTAAATTTTATGAAATTACAGGATATTCTTCTCAGGAGGTCATTGGAAAGAATCCTCGGATATTACAATCAGGAGATAAACCAAAACAGGAATATGAGGAATTATGGAATATTATCCTATCCGGGAATACCTGGCAGGGCGAATTTCATAATAAAAAGAAAAACGGTGAACTCTATTGGGAAGATGCAATTATTTCTCCTATTTTGGATAACAAGGGAAATATTACTCACTTCGTCGGTATTAAAGATGATATTACTGAAAAGAAAAAAATGATGGGCGATCTTATTGCTGCTAAAGATAAAGCCGAAGAAATGAGCAGACTTAAGTCTTCACTTTTGAATAATATGAGCCATGAATTGCGTACTCCATTAATCGGTATTCTGGGATTTGCAGAAATATTGGAATCTGAAATTGAAGATCCGGATTTACTTAATATGATCCACCAGATCCATAAAGGTGGCAAAAGACTCTCCGAAACTTTGAATCTGATTCTTGATTTGTCAAAGATTCAATCAGAAAAATTAACTGTCGAATACAAAATTTTTAATCTTGCGGATGTTACTAAGCAAAGAATTGCAATTTATGAAGGAGCAGCTAAAGTTAAAGGCCTCGCGTTAACAACTATTATTAAAGATGAAAACATTTTTGTCAACACAGATGAAAAGATTTTCTCACAGATTTTGGATAACCTTGTAAATAATGCTATTAAATTCACTAATACCGGCGGTATAAAGGTTATCCTGGATAAACAAATTGTTTCTGGAAATGGGCTGCAGGAAAGTTATGCTATTCTTAAAGTCGCTGATACTGGTATCGGGATATCTGAAGAAAACTTTGAACTTATTTTTGAAGAATACCGGCAGGTCAGCGAAGGATTAAACCGGACATTTCAGGGTTCAGGATTAGGATTAAATATAACTAAAAAATTTGTTGAGAAACTTGGCGGTAAAGTGACTGTTGAAAGTAAATTAGGAAAAGGATCTACTTTCACGGTTGCACTGCCTTCAGTTATTATGCACCCTGAAATGAGTTTGGCAGACAATGTTAATGCTAATACTCCGGAGTCCCTCTCTCAATTTCAAGAAACACAATTAAAAAATCTGCCTAAATTTCTGTTGGTTGACGATGATACCGATACATACCTTGTAACCAAGATATTTCTGAAAAATATTTGCATTCTCGACCATTCTACTACAGGGCTTGAAGCAATTGATGCTGTTAAGAAGAATTTGTATAATATTATTTTAATGGATATAAATCTTGGATATGGTATGGATGGACTTTCAGCTCTTAAGGAGATAAGGAAAGTTCCCGGGTACCAGAAAATTCCTGTCGTTGCATTTACTGCTTATGCGATGAAAAAAGATAAAGAATATTTTATTAATGATGGGTGCGATTATTATCTGTCAAAACCATTTGAGAAAAACGATCTATTGAACATGGTATCAGGTATCTTAGACAATTCTTCTGCTTGAAATATCTGAATATCTTTCTTGCTATTTCGAATTAAGTATTCAATCGTGAACTTTGTACTCCGTTTCTACATTTTCAATTGTATAATTTAGCTTTGCTTTAACCAATGTAATCTTCCCGGTTTCCGGATAAGATTTTAAAAGCAGAATCATTCATATATCTGAAAATATAAATATAAAAAAGCCGCCTGTATTAATTAGGCGGCTTTTCAATAATAATAATTCAGAGACTATTACTTTAATAAAGTCATTTTCTTTACTTGTGAAAAGTTGTCAGTCTCAAGTTTATAAATATAAAGACCTGAATTTAATCCTTCAGCATTGAAGTTAACAGTATATGAACCGGCTTCTTTGAATCCGGTTAGTAATGTTCTTACTTCCTGCCCTAAAAGGTTATATACTTTTAATGAAACATTACCTGCTTTGGCAATACTGAAATTAATTGTAGTTGATGGATTAAAAGGATTAGGGAAATTCTGATTTAATCCAAATTGAACGGGTGCATTAAATTCAACTTCTACTGTCTTTGAATAAGAAAATGCTCCTGAGTAATCGACTTGTTTTAACCTGTAAGAATATTTTCCGACCACTGATAATTTGTCAGTGTATGAATAATTATGGATTTCAGTTGAAGTCCCATTTCCATTAATGTTAGCGATTGTTGTGTAATTATCCTTTGATCCGCTTAATTTCCTCTGTACTTCAAATCCTTTATTATTTATTTCTGAAGCGGTGGACCATCTTAAATTTACATTATTATTAACGACTGAAGCTGAGAATGATGTTAACTCTACCGGGAGTACGTCACTCCACTGGGTGCCTACTATTAATCCATCTACTTGAACCGTAGGAGCATTGGATGCACTGCCTTGTCTAAAATTGATTGAAGATATAGAAGATGGTGTAGCCAGACCTGTTATATCAGTTCCTGCCGATGTAGAAATAGTAGGGGTAGGTTCTGTACCACCTATGGTAGGACTTACGAATAGATCAACTTCGTCATCAGTTGTTGTCGTTGGGTTAAATTTATATTTGATCACTATTAAATAAGTCTGGTTAAAATTTAGCGGTTGATTGGTATATACATATGAACCACCAGCACTATATTTCTCTAATCCGAAATCAAATGTATTGGTAGCGCTCGATCTGATTGCAGTTCTGCAAAAAAGATTGAATGTACCGCCATCCGCGAAATGAACAAAATAATCCCCGGCTGCTGAAGCTGCTGAGCAATTAACTAGAAGTGAAGCATAAACGGCACCGCTGGAAAGGCTAGTACCAAGTAAATGAAAATCATCTTCTCCGGAAGTTCCTATTTGAACGGCTCCACCAACTCCTGTCCCAAACGAATAACCGGGATATGTAAGGCTTGTTGCAATTACTTGCATAGGGGTTGTACCGGCCCCTGATCCTGCTGTCCAGCCACCTTGGGTTACAAGATTACCAGTTGTATAACTAAAATTGTCTGAGAATAATACCTGGGAATTAACTATTCCGCAAAATAAAAATGCTGAAAACAACACAATTAAGAAAGTATTTCTAAGTCGCATAATTGTTCCTGATTTGTTTTATGAATATTGTTGATTTATAGAATAACAAATTATTATTTGTATATAATAGAAACAAGTAAAATCTACAGTTTTTATATACTAAATGTTTTTAATTGTTACTTAATCTTCTACATATTTACTTATTACTGGGCATTTTAAATCCAAGTTCTCGGGCTTTCTGCAGGTTTTGCTGCGCTTCATTATTCTTATTTAATTTTGAGTAAGCCATCCCTCTGAAATACCACGCAATTCCATTATTTGGATTAAAATTAATTGACTCAGAAAGATCATTTATTGCTCCGGAATAATCACTTAACTCAACTTTGGTTATGCCACGATTCGTCCATGCATCCTGAAAACCGGGATTTATTTTAAGCGCTTCATTAAAATCATTCAAAGCATTAGTAAAATTCTTTATCTGATAATTGGCCATTCCCCGATTGTTGTAATAAGAATATATCGTTTTGTCTCCTCCTATTGCCTGGTTATATTGGTCAAGGGCAAAATTGTAATTTTCCATGGAATAATATGCTAATCCTAAATTATTATGTATGCTGCAATTTCCGGGATATTTCATATCTGCCTTATTCAATAATTCTATTACTTCATTATATTTTCTAAGACTTAATTTTTCCGATGAAAGATTTATGAAGGCATATTCATGGAGATTATTAATATTAGGGTATAGTGTGTCATAGTTCAGCGCTTCCGCGTAAAATTTCTCTGCTATCTGGTGATTTCCCATGGAATTATAAAGTGCTCCCTTATCATAATATGCTTCACTATAAATAGGTATTGCTTTTATTGAATTATCAAAATCTGCTAATGCGGCATCCACTTTCCCGTTAATGGAATATAAGCATCCCCTGGAGCATAAAGCATATGCATTTTCAGAATCAGTATTTATAACTGAAGAATAAAATTCATAGGGACCGTCAAATGCGTCAGAATAAATATATGCAAGTATAGAAAACAAGAATATGACCGGAATAAAAAATCTCAGCAGTATTTGAATTTCTTTTTTTCTGATTTTTTCATCAAGAAAAATGCCTAATGCTAAAAATATCCCTATTGAAGGTAAATAAGCCCTGCATTCCAAATAGTCAAACTGGTAACGTCCTAAGGGAATTCTCACAAACATCATCGGAACAATAAATGCAATGAACCAGATTATTCCCAATATTAAAATGTTTTTATTCAATGACTTAAATTTTATAATATATGCAGTGACCGATATTATTAGTATTACTCCTGTTGTGGTATAAAAAGCAGTAAATACAGGCATGGGTGAAAGCCCAAAGGGTAATAACATTTTTGTCATCAGTATTGGAATAACGGGAAGGTTCTTTATAAATGATTCAAAACTCAGGATATCCTGTGGATTAAGGAATCTGTTTCTTAGAAAGAAAAAGGATATTATGGTTATAATCCAGAAGGTCATGAATGGAAGTAATTCCCGGATCTTATATTTGTTATTCTTTATGAACCAGTGGTAAAAAATGATAATAACGGGGAGTGCAATTGATATTTCCTTTGAAAATATTGCCAACGCAAAGGTAACGCAGTGATAAATGTAAAAAATCTTATTTCTTGTATTATTATATTTTATGAACGAAATAAATGACAATGCCCCGAATAAACCAGCAAGAATATCTCCTCTTCCGGCAATCCAAGCGACTGCATCTGTAAATAAAGGGTGTATTGAAAAAAGCAATGACAAGAAGAAAGATAGATTATGATTTATCCCGCATAGTCTGAGTAGAAAAAATAAGCTTATTACTGTCAGAATATGGTATAATAGGTTGAAAAAATGAAATACCTCAGGCTTTTCTCCGCCGATATGCGCATCAATCATGAATGTTATAGTTTGTATCGGCCTATAGTATCCTTTCCCTTCCTTGCTTAGGAAATTATCTTTTTCAAAGGCTTTCGTGGCATTTCTAAAATCACTCAGGAAACCAAAATTATTTGTGATTATAGTTGAATCGTCCAATTTAGTAAAGTCATAACTGATAATTTTCCAGTTCAATAGCAAAGGAACTAAAACCAGCATGGTAAGGCTGATATAGATATTAATTTCTTTTACTGATTGGACATTATTGCTCTTTTTGTTTTTCATTCCAATTTGTGCAGTTATAATGTTTGTAAAAATACAATTATTTATAATTTCTCATGAGAAAATTTAAAACTTTATTAGTTAAATTGATTCTTGTTATATTTGTACAAATAAATAATTAAATAATGAAACGATACGAGAAACATATATTTATTTGTGAAAACAAAAGACCGGCTGACGATCCGAGGGGATGTTGTTACGATAAAGGAAGTTCGGAGATAAAAGTAAAATTTAAGGAACGGATCAGACAACTAGGGCTTAAAGCATCTGTGCGTGCAAACACGTCTGGCTGCTTAGATGCTTGTGAATTTGGGCCTTCTATTGTAGTTTATCCTGAACAAATCTGGTATGGTGGCGTTACAATTGATGATGTTGAGGAGATAATACAGGATCACATAATAAATAATAAGCCGGTCGAAAGACTTATGATTAAACATCCAAGTTTTAATAAAAATAATGGACACTAATAATAAAGACAGAGCTAAAAAGATTTTTTCTCTGCTTAAGAAAGAATATCCGGACGTAAAAAGTGCTCTGGATTTTACAACTCCATTTGAACTTTTAATTGCCACCATATTGTCTGCACAAAGCACGGATGTCCAGATAAATAAAGTTACTCCCAATTTATTTAAGAAATTTAAAACTCCCCAGGATTACATTAAAGTTCCAATCGGGGAGCTTGAAAAGGATATCCATTCAACCGGCTTCTTCCATGCAAAAGCGAAGAGTATAAAAAACTGCTGTAAAACTTTGGTTGAAAAGTATAGTGGTAAAGTACCTGAAACTTTTGACGAGTTAAATACTTTGCCCGGAGTAGGGAGGAAAACAGCCTCAGTTGTAGCAGGAAATGCATTCGGAATTCCGGCTATTGCAGTAGATACTCACGTTAAAAGACTGTCAAATCTTCTAGGTTTTATTAAATCTGACAATACGGAGCACATCGAAATTAGATTAAAAGAGCTTTTACCTGAAAAGGATTGGGTAAAAGATTCTCATCTTTTGATTTCCCATGGCAGAAAGATATGCATTGCCAGACGTCCCAGATGCTCCCAATGCGTATTAGGAGATTTATGCCCTTCTTATAATCCAGAATAGGAAATATAATTATGAATGATATTGCCGGAGACAGAAATTTCTGCCTGTCGATTCTTAAAGAGTTTACTAAAAATGAAAGTTTATTGAAACATGCCTACGCTGTTGAAACTTGCGTAAGGGCTTATGCTCTGAAGTTCAATGAGGATATTGAATACTGGGGGAATGTTGCTTTGCTTCATGATTTTGATTATGAAATGTATCCAACTGCCATTGATCATCCTTTCAAAGGCGCAGAAATTCTTAAAGGAAGAGGTTTTGATGAGGATTTTGCAAATTCTATCCTTTCACATGCAGACTATTCAGGAGTGCCGCGAAATACCTTGTTAAGAAAAACTCTTTTCGCCTGTGATGAATTAGCGGGATTTATAACTGCGGTTACTTATGTTAGGCCTAACAAATCAGTTGATGAAGTTGAAGTTAAATCTGTCAGAAAGAAAATGAAAGATAAAGCTTTTGCAAGTAAGGTGAACAGGGAAGATATTATTAATGGTGCTTCTGGGCTGGGAATTCCTTTAGATGAACACATCGACTTTTGTATAAATGCAATGAGGAAAAATAAATTCGAGTTAGGTCTTACTTCATGATATTTTGCTGATCCGGGTATCATTTAATAGCTCATTTATATTAAATTTGCCTAAATGACTTGACTATTTGCTTATACCTTAACTAAATTAGCTATAACACTTTGGAGAATTATTAGAGTTTTTGCTACGAGATACATTTTGAGCTATTACGGGAATAATAATCATTATTAATCTTCCGTTTCTGTAATTGAAATTCAAATAAATAATTATTTAATGAAAAGCAAAATCTCGGTAATTCTTTTACTGCTTATATCCTGGCAATGTTTTGGTCAGACAGATACCCGCATTCTTTCATCTGACTTTAATTCATTTGTAATTGAATACACACCGAAAATTTCAGATTCCAATATTGTCAAATTGAATAATGAAGATTATTTAAACGTCTCTTTCAAAGGAAATATTTATGACGATAAAAATTTTGGAGTTCCATCTATACCGTATTATGCATTTCCGCTTGGAGTTCCTTCGGAATTTGGAAATACTATCCAGATTCTTAGTTCTTCATTTAAAGATATTCAGGGGAAGTTATTGCCTGTGCCCAAACCTGTAAAAATAAATGGCATCCCCTCAAAGAAATTTGAAAAAGGAGATAAATATTATAGTTTTAATACAATAGGTGAAGACCTGGCGGGCTTTGGGCACTTCGGTATAGTTAGGGGGGTTCCTGTTCAGATTATAGTCATAAAACCCGTGCAATTCAATTGTACTGAGAATAAGATCAGAATTTATACAAAAATGGTTTTAAAAGTGAGTTTCTCGGCATCTCAGGTTAAAAATTCTGCCGTTAACGATGATTTTCTTAAAGGTGTAATAACGAATTATTCTATAGCCAGACAATGGAATACAAATGCTGAGAGATTGAATAAAACTAAGGGAAATATCAATAGCGTGTTGAACTCTGGTAAATGGTACAAATTTGAGGCACCAAATGAAGGAATTTATAAAATTACTAAATCCATGTTGTCCTCTTATGGAATTGATCCGAATACGGTCGACCCCCGTACCATTAAAATATACAACAATGGAGGTACAACGCTTCCCGAGGACGTAACTTTGCCTGCTCCTTCTGACTTAGTCGAAAATGCAATATATATATCAGGCGAATCTGATGGCAAATTTGATGACAGTGATTATGTCTTGTTTTACGGGCGGGGGACTAATTTTTGGAATTATAATACCTCAAGCAAAAATATTGTACGCAAGTTTAATCCATATTCAATCCAAAACTATTACTGGATAACATCAGGCGGAAGTAACGGAAAACGAATACAACCAAAACAAAGTGAAAGTGCTCCGGCAGACTATATACAGGGTAATTCGAAAGCTTTTGCCTATTATCATCAGGATTTAATTAATATTGCTTCAAGCGGCAGAAACTTTCTAGGGGACGCATTTAACCAGGCTACCCTTTCAAGGACATACAATAATTTACTTGAAAGTCTGGTTCCCGGATCAAGAATTGATTACGTCTTCAATTTTGTCAATAGTGATCCAATAAATAATGTTGAATTAAAAGTGGATGAAAGCGGTAATACCCTTTACGATTCTTTTATTCCCGGAATAAATATTGATCCGAATCCGGACTATGCATACGGTCACGCAACTCAGGCAACTGCTTCCTTTACAGGCACTTTATCTGATAACCGGAGCCTTTTAAAATTCACTTTTAATGCATCAAGTGCAGCTTCAAAGGGATATATTGATTGGTTTGAGATTTATTATAACAGATCCCTTTCAACAATTAATGATAGGATAATATTTTTCTCCTCGGATACGACTGCTAAAATTGAATATGATCTTAATAACTTTTCAAACAGTAATATTCAGGTATATGATATTACCGATTATGCTAATGTAGAAATAATAACAAATCCCATGCTTTTAAGCGGCAGTGAGTTCAAATTTATTTCTTCTGAAAAGCAGGGTTTTGTTTCCAAATACTATGCTGTTGGAAATAATAATTTTATGACTCCTGTTAATCCGGTTGTAGCGGAAAATTCAAACCTTCATGCATTCCAGGACGGGGCAAAATTTATAATCATAACTCCGAAAGATTTTATGGATCAGGCTGTAAGATTAAAATCTTTTAAAGAAAATCATCCTAAACTAAATATATCAACTTATGTTGCAGATGTTGACCAGATATTTAATGAATTCTCCGGCGGTATGAAAGATGTTGGCGGGATCAGAAATTTCATTAAATATGCTTATGATACGTGGACAGTTAAACCCGAATATGTCCTACTTTTCGGCGACGGCACATATGATTATAAGAATGTCGAAGGTTTTGGAAATAATTATATTATTCCCTATGAAACTGAATTTTCGTTGAACCTGATTGATTCCTATCCGATGGATGATTTTTATGTCCGGCTGAGCGGCAATAATGATCTTCTTGTCGATCTGGGAATCGGAAGAATAACTGCCAACTCTCTGGCAGACGCCCGGATCGCTGTAGATAAAATTATCTCATATGAATCTGATATCGCTAAGGGAAGCTGGCAAAATTTAATAACAATGGTAGCAGATGATCAATGGACTTCAACTACGAACGAAGGAAATTATCACGTTGTACAATCTGAAACTCTGGCTTCATATTATATACCTGTTTCGTATGATATAAATAAAATTTATCTTGGAGAATATCCTACTGTAATAACGAGTTTTGGAAGAACTAAACCTGGAGTTACTGAAGATTTGGTTAAGAGTATTAACAATGGTACTCTAATCGTTAATTTTATTGGCCATGGGAGTCCGGAACTATGGACACATGAAAAAGTATTTGAAAACAGTTCGACTATTCCCCGTTTAGTTAACAGCGATCTTTTCTTTTTAACTGCTGCAACCTGTGACTTTGGTTATTATGATAATCCATCCTCTCAAAGTGGTGCTGAATTACTTCTTTTAAAAGAGGGGAGCGGTTCAATTGGAAGTGTTACTTCGAGCAGACCGGTATATTCTGACGAAAATGCTGCTCTGAATCAGGAATTTTATTCTGATCTATTAAGCTCTCCAAGGGATACATTAAATCTTCCAATTCCTGTCGGAAAAGCTTATTATCAAATGAAATTAGTCAGATATGGAGAAAATGATCAGAAATATCATTTATTTTGTGATCCTTCATTAAGATTATCCATACCGCGATATAACTCAAATATTGATTCAATTAATGGTCAGACTTTAATTTCCAACGTTCAAATAAAAGCATTAAGTAATACAAGGATTCATGGGAATATTTTGCAGCCGGATAATTCGTTATGGAATAACTTTAATGGCGAAGGTATCCTTACAGTCTATGATTCACAAAGACAGATAGGTATGACGGAACAGCCCGGCATAAATATTAACCTTCAGGGGGGGATAATTTTTAGGGGAAAAGTGTCTGTTGCTAATGGTAAATTTAATTCAAGCTTTATTGTACCCAAGGATATTTCTTATGAGAACAAGAACGGCAAAGTTGCATTTCTATTCTATAATAATGATGCTGATGGTTTAGGTTATACCAATAATGTTTTGATTGGCGGTACTGATACCACAGCAGTTAATGATAATAAAGGTCCGAACATTGATATTTATTTCGATGATTTAACCTTTAAGAGCTCATATCTGGTGAACCCGGATTCCAAGCTGATAGTGAAACTTTCTGATCCTTCAGGGTTAAATACTACAGGAACCGGAATAGGACATAAGATACAGGGAGTTCTAAATGACAATATTACTAACCCCATTGATTTTACATCATATTTTACGGGGGATCTGGATGCTGGTGGTAAATCAGGTATGGTAAATTATCAATTTAATAACCTTGATCAGGGTCATTATAAATTGCAGGTGCAGGCATGGGATGTATTTAATAATTTTTCAAATGAAACGGTTTTTTTTGATGTGGTATCAGGTAATGATCTTACTTTAGGTGATGTCTATAATTACCCGAACCCATTCTCCGGGAAAACAACATTTACATTCCAGCAGAATCTGGACAGAATATTTAATGTGAAAATTAAGATTTATACTGTTGCAGGAAGATTAATCAAAGTTATAGATGAATATGGAGTTCATGAAAAGTATGTAACGATAGAATGGGATGGAAAGGATCAGGATGGAAATTTTATTGCTAACGGTGTTTATTTCTATAAAGTAATTCTAAATTCAACTGACGGGAATTTCAGTAAAAACGTAATAGGAAAACTTGCGAAGATCAGATAATTGTTAATTGGATTCAAATATCAGGTAATTATTTTAATAAATTTCAGGAGTTTTAATTGTCTATTAATTGGAGGATCGTACAAATGAAAATAGTATTTAGGTTCTTGATGGTCAGCATTATGATTGTCGCATTTGGAAAAGTAACCCATGCTCAAGGAGAAGCTGCTGTACCATTTCTGGAATTAGCTCCGGACTCAAGAGCAGGCGCTATGGGTGAATCAGGTGCAGGATTGGCAGATAATTCTGCTGCTGTATTCTGGAATCCGGCAGGTCTTGCATTTCAGAATGGGTCTGATGTAAGCATAACTCATAGTAACTGGCTGCCTACTTTTCACCTGGATCTGTTCTATGAGTATTTGACTTATAAACAATATGTTGATGATATAGGCGGAACTGTTTCGGCAAGTATTACTTATATGAACTTCGGTACTTTTGCAAGAACTGGTCCTGATTCACCCGATATTATTGCTACATTTCATTCTTTTGATGCAGCTTTAACGTTAGGATATGCAACAAAGATATCTCCGGATTGGGGTCTCGGATTTAATTTTAGGATTATTCACAGCCAGTTATCAGATCAGCCGACAGGGCAGGAACAGGGATCAGGTGTAGCTACTACCATCAGTTTTGACGTTGCAACTATGTGGAGACCGGCAAAATTAGTTATACCTCTTGTCGATGAAGACATAGGCGGCCTTTTAAGCGTTGGTTTAAATATCAGTAATATTGGTCCAAAGATCTATTATATAGATAAAGCCCAGGCAGACCCGATCCCAACAAATTTCAGATTAGGTTTTGCATATAAGGTAATCGATAGTGATTTTAACAATCTTACCTTCACATTAGACTTTTCAAAATTGATGGTAAGTACCGATACGAATAAAACAAAGGAATGGTATCAATCGATAATTACTTCCTGGGGTGAAAAACCATTCAGTGAAGAAATGAGAATGGTTAATACTTCAATGGGACTTGAATATCTATACGGAACACCAGGAGATTTCGTCTTTGCCCTAAGAGCAGGTTTCTTCTATGAGGATCCGGATTACGGCAACAGGAAGTTTGTTACATTTGGCGCCGGTATAAAGTATGATATTTATAATTTTGATTTTAGTTATATTACTACTGATGTATTTAAAGGATTTGAAAACCATCCCCTTAATAATACTTTAAGGTTTTCAATTTCTATCGGTTGGGGACAAAATATTACAACAAATAAAGGATTCCCTCGGGGAGTTTAACCCTATATGTCTAAAAGGCTGTTAGTATTTTTTCTATTTATAAGCCTGGGCAGTTTAACTGCCCAGAAATTTTCCGGAAAGTTAAACCCTTTTCCTCAAAAATCTCAATCTGTATTTAGTGGTGACACATTAAAAATTCTTGCAGTACTTGTTAATTTCCAGGAAGATAACGATGCCGCAACATTTGGTAATGGGAAATTCGGTTCCATATATACCCAGAATTATGGTGATAAAATATTAGACCCGCTTCCTCATGATAAACAATATTTTGAATCTCATCTCGAGTTTACCAAGAACTATTTCAGCAAAGTTTCTAAGGGGAAACTGAATGTTTCCTATACAGTCCTGCCGGATACACTAACAGTTTCAAAGATTATGAAGAATTATTCACCTCCGAATAATTCCACTGATTTTACTCCTCTCGGTGATTTTGCCACAGAAGTATGGACGTTAGCAGACCAGCATTATACATCTGTTGATTTCGGCGGTTATGATTTATTTATAATATTTCATGCCGGCGTCGGACGCGATGTTACGCTTCCGGGGAGTCTTGGTAATGAAAAAGATCTCCCGTCAGTTTATCTCGGACAGGATGCGTTCAAAAAAATATACGGTTCTTCATATCCAGGAATTCCTGTTTCCGGAGGTAATTTTCATATCCTTAACAGTATGGTTATTCCGGAAACGGAAAACAGGGAAGTATCAAGTTTAGGGCAGACTTCTTTATTCCAAATTACAATAAATGGATTATTAACTGCCAGTATTGCCAGTTATCTTGGACTTCCCGATCTGTACGATACTAAAACAGGTCTTAGTGCAATAGGCAGATTCGGATTAATGGACGGGCAGGCGATATTTTCATACGGAGGAGCATTTCCTCCTGAACCATCTGCATGGGAAAAGATATACCTTGGTTGGGCACAACCAGTTACTATTTCTCCGGGTTCATTTAACATAAATTTAACTGCCGGACTGGCTGCATTACCGGCTGATACTGTAATATTAAAGGTACCGATTAATTCATCCGAATATTTTCTGGTTGAAAACCGGGAAAGGGATGTAAATAATAATGGTGCTATACTTACTATAAAATCAGGCGGACAGACAATAACCAAAACATTCACGCAGGATACGACAGGATTTTACAGCTTTGCGGTAGATTCTCTCTATGGTGTGGTGACTGATGTTGATGAACTTGACTGGAGCCTTCCGGGATATATAGCAGGTACCTCTGATTATAAAGGGGGGATAGTAATCTGGCATATTGATGATAATGTAATAAATACCAAAATAGCTTCTGACCAGATAAATACAGATAAAACCGACAGGGGTGTTGAAGTTGTTGAGGCAAACGGTGTAAAGGAAATTGGTGAATTATTTACAACTATATTAGGGGATCAGGTTGTTGGTGAAGGTTCCTATGAAGATTATTACTTTAAGAATAATCCTGCTACTCTATACAGAAATATATTTGACAAGGACAGCCGGCCGAATAGTAATACTCATTCAGGAGCTAACAGTCTTATTTCTATGTCGGGATTTTCAGATTCCGGCAACAAGATGAACTTCAACCTTTCATATGGTGATTCTGTTGTTAAATCAGTTTTTGTAACCTATGATTCAACTTTCTCAAATAACTTTACGAAATTAACCTCTACCGGCAGAAGATTATTTATAGCGAATGAAAACCGATTATACTCATCTGATAATTCCGGGAATTTAAATTCTGCTGTAATTCCACTTTCGACCTTTAAACCTTCTTCGGTTTCTATTGATACGGTTGATTACATTTTCGGAATTAAGGATTCCTTTATAACAGTTACCGGGTATTCGTCAAATACTCCTTTTGTATTGAAAAGAAGTATAAGCACCGGAAGAATATTAACCAGTTCTCCTGTAATTCGTAAAACAGGAGAGTTAACAGAACTTTTGGTTGGTGCAAACGGGGGTTACATTCTTATCTATAATATTGATCCAACTCTCCCGGATATTATCCAGTTATCGTCGATTGCCATGGCCGGAGATAATACACATGTTGTAAAAAGTATCTGCGCAGATAATACTTATTATGCGGCACTGGCTCCTGAAGATTTCCCGGCACAATCTTCTGTAATTAGTGACGGTCAGAAAACAGTTACCATCAATGATGTTATAGCTCAGGTGTCATTAACTAAATCTCATGGAAATTATACTATTATTGCTTTAGGAAATAATGGGTTCTATATTATTTCCAACGGAATAATTATTAGAAGAATAAGTCTCACTAATATTGTAAAATCATTTGCGCTTGCTGACCTGAAAAATGATGGGGATAATTACATTATATATTCAACAGGAAGCCAGGTTCATGCAATAAACCTAACCGGTGCCAAAGCAGTTAGTTTTCCCTTCACAGACCCGGATGGTCAGAACTTTTCCGGTGCTATCTTAACAGCCGATTTTGAAGGAGATTCTAAATCCGAGATTATCGCAAATACACAGGATGGAAGAATCTTTGCCATTGACGGGGGAACAGGTAAAGTTGTTTCAGGATTTCCGATATCCACAGGAAAACTAATATTAGCATCTGCAATATATAATGATAATGGAAAGATTTCACTGGCAGCCATCGATTCGAGCAAACATTTTTACGGATGGCATATCGGATCAACAGCAGGCACACCTTACTGGGCAGAAGAAAATGGCAGTAATCTTAACAGTTCATTTATTGCCGGTGCAACTGCTACCAATTATGTGAATGAGTTTTTCCCAAAGGGGAAAGTATACAATTATCCCAACCCAGTATATACAGGACAAACCGCTATTCGTTATTATGTAGCGGAGAATTCTAAAATTAATATTAAAATATTCGATCTTGCCGGTGATTTTGTCGCTGAATTAAATAATGAAGCTCAGGGTGGGTATGAGAGTGAAACCATTTGGAATGTGAGCAATATTCAAAGTGGTATTTATCTTGCACGTGTTGAAGCTGTTGGTTCTGACGGCAAAACGGAAAGTAACATTATTAAAATTGCAGTTGTTAAATAAAACTCCAATCCATTTTCCTCAAAATCAGGTTTTATGAATAAGATCATAATCTTTTTTTTATTATTATTTACCAGCGTATCATTTTCTCAATTCACACAATTCCATCCTGAACTTCAATGGTATACAATAAAAGGGACACATGTACAGGTACATTTTCATGAAGGAGCCGAAAGGACAGCAAGGGTAGTATGTAAAATAGCTGATGAAGTTTGGGGCCCGATTACCTCTTTATATGAATACGAACCTGAGACAGTTCATTTTGTTATCAAGGATCTTGATGATTATTCAAACGGAGCGACATACTTCTTCGATAACAAAATTGAAATATGGACAAGTGCTCTTGATTATGATTTGCGGGGGACACATAACTGGCTGCGAAATGTAATCTCGCATGAGTTTACGCATATGGTTCAGATCCAATCATCAATGAAAGCTGTGAGAACATTACCGGCAGTTTTTTTCCAGGTTCTTAATTACGAAGCAGAAAGACGTCCTGATATTCTTTACGGATATCCTAACTTTGTGGTTTCATATCCAATAGCAACTTTGAACATGCCTGCCTGGTTTGCTGAAGGGACTGCACAGAATATGAGACCTGATTTTGAATATGACAGGTGGGATACTCATCGTGATATGATACTCCGTTCTTATGCATTAGATAATAACATGCTTACATGGAATGAGATGGGGGAATTTGGTAAAACAAGTCTTGGCAACGAATCAGTTTATAATGCCGGATTTGCTTTAACGCGGTACATTTCGCAGAAATACGGGGAGAATAAATTAAAGGAGATTTCCAGATCATTAGGTAAACTTGGTAATTTTACGATAGATGCTGCATTCCGGGATGTATTAGGAAAAGATGGGACAGAGATATATGGCGAATGGAAAAGTTTTATAACGGAGAGTTATAAAAAGAGAATTGCAGCGGTTCAATCAAATATGATACAGGGAGATGAGATCGGGAAAGAGGGATTCGGCAATTTTTATCCTGTCTTTTCCGCTGACGGGAAAAAGATACTGTATGTTTCCAATAAATCATCTGATTACTTCAGCCCTTCAGGAGTATATCTTTATGACATTGATACAAAAAAGGAAGAGGAGATTGTCAGCAATGTCAGATCTACAGTAACATGGATACCAGGGACCAATAAGATTGTTTATGATAAAATTGGAGACGATAACCCTAACTGGTATAATGTGCATGATCTTTATGTATATGATATCGATACAAAAAAAGAAATAAGGTTAACATTTAACTCAAGGGCAAACCAACCATCCGTTTCAAAAGACGGAAAGAAAATAACATTTATCTTTCAAAAAGACGGTACAACCAATCTTGGGGTTGTAGATATAGACGGAAAGAATTTCAAACAGCTTACGCCATTCAGCAACGGAGAGCAGGTATACAACCCGACCTTCTCAAACGATGATTCTTATATTATTTTTGATTATTCATACCGCGAATCACGTGATATCGCCAGAATAAACAGTGATGGAACCGGGTACCAGGTATTGATAGGCAAGAGCAGTGATGACAGAAATCCAGTGATAGATTCCAAAGGAAACCTGATATATTCTTCAGATGAAACGGGGATATTTAATATTTACTATATGGATATGCAGACAAAGGAAAAAAAGCAGCTTACCAATGTTGTAGGCGGAGCTTTTATGCCAAATGTTAATCAGAATGGTGATATTACATATGCAGGGTACACGTCACAGGGCTATAAGATATTTTACCTTCCTAAAAATGAGCAGACCACTGTAGACACAACAAAGAAATACGAATGGATAAGCAATCCTCCTATTGATAAGAGTAATCCCAAGGGGGATTTGGTTAAATTCAATATGGACAAACTGAAGAACTACAATGATTATGAAACTCCTGACTACAAAAAAGAGAAATATACAGGAGTGTTTTCTAAAATGACATTCTTTCCGGTTATCAGGTATGACAATTACAGTACCTCAAATAATTTTGTTGATAAAATTAAACCGGGACTTTATGTTACATCCAATGATATGCTAAACAGGTATTCTATTTTTGCAGGGGCATCAATAAACCAAAGGCTGGAGAGGGATCTTTTCTTTGTGTTTGAATATAAGAATAAACTTCCACTTTTATTTGACCTGGGATTAAAACCGGAATTAAGTCTTGAATTATATAATATTTCCAGGATAGCATCTCAACGAGACACTATTGGTGAAGGTATAGACCCAGTTAATGTTGATATTACTTATAATCTGTTTGAAGTTGATCTGGCTGCAGCCCACAGAATACTAAGCAGAAATCAGAATATTGAATTCAGATATATATTCAGCAGGTATTCTGCTTTAATCGGGAGTTTTATATATCCACTTGAACAAGGACCCATGCTTACATCTGCATTTGATGATACATATTTAATCAGCAGTAATTTCCAGATAAAATACAATTTCGATTTACTATTACCATACAGAGATTCGGAAATAAATCCAATCGGCTCTCAGATTGAACTGAAGTATAACTATGAAATAAACAGATATAATATTAGCGGCAACTACACACCAGATAACAGCGGCAATTTAGTTCCAGATTATCAGCCATTCAATTTTCACAGTCTTGAATTAAATATAAAGTCCCATTTTCCGTTGTGGTGGAATCATACAATATCTGCACAAGTCAGGTTAGGGAATATATTCGGGCCGACAGTACCGGACTTTTTCAATTTTTATCTTGGCGGACTTATTGGGATGAAGGCATATCCTTTTTATTCAGTAAGCGGAAATAAAGTAGGCTGGTTAAACCTGACTTACCGGTTTCCACTTTTCAAGGATATTGATTCAAGGGTAGGACAGTTATATATTGATAAGATCTTTATGTCATTCTACGGCGATTTAGGAAATGCGTGGAACGGGAATAAAATTCCTGCATTAAGTGATTTCAAGAAAGGCGTTGGAACTGAGTTAAGGATGGAAATGAGTTCATTTTATTTATTCCCTACAATGTTATTTCTTAATGCGTCATATGGATTTGACCAGGTAACGCTTAATATCAGAGGTCAGGATTTCACATACGGAAAGGAATGGCGTTTTTACGGCGGAGTATTATTTAGTTTTGATTTTTAATTAACTGACGGAGGTTACAATGAGGATAAGGTATTTAGTTATAACTATTGTTCTTTGTGCTGTAAGTTTATTTCCTCAGACCAACACCAATTTAACCGGAAGCCTGTCTGCAGATTCGCGACTTATCCAAAATGAATATAAGGATAATGCAGTTAAGCAGAATCCATTAGTAACCCCATCTGATAAAAAATCTGTACTACTTGCGGGAATTCTTTCAGGAGTATTTCCCGGTGCCGGAGAAGTTTACGTAGGCGGCTCAACAAATTATATAAAAGCAGGTGCTCTTGTACTTATTGAAGCTGTTTCAATTTATTATTCAATAAGCTATAACCAGAAGGGGGATGCACAGACGAATTATTTTCAGAACTATGCAGATAAAAGGTGGAGTGTTGTAAGATATGCTCAATGGATAAATGATAATACAAATGGAACAAAGGTAATTATATATCCTGCAGATGCCCAGCATCCAAATCCATGGCAGCAGGTGGACTGGACGAGTCTGAATGCAGCAGAAGATGCAATTGGAGCAACAGGTTTCACACATCATTTATCTCCCCACGGAGTACAGCAATATTATGAATTGATAGGAAAATATCCACAATATGCGAGAGGATGGGAAGATTATGTTCCTACAGATAACCCCGATTATCATTCGCCGGAATTTGATGCTTATGCGACTATGAGGGGAGATGCCAATGCTCTTTATAAAATATCAACCAGGGGTGTTACATTTCTTTATGTAAATCATTTATTAGGTATACTTGATGCAATATGGAGTGCGTCTTCATTTAATAAAAATCTTGCAGTTAATTTAAGATATGAACATGTAAATATGGCCTACTTAGAAGATTGGGCACCTACATTACATATTAGTTACAACTTTTAATAAACCGGTTTATTTCGTTCATTCTTTTGAGTATTTTTACAAAATGAAAACATCTATCGTAGTTATAGTAGGAAGGCCAAATGTAGGTAAATCCACACTTTTCAACAGACTTGTGGGGAGGAAAGAAGCAATAGTTCATGATTTAAGCGGAGTGACAAGGGACCGTAACTATGGTGAAGTTGAATGGGCGGGGAAGGAATTCAAGCTTATAGATACAGGTGGTTATGTGCCGAGATCGCCAGACCTGTTTGAGACTGCAATAAGGGAACAGGTTCAGATAGCGATAGCCGAAGCCGATAGTGTAATTTTCCTTGTTGATGTAAAAGCAGGGTTAACCGCTTTTGATATAGAAATAGGGAAAATCTTAAGAAGTTCGAATAAGAAGTTCTTCCTTGTCGTAAATAAAGTGGACTCAGAGAAGCTTGAGCCGGGAGCAGCAGAATTTTATTCCCTTGGAGTTGATAAGATATATGATATCTCGGCTGTAGCGGGGAGGAACATCGGAGATCTTCTTGATGTAATTACTGCCGATCTTCCGATGAAAGAGGAAGAAGAAGAGAGTTTAAAGTTAAAGATTGCGATAGTAGGAAGACCTAATGTAGGGAAATCATCATTAGCTAATGCGTTATTGGGCGAGGACAGGAGCATAGTTACAGATATTCCCGGAACGACAAGGGACAGCCTGGATTCCGTTCTTAAATACTATGGTCAGGAAATAACCCTGATAGATACTGCAGGATTAAGAAAGAAGAAGAAGGTAGAGGAGAACATTGAGTTTTTCTCCACGATAAGGACTTTAAGAGCTATAGCAGAATGTGAAGTTGTTATTATCCTTGTTGATGCCCAGACCGGAATAGAAAAGCAGGACCAGAAAATAATAGATGAGGCTGTATCAAGAAGGAAATCAATTATACTGGCTGTTAATAAATGGGACCTGATTGAGAAAGATACAAACACTGCCAGGCAGTTTGAACTTGCAATAAAAGATAAAATGGGGTCAATTGATTATGTGCCGGTTGTTTTTATTTCGGCATTGACCAAACAAAGAATATATAAACTGATTGATCTTGCTATTGAAATATTCAAGGAAAGGAAGAAACAAATTCCCACAAGTGAACTTAATGAGACAATACTTCCAGAGATTGAAAAGAATCCTCCTCCTTCTACTGCAACAGGGAAAGAGGTTAAGATTAAATATATAACACAGGCAAAGGGAAGTTATCCTGTCTTTTTATTCTTTACAAATTATCCTAAAGAAATCCCCGAACATTATAAAAGATATTTAGAAAAACTAATAAGAAGGAAATTCGGTTTTACCGGAGTTACCGTAATATTAAGTTTTAAGGCTAAATGAACAAAAGAGATAAAATAATCATAGTCGGTGGTAATGCAGCGGGACCAGCATCAGCGGCTAAGGCAAAAAGAGTAAATCCTGATGCTGAGGTTATTTTATTTGAAGCAGGGGAATATATTTCGACCGGAACATGCGAAATCCCCTACGTCCTATCAAATGAAGTTAAAAACCTTGAAGATATTATATTTTTTAACCCGGAAAAATTTCTAAGGGAGAAAGGAGTAAGTGTATTTGTCAACCATTTAGTTGAGGAGATAAATACACGGGAGAAGAGAGTTACAGTTCTGAATGTGAAAGATAAAACGGTAACCAGTTATTATTATGATAAATTAATACTTGCAGCAGGATCAACTGCCAGAAAGAATATAGAGGTAAAAGAGTCGGTTAACAGTTTTACGCTAAAGAATATTTCCGACCTTGTAAAGATTAAGGGGTATATTGAATCCAACAATGTGAGGAATGTTTCAATAATAGGATCGGGATTTATAGGTCTTGAAGCTGCTGAATCATTTGCCAGGCTGGGTTGTAATATTACGTTAATTGATAAATCATTATTGCCATTTCCATCTACGGAACCGGAAATCCAGCATCTGATAAAAGAGATAATTGAGAAGCATAGCATATCTTTTTACCAATCGGCAGAAATAAAACCCTCATACGAACAGAGCAGAATAAAAGCAATTAATATTGATGGAAGGGGGATCGATACCGATCTGGTAATTAAAGCCATAGGTTTTACTCCAAATGTATATCTGGCAGCTAAGGCAAATCTGAAGTTAGGAATAACCGGAGCGCTTAAAGTTGATACAAGACTTCGAACATCAGATTTTAATATTTATGCTGCAGGGGATTTAATAGAAGTAACCGATTTTATCACAGGGCGACCGGTTTATCTTCCTTTTGCATCATATGCATATGAATACGGTCATATAGCGGGGGAAAATGCTGCGGGCGGGAATGTTCCTGCTTTACCGGTAATAAAAAACATAGCACTAAGACTATTTGATAAATATTATGTTTCGACGGGGCTTACTTCCAATGACGCTGAAGCCAATAAATTACTGGTTAGCTCGGTATCGGATGTACAGTCAAATTATGCTGCAATGATGCCGGGAGCGGACAAGGTATTCGGAAAGATTATATTTGAGAAGAGCAGCAACCGTTTGCTGGGTGCTTCATTTTTGGGCGGAAGGGAAGTGGAGGGATTCGGAAATATAGTTTCAGCACTGATAAGGATGAAACAGCCGGCACGTTTATTAGCCGAAATCAATTATAATTATACGCCCCCACTATCACCTCTTAAAAATCTTTTATCATCATTAGGCAAAAAAGTAAAATCTTATAAATAAAGGGATTCTTATGGAAACAACAAACGGCAATTTTTTCCTGATAGATCATCCTCTTATAAAAAGAGATGTAACCATATTAAGAGACCTGAGAACAGGTCCTGAGATTTTCAGGGCAGCGCTTCACAGAATTTCGAACATACTGGCGGTGGAAATAAGCAGAGATTTCAATATAACCGAAACCACAGTAGAGACTCCGTTAGAGAGGACGAGAGGATATAAGCTTGAGCAGGAAGTTGTGCTTGTACCGGTACTAAGGGCAGGGCTTGGAATGGTATCCGGTTTTCTGGAGATAATACCTGATGCGAAGGCAGGGCATATAGGATTGCAGAGGGACGAATTAACATTACTGCCGGTAGAATATTATTATAAAACCCCCCGTAATATTGCCGGTTCAATTGTAATTTTGCTGGACCCGATGCTTGCTACAGGCGGGAGCTCATCTGCTGCGATACAATATCTTAAGGATAAAGGGGCAAAGAACCTTGTATTTGCCTGTCTTGTTGCTTCACCGGAAGGAGTTCAGAGACTTTTTAATGATCATCCTGAAGTAAAAATTTACGGAGCGGCGATGGACAGAGAATTAAACAACAAGGGATATATCCTTCCGGGTTTAGGGGATGCAGGTGACAGGACATTTGGTACTCTTTAGGAAAATATACTTTTTATTATTGCTAATAATTCCTGCGGTTATTTATTCACAGGAGTACCCGGATAATAATGTAAATACTTTATTAAAATCCGGGATTGATAATATAATTAATCAGAACTATTCCCAGGCGCAGGGGATATTTGAAAAGCTGAATTCAAAATATCCTGAGCTACCTTTTGGAAAGATATATTTAGCAGCAACAGAGATTGCCAGGTCATATGATTATGGGGAGGAAAGTAATGAAGAACTCATCCTGAAATACCTGAATTCGGCCAAAGAACAATCCAAAGAATTATTAAATGAAAAACCATCGAACATCTGGAATCATTATTTTGCAGGACTAACGGAGGGATATATATCTTATTATGAAGGATTAAACGGAAACATGCTGACTTCTATAAAAGAGGGAATAAATTCTTCTTCTAACCTGGAGGATTGTCTGAAGATGGATCAGGCTTTTTATGATGCATATCCGGGGCTGGGAACATATAAGTACTGGAAGAGCAAAAAGACTGAATTTCTTAAATGGCTTCCGTTTGTGCATGATGACAGGGCTGAGGGGATAAACTACCTTGAAAAGGCAATAAATAATTTCTCGTATAATACTTATCTTGCTGTAAATTCATTGATCTGGATATATATAGATCAAAAGGATTTTAATAAAGCAATCCATATATCCCGGAAGGCATTGGAGAAATATCCTGCAAGCAGGTTTTTCAAATGGGGATTAGGCAGGGCATACGAAGATACAGACAGATCAAAGGCGATTCAAATTTATAATGAAATTCTGAATTCATATCCGAACCTGAACAACATGAATCATTATAATGAAATAATACTTAAGCACCTGATTGCACAGCAGTATGAGAAAATGGGGGAGAAGGGGAAGGCATTAACGTTATGCAATGAGATTTTAGGGATTAAAAACTTATCCGAATTTGTTAAGAATAAGCTGGGGGACAGGCTGGACAGGGTTAGGGATCTTAAATCGATGCTCACGAAACAATAGACTGCACTCCTTAAATCATTCTTATTTAATTACAGCTTTTGTACACGCAAATTATTCCTTATTGTAGAGTTTAAAGAATCGAAAAATCGTACGGGGGAGATAATGGACATACGGGATTAAGGTACAGTCAGGAAAGAATTTACTATTGGGACAAAGATGTTAAAGTATGGGCAGTAAGGAATTGCGCATCAAATGCGCTGGAAATGCGCTCGATTCAGGGAGTGAAATAAAATATTTTGTAAAAAAACAGGGGTATTTATAGAAGAATTATTGCAGTCATTAAAAAGACATAAGCATACCGACACCCGTTTGTTTTTGCTGGAATACAGGCATAAAAGAAACAATAATAGAATTTGATTCATCTTTTTTTGCTTTTACAGTATAATTTGCATTAGTAATCAGTTTTCCAAATCCATATCCTAAAGCGAGGGCCAGTGGAAAATCACTCAGCCAGTGCATATCAGCGGATACCAAACCTACACCTAAAAGACCAACAAGAGAGCAACCAACAGGAGTTATAAACTTTGAATCGGGATAATTATCAGCAATAACTGTTAGAGTAGTAACTGCGGTAGAAAGGTGTCCCGAAGGGAAAGAATAGTATTTTGCTTGATTCTTCTGGTATTTTATAATGTTAGGGAATATTCTCCAAACTCCGGAACCAGAGGATGCTGAACATGGGCTTTCTCTTCCAGTAATCCTTTTAATGAGCTGGACGGTCAGTCCAGTGCTTAGAATAGATTCTGATGATTGCATTCCGGTTCTCAGTGCAACATTATCACTGAAAGTTAGACCATACAGGGCGAATAAACCGGCGATTCCAAAGTCAGTCCTTCCATCTCCAAGGTAGACAATTGACTTTTCAAAATTGTTAAAGGAACTATTTCTGTAACAAAAATTTTTGATAATTGAATGAGTTCTGGCATCAGTCATAACGAGAGTAGTGGTAGAAGCGGAAATAATACCTAATAGGGGTAAATTATCATCTACGAAAGATTTACAAAAGAAGGAATAAATGTTAGCGGGGACATTTGTAATCATATCATGCCATTCAGGAACTTTTATAACCTGAAGATTTGAAGCAGTGATGGGTAATAACAGTGATTCATCTTTAGTTAAGACATCCCGATTAATAAATTCCTGATCTGATTGTGAAAAGAGTAAGGAATTAAGCAGAAGAAAGATTACTGAAATAATTTTTATCATTAGATATAAAATAATAAATTTTATATATTAATAGATGATTCCTGGCAATGTAAGAATTATTTTTAATAGGAGGAACAAGAAACCAGTATGACAGATAAATACCCGAAAGAGCAAACAGAGGAGGAAAAGATATTAAGTTCATTAAGAATATTATCTGCCGTGGGGATAATAGTCGGGAGCTGGTCGTTAATATTTGAAATATATTTTTTCCAGGAATTTATATTAGGGATTTATTTTGCAAGGATAGCATTCACATTTATAGCATTATTTATATTTGTTTTATCATACAGGCCGGTTAGCAAGAAAATATCCACGCTGCTGACGCATATTTTCCTCATTTCGCTAATAAGTTCATTCGTTATAACGATCCACGAAATACCCAGAACAATTTACATTAACTCACAGATATTATCGTTATTGATATTTACAACTGCTATCATATTCAGCTGGGAAACAAGGAACCAGATAATTGCAGCAATTTATTACAATCTGCTTTTTGCCGCCTCGATAATATTTAATGATTCGAACATTTATTTATTGCCCAATCTTTTATCACTGGTTTTATTTGTAAGTCTGATAAGTTTTCTAAGCGTTGCAGTTAGTTTTATAAATTACAATCTAAGGAACAAATTGTTACAGGCCTCAAAATACCGCGAAGATGCAATAAATCTGTTGTTGAAAGAAACATTGGAAAAAGAAAGAATAGCACAGATAGCTTTAATAGAGAAGAAACATAAGATAGAGTTACTGGCAAAAATAAATCACGAAGTAAGAACCCCCCTGAACTCAATACTTATGTATTTTGAAATGCTGGATGACGGAAGCCTGCGATCCCTTGATGAAATCAAAAAGTATTCAAGCACAGTTAAAATATCGGCGCAAAGGCTTCTTAATACAATAAATAATTTTATTGATTATGCGAAAATTGAGACCGGTAAACTTGAGGTTGAGAATGAGCTTTTTAATCTTGATGAAGAGGTTGAAGATGCAGTTCATTTACTAACACCACTTGCGATAGGGAAGAATAATGAAATAGTGCTGATAAATAATAACAGGTCTAAAATATTAGTGTACACAGATGCGATTAAATACCGGCAGATACTAGTAAACCTTGTGGCAAATGCACTGAAATTTTCTTCAAATGACAAGATAAGGGTTACATTTGAAAACAATCATAGAGAAGAAGATCTATTTGAAATAACTACATCCATAGAAGATTCCGGACCCGGAATACCTGAAGAAAAGCTGAAAGGTATATTTGATCCGTTTGTTTCGATGAATGAAGGGGATAAGGTTACATTCAGCAGCGGTCTTGGCCTATCTATATGCAAGGATTTCATAAATATGTTAAACGGGGAAATAAAAGTAGAGAGTACAATTGGGAAGGGGACTAAATTTATTTTCAAGATTCCATATCGGTACAATTATGAAAAATTTACAGCATATCCAAAACCAATCCAGACTGGCATCGTATAAATAAAGAACAAACCGGAATAATATTTTATGTTTAAGGGGGAAAAGAATTATGCTGAACCAGGATAATATCTGTTTTGATTAGGGGAAGAGAATAGATAAACTGCCCGGCTGGCTTGCGCCGTTGACATTTGTAAATCCATTAACCTATTCTGTAGATGCTTTAAGGAAAGCTATTTTTGGAGTTTCACATTTTCCGCTATTGCTTGATTGCGGGATACTAATTATCTGCACGATAATAATAATAACAGCCGGGATATATGCATTTGAAAAGATGAAGAGCTGATGGAATTAACATGGGGAGGAGTTGGAATCAATGAGGTTAGAGGATATCAGGGGATAGAGGGGTGTAGAAGAGGGGTGGACCGGGGGTGCTACCGTACTAAACGGCTATGAAACGGCTTTCGGTATTATTTCTGTTGGTATAATTGATTGGTTATTAAACAACCAATGAATGGGCAGGTTGAATTAAAAATAGTATAAAGTAGAAAATTATGGTCAAAAGAGAAAAAGGGGAGATTAATGAGTGGGACACGGAATATCAGACATTCAGGGAATTTTATTTAATAAGGATCATTTTCTTTGTAAGCATATTGCCTGCAGAACGGAGTTCATAAAAATAAATGCCGCTTGCAAACCCGGAAGCATTAAAGTTGATTTCATAATTACCGGGTTCCTTTATACTGTTTACAAGAACAGAAATTTCTTTTCCGATAATATCATAAATCTTAAGTGTGACATTTCCCCTGTACGCTATACTATACCTGATTTTGGTTGATGGATTAAAGGGGTTGGGGTAATTCTGGGATAAAGTGAATTTATTAAGCCGGACCGGATTTTTATCAGTTATTCCGACAACTGTAGAGGTATCGCCATAGACAATGCCTTTTATAACAGCGCCTTTTAAAGTAGTGATAATTAATGCCACTTCAGCATTATGGCGAATATGGGATACACCCATATTTTTAGACAGGTAATAATCATAACCGATGAACGGGTCGCCAGTAGAATAGACCCTGGTTTCAAACTGCTTACCTAATAAACTTACAGTTTTCAAACTATCAAAAAAGGTAGAACCGGTACGGAAATACCTTGAGGCAAAAATTGTATCTCCCGGATTATGATTCAGGTTATCGATAATATATTCTGTAGAATCGGCTCCCCAGCTATAAACATCGCCCGTAAGGGAATCAATACGTTCGTAAGTAAAAGAGATGTTTTTTGAAAGAGAGTCACTGTATATCATTCTAATTTGTTTAAAGAGTTTATTGTTAGCCAATAATGTATCCTTAACAACTTCTTTATCTAAATTGTATAATGTTGGTGAGGAAATATGATAAACCCATTTATTGCCGATATCGAGGGGATCAAACCTGAATATTTCCTTATCTATAGGAATCTGCTTAATGATGGAAATTGCCGAACCGTCTATCTCATAAATTGCATTATCTGTAGAAGCGTATAATTTAGAAAACCCGGGTTTCTTATATATTCCGGTTATATTTCTATCCAATGTCCGTAACGGGGAGAAAGTGTATCCAAAATCTGTTGAACTGTAAATAATTTTACCGGCAGCAAGGTACACCGAACCTGCAATTGTATAATCGACTGACACGTATAAGGGGAGAGGAGAAGAATATTTTTCCTGCCATGAATAGGCATCGCCAGACTTATCTGAAACTAAAAACTTATAGACGCTACCCTGGTTATAATAAAATCCTGTTCTGTAAATGTAATTTGAGTCTTTATCATAAAACAGGAAATCAGTACGGTAACCGTTTGCAGAGATCGTATCTACAACTTGCTTATTTAAGCCTCCATCTGTTGTTTTATTAAGTATACCATTTTCGGTTGAGAAGAGGACCTGATCATTAAAGGGACTTAGGGAAAAGGCATTTAAATAACCAGCAGTATCCCATGAGGCTCCGCCTGTTGTG
>JARLHC010000040.1 GCA_031292455.1 Ignavibacteriaceae bacterium
AAGATGCACTGCCAAGCTGAAAATATGTAGATTTTAAGGATTCTTTAATACTGTTTTTAATAGCATCACTTTTAGCAACCTGTTGAGTTTTCAGGTAATTGGGCAACGCTTCCTTATAATTTTTCGAAGCAAAATAAAGACCACCCAGAGTATAATATGCCAGATCATAAGTAGAATCGAGTGCGATAGCTGATTTTACTTCGGCGATAGCTTCATCAGGCTTCTGCATTTTAGAAAGGGTAACACCTTTGGATAAATAGACCTTAGGATCTTTCTTCAGATCAAGTGATTTATTGAACATAGTAATAGCTTCATCAAATTTACCTGATTTTGACAGGTCAATGCCCTGGTTATAATAATCAATTGCCAAAGCCTGTTCTGCCTCAATATTCCTGGCTTCAGCATCAGATTTTTTCTTTGGATCCTGAGTTAAAGAAATTAAAGCTTTATTAGTAGCAATTGCTTTGTCAAACTGTTTCTGATTATAGTAAGCGACAGCCAATTGTACATAGGCAGTTTCTGAAGTTTTATCAAGGGCGAGACATTCTTCATATTGTTTTGCTGCACAATCCCAATTACTCAATTTAAAGCAGATTTGCCCTTTTAGGAAAACTATACGATAATCATGTGAAATGGCTAAAGAACTGTCAACGTAAGTTGCAGCATCTTTCATATTATTTGCTTTCATAGCTTCGATGCTTTTGTTATAAAAAACTGCAGCGTTAACATCCATTTTCTTAGTGGAGTCAGACTGTTGAGCAGAAGCATAGGTTGACATAAGGGTCAATACTACAAGGAAGGAAAAATAATATAGCTTCATGTGTACCTTTAAATTAAAGTTAATGATAATAAGTTAATATACAGAATATTGATAAAGACAAAATGAGCCGAAAAATCCGCTACTCATCAAAACAAGTTACATAATTATAAAGTTTACAGACTGAAGCATTTTCCCTGAAAAAGCTATAAACTTCAAGGGTGTAATGTATTAAAAAAAGTTAAAAATGCAATATTATAAGCCATTTATTACTTCCTGAAAGATAGGAACAAACAATCTTCCAATGCAAGAGCAATTGAAATACTTCATGTTTTAACCAAAACACATAAAAAGGGCTAAAAAGTTCCTAATTCAGGGGAGAGGGAAATCACTATCTTTCAGAAGCTTCTATAAAAGTTATCTAATACTTGATTAATTAAATATCCAGACATATTTTAACTAAAGAAATCAGATAATAATTTAAAACTAGTTAAATCATGATCTTAATGAAGGGTTTAATTTTAATAATTTTAAGTTTATTAATAACCAGACCGATATTACCTCAAACAAAATCACTTAATAATAAAATGGAAATAAAAATTAAAAGCTCTGCATTTAAAGAGGGAGAGGCGATACCATCAAAATATTCTTGTGAAGGCGAAAATGTATCACCTCAACTTCACTGGAATGAGGTATCGAAGGAGATAAAATCATACGCCATCATTTTAGATGATCCCGATGCTCCCGGCGGCGATTTTGTTCATTGGGTTATATTTAATATTCCCGAAACGATGAAGGAGCTTCATGAAAATGTTACACCTTCGAGAAATATACCTGATGAAGTAATGCTGGGGACGAATAGTTTCGGCAGGATAGGTTATGGGGGACCCTGTCCACCTCCAGGTAAAGCTCACCGTTATTATTTCAGATTATACGCGTTGGATACAATACTTCACCATGTGGAATCAGGATCGACAAAACAGCAGCTTACTAACGCTATGGAAGGACATATAATAGCGACCGGTAAACTGATGGGAACATATAAAAGGTCAAAACAATAACGGACAAGCATTTAGGATCAGATGAAAAACCATAATAGGGCGAGCAGTACCTTTTAGAAGAAGGTAACTTCAAGGAAACATTGTAAAAGTTTTGTAAAGATAAATATCTGCATATGAATTCAGGGGTAATTCGGTTAGTTTTGTATTGAATTAAATATTGAAACCAATCTTCAGTCAATCCCGCACACGAGTTCAAGTACCCGGTGAATGAAAGTAGATTTTTATAAGGCAGGACAATGCAAAACTCACTACATCGTTTCCATATTCCTGTAATGGGATTAGGTTTTACAGTAGACACACCTATAAGAGTAGGACCATTTGGAATATCATCAGTTATTTCGATTGTCGATGACATATTAATTGAAAAAATCCGCAAGTACTACAGCCAAAAGTTTAATTTCCCCTACACAGAAATTACAAAAAAAGAGCATGACAGCAGGGCAAAACGAATTACAGAGTATCTTAATCTAGTACAGAAGATAGTTCAATTAAGAATGGAGGAAATAAAAAGACTTCCTTTTTTTCAGGAGAATGAAAAAGCGAAATATTTCCAAATGCTTCCGGATGAAAGCCCTTTAAAAATATCATATGAGAAACTCCTTCAAATGAAGAATAGTGTAGAGAAGTTTCATTTAGCAGATCATTTAACGAGTATGATGCGCCCCGGAGCAATTGATGTTAATATAATGGCTAAGGTAGACAAGCAGAATTATGATGAGAACGGAGAGAAACTTGGGGATGAGTATAGTGATGCCAAGTCAGCTTTGCGTGGATTTGCAAATAGTAGCTTGAATTCCTCGGTAGTATTTTCTGCGGGATTTAACAGAAATTTATACGGATACATTGCACAATTTAGTGATTTTTACAGAGATACGAACGGGGAGCTAAAGAAGAAGATAACAATAAAGGTAAGTGATTACCGTTCAGCTCTTATCCAGGGTAAATTTTTAGCCACCAAAGGATTGGAAGTAAGCGAATTCCGAATTGAATCCGGATTAAATTGCGGAGGACATGCTTTTGCCTCACAGGGTTACTTACTACCATCTCTATTAAATGAATTTAAGGAAAAGAGGGACCAGCTAACCATACAACTCCTTCCGATAGTTATGAGTTTTTACAAAAGCAAGGGATGGAAATATCCTGAATCTGCGCAAGAGAGTAAACCTTTAATAACAGTGCAAGGCGGGATAGGAACAAACGGCGAGGCACGCAGGATGACAGAAGATTTCGGATGTGACTTTACCGGTTGGGGCACCCCTTTCTTATTAGTACCTGAGGCAACCTGTGTAGATAAATTTACTTTGGAACTTTTAAGAAAAGCTAAAAAAGAAGATCAGATACTGAGCGATGTTTCTCCACTCGGTATTCCATTTAATAATCTTAAGATGACAAGTTCAGAATTATGGACAAAAGAAAGATCCAACTCATCAAAACCCGGCTCCACATGCCCTAAGGGGTTTATGAAATTGAGTTCTTCACTAACCGGTTCACCTCTTTGTATGGCTGCCAATCAATATCAAACGAAGGTTAGGGATAATATAATGGGTTCGGATAAGACGGAAGAACAGAAAAAAAATGAAATAGATCTTGTCTCTGAAAAAGCCTGTTTATGTGTTCATCTAGCTAATGGAGCATTAAGTGCACTGAACATAGTAAAAGAAAATGAGACTCTTCCAAAGGCAGTCTGTCCGGGTCCGAACATAGCCTGGTTCGACAGGGAATATTCCTTAACAGAAATGGTTGATCACATATACGGAAGAGGTGACTCTCTTGTATCAAAGGATAGACCACATATGTTCAGTCAGGAAGTTGAATTATATGTAACGTACTTTGAGAAATTATTAAAGACAATGGAATTGAATGAAGCAGGCAGAACATATCTAAAGACATTTATGGATAATCTGGAAAATGGAATAGATTTCATTTTATCTATAGCCGAGAGGAAACCTTTTGAAGGAGAAAATCTTAGTACAGTTGTATCGTTTGTTTTGAATCAGAGAGAAAGATTAAACTCCATAAGACAGAAAGTATTTCCAAAAACAATGACGCTTATTGCATCATAGAGATAGTAATAATTGACATATGGGGCACCAATTGTTTTTATCGGAATTCCTAAAATTTTTTACTCATCAAACCATTTTACTGCATCCTGTACTGAATTAATAACTTTTCCCCCGGTTCAGTAATGCAAACATATCATAATTTTCAGACTGACCACCATTATTCTTTTGATTGAGAAGAATATTATCTGCAATTTTCGTAATAGTTATTTTCTATATTTTTTTTGCCGGGTACAGGGGATATTTATCCCTTCGTGATCAGTAATATTGTGCCAATGATGGGAACAGTCATAAAATGAGGTGGCGTCTATTGATACTATTTTTTTAGAGGATAAGATTTCATTTGCGAAAAAGAAATAAAGATTATAATATAGGTCTAACCGGGCAAAATTTATTAATTATAATAATCTAACAACTAAAAAAAGCGGTATGGACAAACAATATAAATAATATTTCTTTATTTAATAATAAAGAAATATTTGTAGATTTGAATATTGGAATTTTAAATATTTATTCATAAATAATTATTTGAACCAGAGGTTTCTAAATGAACAATCCTAATAACGATCTAGAAAAATATTTTTTTAATGTACTTATGGATAATATTCCCGACAGGATTTATTTTAAGGACATTAATGGAAAATACATTAAAATAAATAAATCGGCGGCACTAAGGAGAGGGATAAAGGACCCGGATGAAGCAATAGGCAAAACTGATTTTGATTTTTTTACAGCCGAGCATGCTGAGGGAGCCTTAAAAGATGAGCAGGATATCATTAAATATGGAAAAGCGATAGAGAATATTGAGGAAAAACAGACCTGGATTGGGGGAAAAGAAGACTGGGCATCAACGACAAAGGTTCCAATTTACAATGATGCAGAGGAAATAATCGGAACTTTTGGAATAACCAGGGATATTACCGTACGTAAACTTGCCCAGGAGGCATTATCCCAATCAGAATTAAAATTAAGAGAGCTAAATGCCATTAAAGATAAATTCTTCTCAATAATTGCACATGATCTGCGGGGCCCCTTTAACGGGCTTTTTGGAATACTTGATATGGTTCGGGAAGAATTTGATGAAATTGGTATTGACGAGGTTAAACAAAACCTGAAATGTATAAATGATATTTTGCGGAATTTATTCCAGCTGCTTGAAGATCTTCTGGAATGGGGCAGAATTCAGCGTAATGCAATCGAATTTTCTCCCAGGGAGGAAGACATTTGCCAGGCGATACGAAATGTTGTAGACTTATATTCTATTAATGCAAAGAATAAAAATATAACCCTTTACTTAAATCTGCCTGATAGACTGAAAGTTAAGTTCGATAAAAAAATGGTTTCTACTGTTATTAGAAACCTAATGACCAATGCAATAAAATTTACTCAGCCATGGGGCTCTATTAATGTAACGGCAATGGATGAGATTGACCATGTAAAGATTTCAGTACAAGATACAGGAATCGGAATTTCCAATGATAACCTTCATAGGTTATTTAATCTAACAGAATATTTTTCTACACAAGGCACCAATAAGGAGGGTGGCACAGGGTTAGGATTAATCCTCTGCAAAGAATTTGTGGAGAAGCATGGCGGAAAAATATCTGTAGAAACAGAATTGAAAAAAGGGAGTATCTTTTCTTTTACGATTCCTAAAGAGAGGGCATTTGCCTGATGCAATGTAGTATTTTAGCCAACTGTTCCTGTGTGCAATAAAGTTTCAATAGCAAGTTTTAAATCATTGGCAATAAATGGTTTCATTAAATACAAGTAAGGATCGGGCAGACAAGCCCTGGTCATAGTCTTTTCATCTTTAAGTGCTGTTATGTAGATTATTGGAGTAGCATGTTTATGAGATATTATTTTTGCAGCCTCGATACCGTCCAGGGAACCTCCAAGCATAATATCCATAAGGATCACATCCGGTTTATCCTGTTCAGCTTTTTGAATAGCTGAGAGTGCATTATTTACAACAGAGGTTACTTCGTAACCCATTTTCCGTAAAGTTACTTTTAAATCCATGGCAATAATAGATTCATCCTCAGCAATAAGGATTTTTAATTTAGATTCCATATATACCTCATAAATAAGTCTTACCCGAAGTCAGACCTCCTCCCCTTTAGATTAAAACAAAACCTCTTAAATAAAAGATAAAGGTAACACATATTATAATATTCCCAGTTGAGTGCCATCAACATAATTTAGAAAGTTATCAGGAATGAAAGATATCAGACTTAATGGAATACTTGGGAAGAAATAAGATTTTAGATGCTGGTTTATTTATAACCGACACTATTTATGTCGATTTTTCTTTTTTTCAAAGATTTTATCTGATAGCCCCTGATTAACTTTATAGTTAGAGTAAGTTATATATACTTTACCGGTTGTAGATTTACCAATATTTCTTCGTGATTCTGTTTCAGCCTCACCCGAAAAAGTTTTAGGAAGATTCATTTTATCAACATTGAAACCAAAGACCATCGAATAAGGGAGATAATAGTCTTTTTTCTTAATATCATATTTTAGATCTATTGTAAAGGTACCGTTGGTTTTGGTAGTGGACTCAACCTTTCTTATTATATTATATGATTGATCTATCCATAAAGTAGTCAAGACAATATCGCTTTGGTCGGATGAGGGGATAACTTTAATAATGGAAACCGGGAAACCATCGATAACATCTTCTTTTTGAAAGAGCGCGGTATATTCAGTTTTTAGGAAAGAGAGCGGGGAGAAGTTTATCCCCTCTTTTGGAAGCATTGCAAATCCATCTGATTCAAAATTTATTTTATCAGGTTGTTTAAAATAAATTTTAGCTTTAGTATCGGGTACTTTTATAAAGTCGACATCGACTTTAACTTGAACATCAACCTCATAGTCTTTAATCTTGCTAAATGAATCTTTAACCTTTTTCAGTATTAGGTCCGGATCTTTGCTTTGGGAATAATTTAATCCGCATACAAGTAAAATTAAAATAAATAGACTCTTCATTTTTCAACTCCTAACCACTAGGTCAGAATATCTTTTTTTTGAAATATATACACAGCTGCTCCAAAGAAGACAAATATATGTGCGACTAAAATTAAAGTTGACTCCAGTATTTTGGAAACATCAATAGGATCATCGAAGAACAATCTCCATGAAGACATATAATTAGTAAAAAGAAATGGTTTTATTTTCTGAAAGAAATCGATATCAATGGCAGATATTATGATAAAAGCGATAATAATAGCCATAGTTGAAGCAATAGGCCCTATTGCATTTTCCACAAGTGAAGAAAATAAAAAAGCAAGGGAAGCAACAACCATCATACTTAAAGAAGCGAATGAATATCCAAATAGAAATCTCCAGAGTATATCATTTTTAGGAAAAATAATAACACTAGAACTTTTAATAACTATTAATTCGCCCACGCCGAAGAGAAGAAGTCCCAGGCCAAGACTTATAACAGCTAACCATATTACTAATAAGTTGGTATATATTATACCTGAAAGGAATTTGGAACTTATTAGTTTAAACCTTGAGACCGGCCGTGTAATCAAAAGCCGATAAGTGCCTGCAGTTGCTTCACCAGCGAGTAGATCCCCAGCGACCAGGGCAATTAAGAATGGAATATGAATAACAAGACTGTTGAGTATGATATATGATATAAGGTATCCATTAAGAAGGTTACCCACGAAGACAAATGACTGCTGCAGATTACGTGTCATAAAATCAAGTGATCTTTCCCCTTCAGCAAGCATAGCAAGCTGAATAACAGGAACCAGTACGGCAATAGCTATAAAACCAATATAGGTTCTCCATTTTTTAAATATCTTATAAAGCTCTACACCGATTAAAGTTATCAATTTGTCCCCTTTTCAGTAATGTTGAGGAAATATTGTTCCAGGGAACGGGTCGGTACAACCGAACTTACTTCGATTTTGTTTTCCACAAGATACCTGTTAAGCTGCGGAATTTCATTATTAGTTAGAGAGAAGACTATTTTACCTTTTGAAGAAGATTCAATTCTGTCTATCCAGGAGGAATTAGTTAAGACATCTTTTGTTTTCTCAATATCATTAACTTCGAAAGTGACTTTAAGATTATTGGCGTTCAATAATTCACTAACATTTCCCTCAACAATGGCAGAACCTTTATCAATAATTACCATTCTGTTTGCAACCAATTCAATTTCATATAAGATATGACTGGAGATAAAAATTGTTTTTTTCTGATTACTTAAAAATAAAATGAGATCCCTAACCTCTTTCATTCCCTGTGGGTCCAAACCAGTGGTTGGTTCATCCAGAATGATCAAATCGGGGTTATGAAGGAGAGATTGGGCCAGGCCTAATCTTTGTTTCATTCCAAATGAATAAGTTTTTACCTTACTTTTACACCTCTTTTCAAGACCTACCAGTTCGAGCACTTCCATTATTCTTTTTTTTGAAACATCTGTTTTTGAAAGCTTGCCAAGTATCTCAAGATTTTTATAGGCCGACAGATAATTATAAAAATCAGGTTTTTCTACAATTGCGCCAATTTTACTGAGGATATCTAACCTATTTTTTTTCAGGTCTTTTCCAAAAATACTGATTTGCCCTTCTGTTGGTGCAATAAGAGACAACAACATTCTAATTGTAGTGCTTTTTCCTGCACCATTAGGGCCTAAAAAACCGAACACATCACCTTTATATACGTTCAGGTTAAGATTTTTGACTGCCCATACATCCTTGAAATGTTTTGAGAGATTCTCAATCTCAATTATTTTTTCACTATTCAAGTTTTTTTCTTATAGTTTGTGTTATATGATTCAAATAAATTATTAGTTCCATTTAAAAGTCCATGGAACAAAAACAAAATTTACTCTTATAATTTATTAAATTTTCACATTAACATTTCATATTTGATGGTTAAGATTAAACTAAAATTTTTATTTGGATATTATATAAAATATCCCAATTTTGATTTAGAAAATATTGATATAAAATAATTTAAATGAACTACTTGCTAGCCTATTACGATGCAATATATCACTAACAATCCACATAATAATTAATAAATTTATAAAGCATAACCCATGCAGACAAAACATTCTGGAGCTATCTTATGCAAATATTGAGATATTTTACTGAACCCGGTAAAGATCCATTATCATCAATAGAATTTGTAAAACGGACATCAGAAATAAAAAACCCTAATGGATCTACAGTTTTCAGAATGGAAGATGTGGTAGTACCATCTACGTGGTCACAAGTAGCAACAGATATAATAGCGCAGAAATATTTTAGAAAAGCCGGAGTACCAAAATTATTAAAGAAGGTTAAGGAAAAGGGAGTCCCTTCATGGCTTCAATCCTCTAGCGCCGATACAGAGAAATTAGATCAACTACCCGAAAAAGACAGAATTACCTCTGAAACAGATTCACGTCAGTTATTTCACAGATTAGCCGGGTGCTGGACTTACTGGGGATGGCAGAGTAGCTATTTTAATACAGAAGAAGATGCAAAGGCATTTTATGATGAATTAATATATATGCTGGCCGACCAAATGTCGTCACCCAACAGCCCACAATGGTTCAACACAGGACTTAATTGGGCATATGGAATAACCGGTCCTTCACAAGGGCATTTTTATGTTGATCATAAGACAGGAGAATTAGTAACTTCGGCTGATGCTTATACGCATCCGCAGCCACATGCATGTTTTATACAATCGATAAAAGATGACTTGGTTAATGATGGGGGAATAATGGATCTATGGGTGAGAGAAGCCAGATTATTTAAATATGGTTCCGGAACAGGAACTAACTTCTCAGACCTAAGAGGTTCAAGCGAACCATTAAGCGGCGGAGGAAATTCTTCAGGATTAATGTCATTTCTTAAAATAGGGGATAGATCGGCTGGAGCAGTTAAATCCGGTGGCACAACAAGGCGGGCTGCTAAAATGGTTACTCTTGATTTAGATCATCCAGATGTTGAAGAATATATTAACTGGAAAGTAGTAGAAGAACAGAAAGTAGCAGCCCTTGTAGCCGGCTCCAAATTATGCAATTATCATTTAAATGCAATAATGAAAGCATGTTATGATGAGCATCCGGAAAATGACAGGTTTAATAAGCAACTGAATACAAAATTAAAAGCTGCTATAAAAGAAGCCCGAAAAGCCGAGATTCCGAATAATTATATTGAAAGGGTTATTCAACTGGCTAAACTTGGTTTCAAATCCATAGAATTTCCTATTTATGATACAAACTGGACTTCCGATGCATACAGCACTGTTTCAGGACAAAATTCTAACAATTCAGTAAGAATTAATAATGATTTCATGAACGCCGTAATTAATGATGGTGAATGGAACCTATACTGGAGAATTGAAAAGAAGAGAGCAAAAGAGGAAGGGCGCAAACCTGTAGCATGTAAAACTTTAAAGGCCAGGGATTTATGGGATGAAATAGCTTTTTCAGCCTGGTCATGCGCAGATCCTGGGATACAGTATCATACTACTATAAACGAATGGCATACTTGTCCAGAGGATGGTGAAATAAAAGCTTCCAATCCTTGCAGTGAATATATGTTCCTTGATGATACTGCATGCAATCTTGCGTCATTGAATTTAATTAAATTTTATGATACTCAGACACACCAATTTAATATTGAAAGTTTCAGACATGCCGCCAGATTATGGACAATTGTACTGGAAATAAGTGTATTGATGGCACAATTTCCAAGTAAAGAGATAGCGCAATTAAGTTATGATTTCAGAACATTAGGTTTAGGATATGCCAATCTTGGTTCTCTTGTGATGCAACAAGGTATTCCATATGATAGTAATGAGGCATTTGCAATATGCGGAGCAATAACTTCCATAATGCATATGACAGCATACTCAACTTCCGCTGAGATGGCAAATGAATTTGGGACATTTACCAGATACGGGAAAAATAAGGAGTCAATGCTGCGTGTAGTAAGAAACCACAGAAGGGCGGCATATAATGTCCCTATAGAGGAATATGAGGGTTTAACTATTTACCCGATTGGAATTGATCCGAAATACTGTCCTTCGGATTTATTAAAAGCAGCCAGGGAGGACAGTGACAAAGCTTTGGAGAAAGGAACCAAGTATGGGTTCAGAAATGCACAGGTAACTGTCATCGCCCCAACAGGAACGATTGGTCTTGTGATGGATTGCGATACTACAGGATTAGAACCAGATTATGCGCTTGTTAAATTTAAGAAATTAGCTGGAGGGGGATATTTTAAGATAATAAATCAGTCTATTCCACCAGCTCTTGAAAGGTTAGGCTATAACCAAGATCAGATAAACGAAATTATTAAATATGCAAAGGGATCAGGTTCCCTCAATGGGAGTCCATATATTAATCAGGAATCGTTAAAGTCCAAGGGTTTTACTGAAGAAGCAACTGCTAAAGTAGAGCAAGCACTTCCTTCAGTATTTGAAATAGGTTTTGCATTTAACAAGTATACATTAGGCACAGAGTTCCTGATAAATAAATTGGGTTTTACTGAAGAGCAGATAAATTCATATGATTTTCAGCTTTTACAAGCACTTGGGTTTTCCAAGCAGGAAATAGCTTCGGCGAATGACTACATTTGTGGAACTATGACGATTGAAGGGGCCCCTTTCTTAAAACATGAACATTATCCGATTTTTGATTGCGCAAGCAAATGCGGCAAAAAAGGAACCAGGTTTATTCGATCTTCGGCCCATATTAAAATGATGGCAGCGGCACAACCATTTATTTCAGGTGCAATTTCAAAGACGATTAATCTTCCCGGTTCATCCAGTATAGAAGAAGTCAAAGAAGCATATATGCAATCATGGAAGATGGGAATAAAAGCCAATGCCATATACCGTGACGGCTCTAAGTTATCACAACCATTAAACTCTCTGAATGAAGAAGAGCTAGAAGCCATACTTGAAGAGAAAGAGAATAATGATATAATAAAAATTGCTGAAAGAATAATCCATCGTTATATAGCGAAAAGAAGGAGGTTACCGGATAGAAGAACCGGGTATACGCAAAAAGCTAAAATTAATGGGCAATCGGTTTACATTAGAACAGGCGAATATGATAATGGCCAAATCGGTGAAATATTTATAGATATGCATCGTGAAGGAGCAGCTTTTAGGAGTCTATTAAACTGTTTTGCCATATCAATTTCATTAGGTCTGCAGCATGGAGTTCCACTTGAAGAATTTGTAGATGCATTTGTATTTACAAGATTTGAGCCTAGTGGTATTGTGACTGGAAATGAAAGAATAAAAATGTCAACATCGGTTATTGATTATATTTTCAGGGAATTAGCCGTAAATTACTTAGGAAGGTCTGATCTTTCACATGTTGATCCGAACGAAAACAAAACAAAATTGTCGCCAGGAATTGTTAAAAAATATCAGGAACCTGAATTTGAAAGTGAAGAAGTTGTCAGCGAACGAATAGTAGAACTGGATAATAATAATTCAAACAAGATCACTCAAATATCAACTTCATTTGAATCCAAAAGATCTTCAGGCAACAGTATATTGACAACAAAAGTAAAGCAAGCAATTGAAAAAGGATATACTGGTGATATTTGCCTTGAATGTCAAAGCCTTACAATGGTAAGGAATGGAACTTGTTTAAAATGCATGACATGTGGTTCCACATCGGGATGCAGTTAGTGTATTATTGTTTAATCAGAAGAGGAGAAATATCCTCTTCTGATTAACAAAATGTGGTTATAACTTTGGGTTCTTGATACCTTCAATTCTTCTTCCCCCCATAAATCGTTGAGAGTAATAATCAAGATCAAGAGAAGATACAATAACTCCATTTTTTGAACTAGAATGAGCAAAAAGATTATCGCCAATATAGATGCCAACATGTCCTGGACGGACTCTTCTTCTGGTATTAAAAAATACAAGATCGCCAAATTGCAGTTTTTCACGTTCATCAACAATAAAGCCCTGAGTATATTGATCCCGTGCTGATCTTAAGAGATCCACTGAAAAAGTGTTCTGAAAAATAGTTTGAGTAAAAGCAGAACAATCGATTCCACTTTTTGAACTCCCTCCAAATTTATAAGGAGTATCAAGATATTTAATAATTTCCATTAACATCTTTTCTTTCAATGAATTATCAACTGGTAAATTCTTCGAATCTTTGTTTGTCCCAATTTTCTGTAATATTGAAGAAATATCTAAGGATTGAGTCTGATCAGGAAGTTCCTCTGAATCTGCATCATCAGATATTTCGTCATTATTGCTGGAATCGGAAACAATACTAGTTTTAGAATCCTTTGAAGGAAAGCGAGTATTAGAATCGTCCTTTTCTGTTTGTTCACCCCCGGGTTTAAAGCGGACTGTGTTTGATGATGAGGAACAGCCAAGTATCAAAATGACACCTGATATACCAATCATCATAAACCGGATTAGTATTTTCATTTTTTATCCTAAATATGATTTTAAATTTTTACTTCTTGAAGCATGCCTTAACCTCCTGATAGCTTTTTCTTTTATTTGTCTTACTCTTTCCCTTGTCAAATTAAATTTTTCACCTATTTCTTCTAAAGTAAGTGAATGTTCTTTATTTAAACCAAAATATAACTTTACAACTTCAGCTTCCCTCTCAGATAAAGTAGATAGTATTCTATTGATCTCTGCTTTTAGAGATTCATTCATTAATAAATGGTCCGGAGCCGGGTGCTCCTCATTTTCTATCATATCTAAAAGTCTGTTCTCCTCACCCTGAGCAAACGGAGCGTCCATAGAGACATGCCGCCCTGAAATTTTCAGTGCCTCGCTAACTTCGTTAACATCCATCTCCAGTTCTTTAGCTAGTTCAGCTGAATTAGGCTCCCTTTCATATTCCTGTTCAAGGCTGCTATAAGCTTTTCCAATTTTGTTAAGGGCGCCTACTCTATTAAGGGGTAACCTTACGATCCTGGATTGTTCAGCAAGAGCCTGAAGTATAGACTGCCTTATCCACCATACGGCATACGAAATAAATTTGAATCCCCTTGTTTCATCAAATCTGCTAGCAGCTTTTATAAGTCCGAGGTTTCCCTCATTAATCAAATCCCCCAAAGCAAGGCCTTGATTTTGATACTGTTTGGCTACGCTAACCACAAATCTTAGATTTGCCTTTGTAAGCTGTTCAAAAGCATTCCTGTCCCCCCTTCGAATTTTAATAGCAAGCTGAATTTCATCGTCAGGAGAGAGGAGGTCAACTTTACCGATTTCCTGAAGATATTTATCGAGGGATTGGCTTTCACGATTAGTAAATTGTTTAGCAATCTTCAAATACTACCTCACTAATTACTTCTATATATTTATCGAATCAATAATTCCAACTATTGATGCGTCAACAGGGGCAAAATCAACAGGCAGTGGAATTACCGCTTCAGACGCAGTAATATAAAAAATAATCTCACCGGATCCAGATCCTACTGTATCCACAGCAATAATAGGTTCACCAATATTAGTATGTTCTGCATTGATAGGTTGAACTAAAAGTAATTTAAAGCTTTTCAAAGCTTCGTACTTTTGTGTAGCCCAAATATTACCAATTACTTTGCCAAGGAACAAATATACTTCCTATATTTTATTATAAAGTGGTAGAATTAAAAAGTTTACTAAAATATAACAATAGATTTTGAAAAAAAAGTAAAAATTATACGTTTGATTTTTCTGATAACATTTCTTTTATTGAAACATCTAGTTTATCAACTATCGCCATCACAACAGCATCAACCGGTTTATTTTTTGTTATTATAGTTTGTCTGGCTGAACTGCCTGAGGCAACTAAAACTATTTCTCCTTCGCCGGCTCCCACACTATCAACAGCTATTAAGAAGTTACTTTTTGCCTTAAAATCCAGATCCAATTGTCTGATAATTAAGAGTTTTGATCCGATTAGATTTTCATCTTTTTTAGTCGACCAGACAGTTCCAATTACTTTTCCCAGTATCATTTATTTAAAACCTCCGAAGGATGCTAAAATATATAATTGCGCTAATATACCTTTCTCAATTAAAATTTACAATTCCCCATTTATAAATGTTCGCAATAGAACTATTTCTTCCAATTTTTTAATCTTTTTTAACGATTTATCCATATCCTTATGGTAAAACTCCATACCACAGTACAACAATAGCGACCAATTAATTAGTAAATACATAGTTTTTGAACACCTTGCTTCACTCTACAAATATGGTAATTATTCGTAAAGAAAACTTTTCCCTTCTAATGAATTTCTTACCTTAAAGAATTCAGCAACTGTTTTGGCAACATCAGCAAATGTACTTCTGGTTCCAAGGTTTTTTCCTACTCTTCCTTTTTGGTAAAATAATAAAGGTACATACTCCCTGCTATGATCAGTACTAACAGAAGTAGGATCATTTCCATGATCGGCGGTTATAATTAATAAGTCTGTTTCATGTAATTTGTTAAGAAATTCCGGAAGAAATTCGTCAAATTCATTTAGAGCATTAGCAAAGCCGAATGGATCATTTCTATGACCATAATACACATCAAAATCGACAAGATTTGCAAAGATAAATGAATTATTGGATTTGACAGAATATTCCAATAATTTCAAACAACCTTCTTTATTTGATTTCGTCTTTTCCTGAATCGAAATTCCCTTATAATTAAACAGATCATTAATTTTTCCAATAGCTACAGTCGGAATATTGTTTTTTTGTAGCAGATCCAAAATAGTTTCCGAAGGAGGATCTAACGAAAAATCTTTCCTATTTGTTGTTCTTTTATATGTTCCGGGTGCACCTAAAAATGGACGAGCAATTACTCTTCCCACATGTAAAGGAGCTGTAAGAACCTTATGGCGGGTAATTTCACAAATTTCATAAAGTCGATTTAATGGAATGGTTTCCTCATGACACGCAATTTGGAATACCGAATCTCCTGATGTATATACTATTGGAAATCCTGTTTTCTGGTGTTCTTCCCCCAGTTCCTTAATAATTTCAGTTCCGGAAGCGGGTTTATTACCAAGAACACCTTTGCACCCGGTTAAATGAAGAAATTTATTGATCAATTCTTCAGGAAACCCATTAGGAAAATATGAGAAATCTTTTGTGATCTTTAATCCAGCTATTTCCCAGTGTCCGGAAGTCGAATCTTTCCCTTTTGAAACCTCAGTCATTTTACCAAAAGAAGCCTCCGAAGATTGAACCGGAGGAATTCCATTAATTGAAACAATATTACCTAGCCCCATTTGTGTAAGATTAGGTAGATTTAATCCCTTAACAACTTTAGCTATATTAGAAAGTGTATTACTTCCCAAATCACCATATATATCAGCATCAGGTAATTCGCCAACTCCAACGCCATCCAATATTATAATAAAAAAATTATTCAAGTTATAATAATCCGTAAATATTTAAATAAATATTATTAATTAATATTGCGGACTGTATTTCCGCCTTTTTCAAGTGCCTTTTGAAGTGCTAAATCAGCATTATAGATTATCTCATCAGCATTTATTTTATTAGCAGCTGATGCGACTCCAATAGAGACAGTATAAGTGGTTTGTTTTGAAACTACCGCTATTGGGTGCCTAGCAATTTTAACTCTTAGTTTTTCAGACCAAAGGAATACATCTTTTGTAGTTGCATTAAAGAAGAAAACGCCAAATACCCTTTCTCCTATTCTGCCAAAAATATTTAAAGGAGTAATTTCTTTTGATACAATTTCCGTTATTGTTGATAATACTTTCGGAAATGGGTTGCCATCAAAAAGAGATTCCTGTTCGAGGAAATCATCAATCCTAATAAGAGCTAGTGCATTTGGTATTTTTAATAATTCGCCTTTTAAAAGATCAGATGTCATCCTATCCTTGAATGCATCTATAGTCAATGTTTTAGTTTCTATGTCAATAGCAAGATAGCTTTTATAAAGAGCCTGAGTTGAAAAAGAATATATAATATAGGATATCATATTATAGGCATTTTTAAGAAAATGAATATCTGTATTCGTATATGCATTCTTTTTCAAACTTTCAAAACAAAAAACGCCATAATTCTGGTTATTATATATTAATGGTATTGCGATAAATGAACCATCAAAACTTACATCTTCCATTTTGGAAAAGCGGACATATTCATTAACAGATGTGTCATCAATCTTGACCGGCATACCTGTAACTATTGATTTACCAACAAGAGTTCCATTTAAATCTATTTCTAAATTTTCGCCAATATATTTTAATGAAGTATTATTGCAAATTTTAACTGTTTTAAATTTCTGTTCGATTGGATGGAAATAAACAAAAACGAACGCATCCCAATGAATTAATAAAGTTACTGCTTCCTGTATTGAATTTGAAAGATCATTAATATTTTCAATTTTTTGATCAGGATTAATCAAATTAAGAAGTCCTTTTAAGCGCAACTGGGAGACTGATTCTGTATGTTTTTCTTCGAAAATATTTATCAGCATAGTTATGAGGCGAACAAATCTGCCTAAGGAAAAAATTGTTTCAATTCCAAAAGCATCCTCCGCTTTTGAATCTATAGCAATTATAGCAATTAGATTTTTATCATAAAATAAAGGGACACCTACAAAACTCCTTATACTTTGAGGAGTATTATAATATCTTATTACATCAGCTTCTGCTGCAGGAGATATTTCATTTAGAAGTTCCGGTTCTCCTTTTTGAACTATTTTACTTAATATGTCATCTTCAATATCAAATTTTCTATTTGATACATCATTAGAATTTGATATATATTTTTCAATAGACAATTTTTCTTTCTTTTTATTATACCAGAAAAATATAGCTGTATTAGCGACATATGCTTCTTTAATAACGGCCAGCATTTTTTCAAGTACAAAAGTAAATTGGCCATCATTTCCGATCTCCTGAGGAAGTGCTTCATTTGCAATTTCTTCGAACCTTTCCTTCAGGTCCGGAGGCCTTAAAGTTGTTTTAGGCAACCTGAATTCCGGACTGTAATTATCCGCGGTAATTACCTCGATATTTTTTGTACGGGATACTATTTCAAATGATTCACTAAAATTCTCATGTTCGTTAACTGAATCAGCCAAATCCACTTCATCATTGCGTGGAATAAATTTTTTATCAAATCGTGATGTGTCCCTGAAAAATATAATAAAGGCCACATAAATAATGATTAAAACCAGAGCTACCACTCTTATGGCAAGGTCATCAGTAACAAATAAGATAACTGCTAAAAGTGGTACAAAAAGAAATATTAGTAACCGTTTTCTTTGTCTACGGTCCATAGGAAGAGAATATTAGATTTATTAATAAAATAGTATTTATAGAATTATAATTGCTAACAGAATAATTATGATTAAAAATAAACAATTAATCTTATAAAAACAGTGAAGTAAGAATATTTAGAATTTCTTTATGCCCGGTACTTTTCTTGGCAGAATAGGCAAAAAGATTATCCCCGTTACTTAGTTCCGGAAAATATCCTTTAACCTCTTTTTTTATTAATGCCAACTCAGACTGGCTTAATTTATCTGCCTTGGATAAAATAACAATATATGGAATCTGATTAAGTTTTAACAGCTCATTAAGTTCAATATCGAGCACAGTTGGTGTATGCCTACTATCCACTAAATGAAAAGCCATCATAATGTTTTTCGACGCATTTAGATAATCTTTTATTAATTTGCCCCAGAATTCTCTTTCTTTTTTACTTGTTTTAGCATATCCAAATCCGGGAAGATCTACCATATAATATTTTTTACTAATAAGATAATAGTTAATTGATCTGGTTTTTCCTGGCGTTGAACTGATTTTTGCAAGATCTCTTCTATTAAATAAAGAATTGATAAATGAAGATTTCCCGACGTTAGATCTTCCACAAAGAATAATTTCCGGAATTTTATTGGATGGGAGTTGAGAAATATTAAATACAGATTTAACAAATTCCTGTTTTTTTAACATAGGTTATAATTTAAAATAAAAAAGACGCCCGGAGAGCGTCTTACATTCGTTAAGAATTAATTTATTTCTTATCTGACGATTCTTCCAAAACCTCAGCTTCATCAACATTTTGATTTTGTGCAGCTTCTTTTTTAGCTTCTTTTCTGGTTTGTCTTTTTTCTTTCTGTGTTTCAGCTTTTGCATTAGCAACATCGTTATAATCAACTAATTCAATCACAGCCATTGATGCGGCATCCCCAATCCTATTCCCGAGTTTTACAACACGAGTATAGCCACCAGGTCTGTCACCAATTTTAGGAATTATTTCATTGAATAATTCTTTTACAATCTCTTTGTCATGAATAACAGACATTATTTGTCTTCTGGCATGAAGGCTATTTTTCCTAGCTTTCGTAATTAAAGATTCAATATAACTTCTTGTTTCTTTTGCTTTAGCAAGAGTTGTCTTAATTCTTTTATGTTTCAATAATGAAGTTGCAAGAGAGCTTAATAAAGCGGCACGGTGACTTGCTGTTCTTCCTAATTTTCTATGTCTTACTCTATGTCTCATGAATTAACCTTTAAATCAAAATTATGTGGTTTCTGTTTCTTCTTTAAGATATTTATCTATGTCCATACCGAATTCAAGGCCAAGGTTCTCAACAATTTCCATTAATTCAGCAAGTGATTTTCTACCGAAATTTCTGAATCGAAGCATTTCCGATTCGTCTCTTTTAACAAGATCAGCTAAATTTTTAATGTTAGCGGCCTTCAGACAGTTATGGGACCTAACACTTAACTCGAGATCATCAACACTCGTTAAAAGAATTCTTTTAATTCTCTCCTTTTCACTATCCTTTTGGCTAACAGCCTGCTCTTCTTCCTGATCTATATCAAAATTGATAAACAGTTGAATATGGTCCCTCATTATTTTAGCCGCTTGAGTAAGAGCATCGTCAGGTGTAATGGAGCCATCAGTAGCAATCTCGATAGTCAGCTTTTCAAAATCATTTTTATCTCCAATTCTAACATTCTCAACATCAAATTTTACATTTTTTATCGGAGTAAAAATTGAATCTATAGGAATAACTCCTATAGAATAATCGGGGGAAACATTTTCAGCTGCTGGGATATAACCTTTGCCTTTACCAACCCTTAATTCAATATCAAACTTGGCATTTTTATTCAGAGTTGCAATATGTAATTCCGGATTCAATATTTCAATTTCGGCACTATTTTTCTGAATATCCGCAGCCGTCCACTCACCTTCACCATTAAAAGAGATATCTATTTTATTGGGTTTTTTATTAAGTAATTTCATTCTAACCTGTTTAAGATTAAGAATAATTTCCGATACATCTTCAACAACACCTTCAATAGTAGTAAATTCATGTAATACTCCACTAAATTTTACAGCAGTAATTGCAGCGCCGGTTAAAGATGAGAGTAAAACGCGTCTGATAGAATTACCTAAAGTAACACCGTACCCTCTTTCGAGAGGTTGGAGAGAAAACCTGCCTAAAGTATTGGTGTAACTTGATTCATCAAGAACTACTGCTTCCGGCATTTTTAAATATGAAACACTCATTTTTAATCCTCTAAAAAATCTTGAAAAAATACTTTTTATTTTGAATAAAGCTCAACTACCAATTGTTCATTGGCATTTAGAGGAACATCTGCTCTCTCAGGAATCTGTAGAAAGGTTCCGGAAAGAGAAGCTTTATCTATAGATAACCAAGAATATGTATTGTCCTTAACTCGTTTTAACGAGTTATGAATTAAATCCAATTTTTTACTTTTATCCTTAATTTTAATTATATCGCCAGCACCAAGAATAAATGATGGAATATCAACAAGCCTTTCATTAACAGTAATGTGTCTATGCCGTATCAATTGTCTGGCTTGTTTTCGGGAAGAAGCAAAACCGAGCCTATAAACAACATTGTCAAGTCTGCTTTCCAGGAATTTAACTAAATTATCTCCGGTTATACCTTTAAGCTTATTAGCTTTTTCAAAATAATTTCTAAACTGAGTTTCAAGAAGTCCATATAATCTTTTTATTTTCTGTTTTTCTCTTAACTGAATTCCATATTCTGAAACTTTTGCTCTTCTTGAAACGCCATGTTGTCCTGGTGGATAGTTCCTCTGCTCAACAGGGCACTTATCCGTATAGCATTTTTGTCCTTTCAAAAACAATTTCTGCTTTTCTCTTCTACATAATTTACAAACTGAATCAGTGTATCTTGCCATTAACTAGTTCTCCAATAAATTAAACTCTTCTTTTCTTAGGTGGTCTACATCCATTATGAGGTATAGGAGTAACATCTTTTATAGAACTTATTTCAAGACCAGCAGTATTTAATGCCCTAATAGCAGCTTCCCTGCCTGAACCTGGTCCTTTCACAAAAACGTCTATTTTTCTTAATCCTAATTCAAATGCTTCCTTAGCAGCAGCTTCAGCCGAAACCTGAGCAGCAAAGGGAGTGTTTTTCCGTGATCCTTTAAATCCATTTTTACCAGCAGAAGACCATGCAATAGTATTTCCATATATATCGGTTATTGAGACTATCACATTATTGAAAGTCGCTTTGATATGGGCTACCCCATTTGCATCTACATGTGTTTTCTTTTTTGCTTTTTTTACAACTTTAGCCAAAACTAAACCTCCAGGTTATCAATCTTTATTTCTTAGATGGTGCCTTTTTCTTACCGGCAACTGTTTTTCTTTTCCCTTTACGGGTACGCGAATTTGTCCTTGTCCTTTGTCCTCTTGCGGGAAGACCTTTCCTATGCCTAAGGCCTCTATATGAACCTATATCCATTAGTCGCTTAATATTTTGTTGAACTTCAGATCTTAGAGCTCCTTCTACTTTATATTCCGATGTGAGAATAGCTCTAATTTGAGCAACTTCTTCATCTGTCAAGTCTGAAACCTTCTTATCAGGTTTAACATTAGCTTTCTCCAGAACCGAAGCAGATACATGTTCTCCTACTCCGAATATATATTGAAGTCCGAATAAAACTTTTTTGTTTTTAGGCAAATCTACACCAGCTATACGGGCCAATTATCTTTCTCCTTAATTAAAATTAACCTTGACGTTGCTTATGCTTTGGGTTCTTACATATAACCTTAACAACGCCCTTACGTTTAATAATTTTACAGTTATCACAGATTTTTTTTACTGATGCTCTAACTTTCATTTATTCTCCACTTACTACTTATATCTGTAGGTAATTCTACCTTTTGTTAAATCATAGGGAGAAAGTTCAATTGAAACTTTATCACCTACCAAAATTTTTATAAAATGCATTCTCATTTTACCAGAAATATGGGCAAGAATTACATGTCCATTGTCCAATCTGACTTTAAAATGAGCATTGGGTAAAGTTTCAGTAACAATTCCATCAACTTTAATCGGACCTTGTTTCGACATCAACTTACCGTTAAAATTTCGGGTTCAAAGTTTGATATTAAAACCGTATGTTCAAAATGAGCAGAAGGTTTACCATCCGCAGTTATAACAGTCCATTCATCAGAAGTAGTTTTAATATAATAAGTTCCGGCATTTACCATAGGTTCAATAGCTATAGTCATACCATTTTTTAACTTTGCTCCTGTTCCTTTTTTACCATAGTTAGGTATAGATGGATCTTCATGCAAGAACTTGCCAACACCATGTCCACAAAGTTCTCTGACCACAGAAAACCCATTAGATTCAACATACTCTTGAACTGCGTATGAAATATCATGAACTTTATTTTCGCAAACTGCTTTTTCAATCCCGAGATAAAGAGATTTTTCAGTTACTTCCATTAGATGTTTTTTTTCATCTGATATATTTCCTACGGATACAGTTAAGGCAGCGTCTCCATAATAACCGCTCTTATTAACACCAACATCGATTGAAATTATTTCACCATCTTTAAGAATCCTGCTTCCAGGAATACCATGCACAATTTCGTCATCAACTGAAGCGCAAATAGCTGCAGGAAATGCAACTGCACCACCTTGCGAATAACCTTTAAAAGCAGCTGTGGCATTATTACTCAGGATATAATCTTCAGCAATAGAATCTAATTCTTTTGTAGTAACGCCCGGTCTAACATACTTTTTAACTAATTGCAATGTTTCGGCAACAATTTTACAACTCTGTCGGATATAGTCAATTTCTTTTTTTGTTTTAATTAATATCACGACTCTTTATCTACGCCCTCTCATTTTCCCAGATTTCATAAAACCATCATAATGTCTCATCAACAAATGAGATTCAATCTGCTGTAATGTGTCCAAAGCAACTCCGACAATAATCAGAAGACTTGTACCCCCAAAAAACTGGGAGAAACCTTGTGATATTCCCCAAGCAGAAACGAAAGCCGGAAGAATAGCAATTATTGCCAGGAAGAACGAACCAGGTAGAGTAATTTTAGTTAGTATATTATCAATAAATTCAGAGGTCTGTTTGCCTGGACGAATTCCAGGAATAAATCCTCCTTGTTTTTTCATATTATCAGCAACATCTTTAGGATTAAAAGCAATAGCTGTATAAAAATACGTAAAAAAGATTATCATTAAAGCATAAATGACTGAATAAACAGGCGACTGGTAATGGAAATATCCAGCCACACCTTGTAAAAATTCATTATTTGGGAAAAAAGATAATACAGTATTCGGAATAAACATAATTGACTGAGCAAAAATAATCGGCATAACTCCAGCGGTATTTACCCGAAGAGGTATATATTGCGTGACACCACCATAAACTTTTCGGCCAACTACTCTTTTTGCATATTGAACAGGAATCCTTCTGGTTCCCTGCGTTACAAGTACTACACCTGCAATTATCAGAACCATAAAAAACAGTATGATAAATTCTATAATAATACTTCTTTGCCCAGCTGATATTAATCTAACTTCATCCAATATTGCAAATGGGAACCTATTAATAATACCTATAAAAATAATTAAAGAAATTCCATTCCCAATGCCTTTATCCGTAATTTGTTCACCTAACCACATCATAAAAATTGTTCCGGAAGTTAGGATGAGTACGGTAGATATGGTCCATAAGAAACCCTGAACAGTAGCTGGAACAATTGGAATTCCCTGATATTGGGTATTCAACAATTTTATCGTGACACCCCAAGCCTGAAGACCAGCAATTAGAACTGTTCCATATCTGGTAAGCTGCGTAATTTTTTTACGACCTTCTTCTCCTTCTTGCTGCAATTTCTGAAAATACGGAATAACTGCTCCCATAAGCTGCAAGATAATTGAAGCAGATATGTAAGGCATAATTCCTAAAGCAAAAATTGCTGCATTTGAGAAAGCACCTCCAACAAACATATCGTATAATCCAAAAAGATTATCAGATGTAGCGTGCTTAGAGCTCTCAGCTACCAATGCTGAATCTATACCCGGAATTGTAATATGAGCCCCAATTCTAACTATGGTTAAAAGAGCCAAAGTATATATAATCCTTTGGCGGAGCTCATGAATCTTAAAGATATTTCTGAAAGTTTCTGTAAAATTTGCCATTTATTTCAATTTATATCAATTTAATAGAACCACCGGCAGCTTCAATTTTTTGTTGCGCGGACCGGCTAATTGCATTTACTTCTACTTTAAATTTGGATTTTAATTCGCCATTGCCTAATATTTTTACGGGTTGCTTGACATTAGAAATTAAACCAGCATTTTTTAATGTTTCGGGATTAACTATACCCTTTAATTTATCTGCATTTTTTTCAAGCAAATCTATATTGACAACCTGAGAATATATTTTAAATATATTGGTAAAACCAAATTTAGGAATTCTTCTTTGAAGGGGCATCTGACCACCTTCAAACCAGGCTTTGTGATTTGCCCCTGAACGTGACATCTGGCCATTCATTCCCTTTGTAGCAGTTCCACCATGTCCGGATCCTTCACCCCGACCAATTCTTTTCCTGTTTTTTCTTGAGCCAGGAGCGTATTTTAAATTACTTAATATATCCATTATTAAACCTTTCCTATTCTTTTATGTCTTCAAACTTAACAAGATGAATGACTTTATTGATCATCCCTCTTATTTGGGGTGAATCGTCATGAATTTTTACCCAATTAGGTCTTCCTAAACCAAGAGCTTCAATAGTTAATTTTTGCCTTTTGGGTCTATCAATAATACTTCTAATCTGTGTAACTTTAATTTTTCCCATTCTACCCTCGCTTAAGCATTAAATAATTCATTTATGGTCATTCCTCTTTTAAAAGCCATCTTTTTAGCATCAGTCAAATTTAAAAGACCATTAAGCGTAGCTTTTACCTGATTATGTGGATTGCTTGATCCCAAAGATTTTGTTAATATATCCTGAACACCGGCCGATTCAAGTATTGCACGAACTCCACCGCCAGCTATCAACCCAGTACCTGGAGAAGCAGGTTTAAGTAGAACTCTTCCCGCACCAAACTTGCCAATAATTTCATGTGCAATAGTTCCTTTAATGATAGAAACATGAACCAGGTTTTTTTTCGCATCATCTATACCTTTAGAGATTGCATCTGTTACCTCATTGGCCTTTCCTAACCCAACCCCAACAGTACCGCTACCGTTTCCTACTACTACAATTGCATTAAAGCTGAAACGCCGGCCACCTTTAACAACCTTTGCGACCCTGTTAATATGGACAACCTTTTCTTTTAAACCTTCTGTTTCGTTCTGTTTTACAGTTTTCAATTAAATCTCCAACACTCTTTTACTTATTTCAAAAAAATGGAAAATTGCAGTTATCTTTAAATTTCCGAAATCATACTGCTGCCGGAAGAGGACTCGAACCTCTACAGACGCCTCCAAAGGGCGTAGTCCTGCCATTAGACGATCCGGCAAGATAGTTATTCTCCATAACTAAAACTTTAAGCCTCCTTCGCGAGCACCATCGGCTAAGGCTTGGATTCGACCATGATATCTATAACCGTTTCTATCAAAGACAACTGTTAAAATATTTTGTTCCAAAGCTTTTTTAGCAACTAAATTTCCTACTAATTTACTTTTTGCCAAATTACCTTTAGCGCCTTTGATGGCATCTGATAATTCTTTTGATAGAGAAGAAGCAGCTGCTAAAGTTTTTCCGGATCTATCATCAATAACCTGAGCATATACGTTATTAAGGCTACGGTAAACCGTCAGTCTGGGTCTATCAGGTTCACCAAATATTTTCTTTCTTGTCTTTAATTTGGAACGTAATCTGCTATTATTATTTCTATTTATCATTTTTAACTAAACTCCGCTAAATTTACTTGCCTGCAGTTTTACCGGCTTTTCTTTGAATAATTTCGTTAGAATATTTTATTCCTTTTCCTTTGTAAGGTTCAGGTTTCCTGATCGATCTGATTTTCGCTGCAATCATACCCACAAGTTGCTTATCGATTCCTGAAATAACAATTTGATTAGGAGTAGGGGTAACCAAACTTATACCATCCGGGGGCATAAAATAAATTGGATGTGAAAAGCCAATATTCAACAATATGTTTTTACCTTTTAATTCTGCCTTATAACCTACACCAACAATATCAAGAGTTTTCGAATATGCAACAGTAACACCATTTATCATATTTTGAATTAAGGCTCTGGTTAAACCATGCAAGGCTTTATTTTCCCTTAAATCATCCGGTCTGGTAACTATTAATTCATTATTATTTAATTCAATTTTCATGTTTGAAGTAAATGTATTTTCCAATTCACCTTTGGGTCCTTTTACTTTCACATTGTTCCCGAGAACTTTAATAGTTACGTCCTTCGGAATTATTATCGGTTTTTTACCAATTCTAGACACTATAAAACTCCATTCAATAAATTACCAGATATAACAAACAACTTCACCACCGACAGAATTTTTCCTTGCTTCTTTATCAGTGAGAAGTCCTTTAGAGGTTGAAACTACAGCGATACCCAAACCGTTTAGAACTCTGGGTATATCAGAAGAATTTTTGTAAACTCTTAATCCGGGAGTACTTATTCTTCTTAATCCACTAATTGCTGAAAGACCATTTTTGTACTTTAACTGGACGCGTATAATATTCTGCTTATTATCTTCGACCATAGAAAAGTCTTCAATGAAATTCTGTTTTTTAAGAATTTCAGCTAAATTTTTCTTCATAAAAGATGAAGGTATATCTACTCTTGGTTTTTTAGCTTTAGCAGCATTTCTAATACGTGTTAAAAAATCTGAAATAGGATCTGTTACCGGCATTTTTTTCTCCTTTACCAACTAGCCTTTTTTAATCCGGGAATTTCGCCTTTCAGGGCCATTTCCCTTAATACCAAACGGGATATACCGAATTTACGGTGAAATCCTCTCGCTCTTCCAGTAAACATACAGCGATTATGCAACCTAACTTTGGATGAGTTTTTAGAAAGTTTTTGCAGTCCTTCGTAATCACCTTTATCTTTCAACTCTTGTCTCACTTTTGCAAATTTCTCTACAAGAACTCGCCTTTTCTTTTCTCTAGCTATTAAACAATTTCGTGCCATCAAAACTCCTGTTAAGCTGATTTAATTTCTTTTTTTCTAAATGGAACGCCAAATGCCTGGAGAAGCTCATAAGCTTCATTATCATTAGGGGCAGTTGTAACAAAAGTAATGTCCATTCCTAAGATTTTATTTATTTTATCGACATTTATTTCCGGAAAAATTATCTGTTCTTTAATCCCCAAAGTATAATTTCCTCTGCCATCAAATGATTTATCAGACAGTCCTCTAAAATCTCTTACTCTTGGCAAAGCTATATTGAGCAACCTATCCATGAATTCATACATTCTTTCTTTTCTAAGAGTAACCATACATCCTATACTAAGCCCTTCTCTTAATTTAAAATTAGAAATGGCTTTTTTAGCTTTTCTAATACTTGGTTTCTGACCAGTAATTGTTTCAAGTTCTTTTGCAGCTTCTTCTATTAATTTTGCATCAGAGACAGCAGCACCAACTCCCATATTTACTACTATCTTATGTAGTATAGGAACCTGCATAATACTTTTATAATTAAATTTTTTCATCAATAAAGGAGTTATTTCCTTTTTATATAATTCTGCCAGGCGAGTAGGAATATTAATTTCTTTTTCAACAGGTTTAGCTGCTTTTGCCTCTTTTTTAGGAGCTTTTACAGTTTTCTCTGTGCTCTTAGCAGGTTTTTCTGCATTTTTTGCTGGTTTTTCACCAACAGTATCTTTCTTTATTTTCTTTTCAGCCATTAAAATCTAACCTTAATATTAATATTAAACCATTTCACCGCTAACTCTGCTAATGCGAGCTCTTTTCTTTTTTCCGGTTTTTTCATCTAAGATAATCTGTGCACCTAATCTGGTCGGTTCGCTTGTTTTTGAATCTATCAACATAACATTTGAAACATGGATTGGTGCTTCCTTTTCAAGGATACCGCCCTGGGGATTTTTTTGACTTGGCTTTGTATGTCGTTTTCTCAAATTTATCCCTTCAACTATCACTCTTGAAATCTGGGGGAACACTTTTAATACTTTTCCGGTTTTCCCTTTATCATTTCCGGAAATTACCATAACATTATCACTTTTACGAATTTTCATTAACCTAAAATCCTTATAATACTTCTGGAGCTAAAGAAACTATTTTCATAAATTGTTTTTCTCTCAATTCTCTTGCAATTGGGCCAAAAATACGGGTACCTTTCGGTTCGTTCTGGTTGGTGATTAGAACAGCAGCATTTTCATCAAACCTAATGTAAGTACCATCTTTTCTTCTAACTTCCTTTTTAGTACGAACTATAACTGCTCTTGAAACTTCACCCTTTTTAACAGTTCCATTAGGAATAGCAGATTTTATAGCGACAACAATTGTATCGCCAACACTAGCGTATTTTCTACCGCTTCCGCCAAGTACGCGGATACATCTACATCTTTTTGCGCCTGAGTTATCAGCCACTATTAAATTTGTCTCTTCCTGAATCATTATTAAATAACTCCTTAATTACTTGGCTTTTTCAACAATTTCTACTAGGCGCCATCTTTTTCTTAAACTTAAAGGACGCGTTTCCATTATTTTTACTTTGTCACCAACTTGGCATGCATTATTTTCATCATGTGCCATAAATTTGGTAGTTTTTTTGTAGTACTTTTTATAAATAGGATGAGGAACTTTACGCTCAATGGCAACGCTTACTGTTTTATCCATTTTATTGCTAACAACCACGCCAATTCTTGTTTTTCTTAATGAGCGCTCCATTAAACTTTGACTCCTTCTTTAGTGGTGGATTGTACAGATTCTCTCTCCTTCAAAATAGTTTTCATTTTAGCAAGATCTTTTTTAGTTAATTTTAATTTTGAAGTATTTGTCAATTGTTTTAACTGATGAGCAAAACGTAGATCCACAAGATTCTTTTCTTCATCTTCGATCCTTTTCACAAGTTCGTCTGTTTTCAATTCTCTTATTTCATGAATTTTCATAATATAGGGCCTTATAAATTATTCGTAATCCGGTCTTGCGACCACTTTGCATTTAATGGGCAGTTTATAAGAACAGGTGGCTAAAGCCTCATGAGCTAATTCTTTAGAAACACCCGATACCTCAAAAAGTACTCTTCCCGGTTTAATAACTGCAACCCAAAATTCTGGTCCTCCCTTACCTTTACCCATTCTTGTTTCAAGAGGTTTTTTGGAAACCGGTTTATCTGGGAAAATTCGAATCCAAACTTTACCGTCTCTTTTCATTTTTCTTGAAAGAGCAACACGGCATGCTTCAATTTGTCTGCTTGTAATCCAATGAGGTTCCATTGCTTTAAGTCCAAAATCTCCAAAGGCAATAGTACTGCCACGATAAGCTTTACCGGCCATCCTTCCACGTTGTGATTTTCTGTATTTTACTCTTTTAGGCATTAACATGATTTATAAACTCCGGTATATTATTCTGTAACTCTTTTTCCTAAAATCTCTCCACGGCAAATCCAAACTTTAATGCCGATCGACCCATAAATAGTTTCCGCTCTACCATTTGCATAATCAATATCGGCACGCAAAGTATGCAAAGGAATTCTTCCGTCTTTATATTGTTCAGTACGTGCCATTTCAGCACCTCCAAGACGACCTGCACACATTATTCTGATTCCTTCAGCACCCATTCTCATAGCAGCAGTGATTGCCATTTTCATCGCTCTTCTAAATGAAACCCTTCCTTCAATCTGGTTAGCAATATTTTCAGCTACCAGAAAAGCATCTAATTCGGGACGTTTAATTTCTGAAATTTGAACTTTTACGTCTTTATCAGTAACCTGTTTCAATTCTTGTTCAAGTTGAGTAATTTCTTTCCCGCTTTTACCAATTACAACACCAGGACGCGAAGTAAATATTGTAATAATTATGTTTTTTGAAGTCCGGTCAATAACAATCCTCGAAATTCCAGCTTTTTTAAGTCTATTTCTAACATAATCTCTAAGTCGGTGATCTTCTTTTAATTTAACAGCATAGCTTTTATTTTCATACCAATTGGAGTCCCAACCTCTAATGATTCCAACTCTTAAACCAACCGGGTGCGTTTTCTGTCCCAAAAATATCCTCCTAAGCTTTAGTAGCTACAACTATTGTTAAATGACAAGATCTTTTTCTAATTTTATATGCACGCCCCATCGGAGCGGGCGAAATTCTTTTTAATGTAGGTCCCTGATTAACATAGGCTTCTTTCACTACGAAATCCGAAGCTTCATGTTTCGATGTTTCATCCTTATTCATAAGATTAGCAATTGCGGACCTTAAAACTTTTTCAGCATCTTTTGAGGCATGCTTCGGCTGAAAATGTAAAACCTCAAGTGCTTTCTCAACAGACATACCACGAATAAGATCAATTACTAAACGCATTTTCCGTGGCGAGGAACCTATATATCTATGTATTGCTTTTGCTTCCATTTTTATTCAAAACCTTTTACTTTATTTTGCCTTTGATGCTTTTTCTGCTTTAGTACCCGGATGACCCCTGAAAATACGCGTAGGAGAAAATTCTCCTAATTTATGACCGACCATATTTTCTGTAATATAAACGGGAATCATTTTATTTCCATTATGAACGGCGATTGTGTGACCAACGAAATCAGGAGTAATAGTAGAAGCTCTTGACCATGTTTTTAATATCTTCTTTTGATTATTCTCATTCATTCTGGAAATTTTGTCCATTAACTTATAATCTATAAAAGGACCTTTTTTAATTGATCTTGGCATAATTAACTCTACTATTTACGTCTTTTGATAATAAACTTGTTTGATTGTTTTTTGTTTCTTCTGGTTTTAAGTCCTTTTGCTTTTTGACCCCAGGGAGATACCGGATGTCCACCGCCTGAAGTTTTTCCTTCTCCACCGCCCATTGGGTGGTCAACTGGATTCATTGCAACTCCTCTTACATGAGGTCTAATACCTAACCAGCGCGATCTTCCGGCTTTACCTAAACTAATATTTTCCTGTTCTGCATTTCCCACAACACCATAAGTTGCCATACAAGTTAATCTGACCAACCTGATTTCACCAGAAGGCATTTTTAATTGAGCATGATCACCCTCTTTTGCCATAACCTGTAATGATGCACCAGCACTTCTTCCTAATTGTCCTCCTTTTCCTGGCTTTAATTCAACATTATGAACAAAACTACCAAGAGGCATTTCTTTTAACGGAAGAGCATTTCCAACAGTAATATCACTTCCAGAACCTGAAATTACATTAGCGCCAACTTTCAATCCTTCTGGAGCCAAAATGTATCTTTTTTCGCCATCTGCATAATGAAGAAGCGCAATACGTGAAGTTCTATTAGGATCATATTCTATAGAGAAAACTTTTGCAGGAATACCCAGTTTATCTCTGTTAAAATCAATAATACGGTACTGCCTCTTATGGCCGCCGCCTTTATGACGAGCAGTAACTCTACCATGATTATTCCTTCCGCCTGATTTTGTCAGATATACAGTCAAGGACTTTTCAGGAGTAGTTTTTGTAATCTCATCGAATGATGAATTCGATCTGAATCTAGTGCCTGGGGTTACCGGTTTTAATTTATTAATAGCCATTATTGTGTCCTATATTCAATATCTATACTTGCTCAAACAATTCAATAGTCTCACCTTTTTTAAGGGTGATAACTGCTTTTTTAGATTTTGCAGTTTTCCCAGTATAACGTCCTGCTTTTCTGAATTGCGTTTTCATTTTACCTGGATGGTTAATTGTTCGTACATTAACCACATGAACATTAAATTTCTTTTCAACAGCTTTTGCAATTTCAATCTTATTAGAATCAGGATTTACTAGAAATCCATACTTACCTAATGATGATGAAATATTGGTCATTTTTTCCGTTATTAAAGGTCTGATCAAAATCTGATGCATATTAAGCCACTCCTCTGGTATTTTCAAAGGTCTTATTAATAGAATCGACAGCGCTCTTCTGAAGCACCAATATCTGGTTATTCAAAATATCATAAGTAGAAGCATTAGCTGCTTCAAGGATATTAACTTTAGGAATATTTCTTCCGGCCTTATAAATTATTTCATTATAACTTCCTGTTAAAACCAATACCTTTTTACCGGCAATTTTCAAGTCGCTTAATATTTTAGAAAAATCTTTAGTTTTCAATTTATCAAGAACGAAGTCCTCCACGATCATAATCTGGTTATCTTTCACTTTATAGGAAAGAGCAGATTTTCTCGCAAGTCTTTTCATTTTTTTAGTCAGCTCCTGCCGATAATCTCTGGGACGAGGACCAAAAATTGTACCACCGCCGACCCATAGTGGGGATCTCGAGGTACCTGCTCTTGCTCCACCTCTACCTTTTTGTTTCCATGGTTTCTTTCCTCCACCACGAACCTCACCACGTTCTTTCGTTTTAGAAGTACCTTGCCTCTGATTAGCCAGATAAGATTTAACAGCAAGATAAATTGCATGATCGTTAGGTTCTACCCCAAAAATATCATCCGATAATTCTAATTGATCACCGGAAGCAGAGCCATCTATTTTTAATATATCTAATTTCATTTTACACCGATTACTTCTTTAGCAATTCTACAATTGTATTGATAGAGCCCGGAACAGCACCTTTAACTAATATTAAATTCTGATCAGGCAAGATTTTAACAACACTTAAATTTGAAACTGTAACATTTTCGTAACCCATTCTGCCTGCCATCCTTTGTCCTTTAAAAACCCTTGAAGGATAAGAACTAGCACCAATTGATCCCGGAGCTCTTAGTCGGTCACTTTGACCATGTGTTGTACCGCCAACCCCACCAAAACCATGTCGTCTCATAACTCCCTGGAATCCTTTACCCTTACTTTTAGATCTTACCTTTATTTTTTCGCCTTCTTTAAAGAAGTCTACCTTAATTTCGTCACCAATTTTATAATTTGAGATTTCAGAAAAACTGAATTCTTTCAAAATATAGGAAGGGGTTAAGTTATTCTTTTTATATTGGCCCATAACAGGTTTAGAAATATTTTTTTCTTTCCTTGAACCAAAGCCTAATTGCAGAGCTTCATAACCATCTTTTTCTGCGGTTTTAATGGTAACAACCTGGCACGGACCTGCTTGTATAACTGTAACTGGAACTATATTCCCTTCGTTGTTATACACACTTGACATACCCATTTTTCTTCCAATGATACCAGACATCTTAACTCCCAAATTCATTAAAGCTTAATCTCAATATCAACCCCTGCTGGAATATCCAGTTTACTTAAGGAATCGATAGTCTTATTATTTGAATTATGAATATCTATAATTCTTTTATGTGCTCTGGTTTCAAATTGTTCTCTTGATTTTTTATCAACGTGAGGAGATCTTAAAACCGTATAAACTGTTCTTTTAGTCGGGAGCGGAATAGGACCGGAAACAACGGCACCAGTACTCCGCACTGTTTTAATGATTTTTTCAGTTGATTTATCAATCAAAATATGATCGTACGATTTCAATTTAATTCTTATCTTTTGACCGGGCACTTAAAATACTCCTTTAATTAGACACAAAAAGGGAGTTGATAACTCCCTTGATGGTCACAATTAACTTTTTATTCTATAATTTTAGTTACTACTCCAGCACCAACAGTTCTACCACCCTCACGGATAGCAAAACGAAGACCTTCTTCCATAGCAATAGTCGTAATCAGTTCTATTGATAATTTAATATTATCACCAGGCATAACCATTTCAGTTCCTTCAGGAAGTGTTGCTACACCAGTAACATCTGTAGTTCTGAAATAGAACTGAGGTCTATATCCATTAAAGAAAGGAGTATGACGTCCACCTTCTTCTTTTGACAGGATATAAACAGAACCTTCAAATTTCTTATGAGGTGTAATTGAACCGGTTTTAGCTAAAACCATTCCTCTTTCGATTTCATTTTTGTCAATACCTCTCAACAGAATTCCTGCATTATCACCAGCCATAGCTGCATCTAATTCTTTTCTAAACATTTCAATACCGGTGACAACTGTTTTCTTGTGTAATCCTAAACCTATCAATTCAACTTCTTCCTGAATTTTAACCTGGCCTCTTTCAACTCTGCCGGTAGCCACTGTTCCACGACCGGTAATTGAAAACACGTCTTCAACCGGCATAAGAAATGGTTTAGCAGAATCTCTATTTGGAAGGGGAATATAGTTATCAACTGCGTCCATAAGCTCCCAAATACAATTATATCTTTCATCAGCTGTATCAGCATTACTTGCACCTGCTTCAAGGGCTTTTAATGCTGAACCTTTAATAATAGGGATTTCATCTCCAGGGAATTCATAATACTTCAACAAATCTCTTAATTCTTCTTCAACAAGTTCTATTAATTCCGGGTCATCTACCATATCAATTTTATTCAAAAAAACAACGATTCTGGGAACTCCAACCTGACGGGCAAGAAGGATATGTTCTCTGGTTTGGGGCATAGGGCCATCAGTAGCTGCTACAACAAGAATAGCTCCGTCCATTTGTGCAGCACCAGTGATCATGTTTTTAATATAATCAGCGTGGCCAGGACAATCTACGTGAGCATAATGCCTCTTGGCTGTTGAATATTCAACGTGAGCTGTCGCAATAGTAATACCTCTTTCTCTTTCTTCAGGAGCATTATCAATGGAATCAAATGTTCTGATTGTTGATAAGCCCTTTCTCGCTAGAGCCATTGTAATGGCAGCAGTTAGTGTAGTTTTACCGTGATCTACGTGACCAATTGTACCTACGTTAACGTGAGGTTTACTCCTATCAAATTTTTCTTTTGCCATCTAAATCTCCTTGGATTTTATTTTTTTTATAATTTTTCTTTTTATGCGGAAGCTGATTTCTTTCCTAATGTTTTCTCTGCAATTTCTTCTGCTACACTCTTAGGAACTTCGGAATAATTTGCAAATTGCATTGTATAAATAGCACGACCTTGTGTCATAGATCTTAATATAGTAGCATAGCCAAACATTTCCGAAAGAGGGACAGTAGCTTTAATGACCTGAGCATCTTTCCTGGCATTAAATCCTTCAATTTTCCCTCTACGAGAATTCAAATCTCCCATCACATCTCCCAAATATTCTTCAGGAGTAACAACTTCCACATCCATTATTGGTTCAAGCAGAATAGGTTTTGCTTTTCTGGCACCTTCCTTAAAAGCAATTGAACCAGCAACCTTGAATGAAATTTCATCAGAATCTACATCATGGTATGATCCGTCATAAATCTTAGCTTTAATATCAACAACAGGGAATCCAGCAATTACACCATTTCTCATTGCTTCCTGAATTCCTGCAGAAACAGCCGGGATATATTCTTTAGGAACCACACCGCCTACAATAGCATTTGTAAATTCATAACCTTTACCGGGTTCATTTGGACTAAATTCAACATATACATGACCAAATTTTCCACGGCCACCGGATTGTTTTACAAATTTTCCTTCAGCATCAACTTTTTGAGTTATCGTTTCTCTATAAGCTACCTGAGGTTTTCCAACATTAGCTTCAACTTTAAACTCTCTTTTCATCCTATCAACTAGTATCTCGAGATGAAGCTCACCCATTCCGCTAATAAGAGTTTGTCCTGTTTCATCATCAACTTTAATCCGAAAAGTTGGATCTTCATCAGCCAATTTCACCAAAGACTCAGATAATTTATCCTGGTCAGCTTTGGTTTTTGGTTCAATAGCTATCTGTATAACTGGTTCAGGGAATACTATTTTTTCCATTACAACCGGATCATGTTCCGAACATAAAGTGTCGCCGGTTTTAGTAAATTTCAGTCCGACTGCCGCGGCAATATCACCAGCTCTTACTTCATCGATCTCTTCACGATGGTTTGCATGCATCTGAAGCAACCGGCTGATTCTTTCCTTCTTGCCACTAACAGAATTCAAAACATATGAGCCAGCTTTCAATGTTCCGGCATAAACTCTAAAGAACGTCAGTTTCCCGACAAAAGGATCGGTCATAATTTTAAATGCAAGGGCAGTAAATTTTTCATCGGCACTTATAGCTCTTTTAACTTTATCATTTATTCCGATATGGTGCGCTTCAATTTCTTTAGCATCAAGCGGAGATGGAAGCAAATCGACCACTGAATCAAGCAACTGTTGTATGCCCTTATTTTTAAAAGCGGAACCGCACAGAACAGGAATTATTTTTGCTTCAATAGTAGCCTGTCTTAAAACTTTTTTAATTTCAGCTTCAGTAATTTCCTTTCCTCCGAGATATTTCTCAAGGAGAGTATCATCCACATCAGATACTGCTTCAAGCATTTCTGTTCTGAATTTATTAGCAACTGCAAGAAGATCGTGAGGAATTTCCATCTCCTCAAAAGTTGCGCCAAAAGTTTCCTCATGATACATCCTTGCTTTGAAAGTTATCAGATCGATAACACCAGCAAACATATCTCCTTCACCAATCGGAAGGTTTATTGGAATAGCATTAGCAGCCAACCGGTCTTTCATCATTTGAACAGCGGCATAAAAATCAGCACCTGTTCTGTCCATTTTATTTATAAATGCTATCCTGGGAACCGAATACTTATCAGCTTGTCTCCAAACGGTTTCAGATTGAGGTTCTACACCTCCTACTGCGCAAAACAATGCCACTGCTCCATCTAAAACTCTGAGAGATCTTTCAACTTCTACTGTAAAATCGACATGTCCTGGAGTATCAATAATATTAATCTGGTGCTCATTCCAAAAACATGTAGTAGCAGCACTGGTAATAGTTATTCCACGCTCCTTTTCCTGTTCCATCCAGTCCATCGTCGCAGCACCATCATGTACCTCACCGATTCTGTGCAACTTACCCGTATAAAACAAAATACGCTCAGTGGTAGTTGTTTTACCAGCATCGATATGAGCCATAATACCGATATTTCTTACTTTATCTATTGGGAATCTTAAAGCCATTCAGTTCTTATTTACCTTATCTTAACTTCATTATTATAATTATTAAATCTTAGCATTACCATTTAAAGTGAGCAAATGCTTTATTTGCTTCAGCCATTTTATGAGTATCTTCTTTTTTCTTAACTGCAGAACCTTCATTGTTTGAAGCAGAAATTAATTCCGAGGCTAATTTTGACGACATTGATTTTTCATTTCTGGCACGGGCATAAGTTTTAAGCCATCGCATAGCAAGCGCAGTTCTTCTTTCAGGTCTTACTTCGGTAGGTACCTGGTAGGTAGCTCCGCCAACTCTTCTGCTTCTAACTTCAATCAAAGGAGCTGTATTACTAAGTGCTTTCTTGAATATTTCGAGACCTGGTTTTTTAGTTCTATCTTCAATAATATCAAGCGCCTTATATACAACATATCTGGCTACAGATTTTTTACCATCATACATTATTGAATTAATAAACCTTGCAACCATAACATCGTTGAACTTAGGGTCTGGTTTTAAATATTTTTTCTCTGCTCTTTTCTTTCTCATAATTTATTTTGCTTTTGGTTTTTTAGCGCCGTATTTGGATCTGCTTTTTTTCCTGTCTTCAACACCACTGGTATCTAAAGTACCACGGATAATATGATAGCGGACACCAGGAAGATCTTTAACTCTTCCACCTCTAATCAAGACGATTGAGTGTTCCTGAAGATTATGCCCTTCACCGGGGATATAAGCTGTAACCTCCATACTATTTGTTAATCTAACTCTTGCAACTTTTCTTAAAGCTGAGTTAGGTTTTTTCGGTGTAGTTGTATACACTCTTGTGCAAACACCTCTTTTCTGGGGGCATGCGTCAAGCGCCGGAGCTTTATTTTTAGCAAGTATCTGTACACGACCTTTTCTAACTAACTGATTTATTGTGGGCACTAATATCTCCTAAAAATCTTATAAATATCCAAAAAAAATTTAGACTCCTAATATAGGCCTTGAGTCAAAACTTGTCAAGGAATCTAAAAAATAAATTCCTTATTTAAGGCGAATTATCCGGCTTTTTTAAAAAAGACCGGATAATTATTAATAATAATCAGAAATCAAGCCTGTGCTTCAATTTCTTCCTTGTTTTCTACTTCAATCTGTTCGATTTTGAGCATGATCTCTCTGTACTTTTTAAGACCTGTTCCTGCAGGAATTAAATGCCCCATAACAACATTTTCTTTCAACCCGAGCAAGTGATCTACTTTTGCTTCAGTGGCTGCATTAGCAAGGACTTTAGTAGTCTCCTGGAATGAAGCAGCTGATATAAAGCTTTCGGTAGATAACGCTGCTGATGTAATGCCTAACAGAACATGTTCAAAAGTAGCAGGTTCGGCTTCACGAGTTTCAACAAGCTTTTTACTTTTCTTCTTTATATCGGCATTAATCTCTTTGTATTTACTTTTTGAAATTAACTGACCGTCTTTTAGCCGTGAGTCACCTTTATCCTCAACATAAACCATTGACAGAACTTTATTATTTTCTTCAATAAATTCATTCCTGTCAACTATATCTTCTTCAAGGAACCTGGAATCGCCGGGTGAAACAATTTTAATCTTTTGAAGCATTTGGCGTACTATAACTTCAATATGCTTATCATTTATTTTAACACCCTGTAGTCTGTAAACATCCTGAATTTCATTTACAAGATATTCCTGAACAGCACTTGTTCCTTTAATTTTAAGGATGTCGTGTGGGTTTATTGGTCCATCAGTGATTTTCTCACCGGCAGGAATCTCATCATTTTCCTGAACAAGAGTATGCTTTCCAAGGGGTACGTTATATTTCTTTTCATCCGAATGATCCGGAGCAATTACAATAATTTCCCTTGAACCTTTTTTCCTTGCTCCAAATTTTACCATTCCTTCAATTTCGGAAACAATAGCTGATTCCTGAGGACTTCTGGCTTCAAAAAGCTCTGTAACGCGGGGAAGACCACCAGTAATATCGCGACTTTTCGTTGTTTGTTTCGAAATTTTAGCTAAAATAGTACCTGCACCAACTTTTTCGCCTTCTTCAACTGATAAATAAGACCTTGTCGGTAGATTGAATGATTTCTTTTCTCCATTAGGTGATTCAATTGACATACTTGGAGTCAGGTTCTTGTCCTTTGACTCAATAACTACTTTCTGAACGTGGCCGGTTTGTTCATCAGTAACCTGCTGTAAAGTTACCCCATCGATTAAATCGATAAATTTAACTGTACCAGGAATATCTGATAAAATAACGGAATTGTAGGGATCGTGGTTATAAAGCGGAGTCCGTTTTTTTACGAATTGTCCTTCATTTACTACAATTTCTGCACCATAAGGTACATCATATTTTTTAATTTGGCGGTTATTTTCGTCATATAGCCCAAGTGACCCTCGGCGTCCTGTTACTACTTTAATATTGCCGAGAAAATCTGTTCTTTCAACATATGCTACACGATCAAACTTTACAATTCCGTCAATATTTGTTTCAACCTGTGACTGGGATGCAATTCTTGATGAAGTTCCGCCTAAGTGGAATGTTCTTAAAGTAAGCTGGGTACCAGGCTCACCAATTGATTGAGCTGCAATAATACCTACTGCTTCACCTATTTCAACCAGCTTGCCGTTTGTAAGATTTCTGCCATAGCACTTGGCACAAACACCACGTTTTGATTCACAAGTCAGAACAGTTCTAATATATACAGACTCAATGTTCGCATCTTCAATTTTATTGGCAATCGCTTCAGTAATCATTTCACCGGCAGGAATAATTAGTTCATCAGTCTTAGGATCATATACATCTTCCTGGGCAACACGTCCGGTTATTCTTTCACCAAGAGGCTCTCTTTCCTGCTCTACATCTTTTAAAGCAGTAATTTCAATTCCGAGGATAGTGCCGCAATCTATTTCACTTATAATAACGTCCTGGGCAACATCCACTAATCTTCTTGTGAGATATCCTGCGTCAGCAGTTTTAAGAGCTGTATCAGCCAAACCTTTTCTTGCACCGTGTGTAGAAATAAAGTATTCAAGAACTGAAAGACCTTCTTTAAAGTTAGCAACGATAGGATTCTCTATAATTTCGCCAGCCTGACCTGATAATGTCTTTTGGGGTTTCATCATAAGACCCCTCATTCCAGCCAGCTGTCTAACCTGTTCCTGCGATCCTCTGGCTCCGGAATCAACCATCATATGAAGAGAATTAAATCCGTTGTTAGCAACTTTGATTTTATCCATTAAAGCACGGGCTACATCGTTGGTTGTATGGGTCCAAACGTCAATAATCTTATTATATCTTTCAGCATCTGTAATAACACCCTGTTCATGCTCATTAAGAATAGCTTCAACTTTTTTATTAGCTTTGGTAATCAGGGCTTCCTTTTCTTCAGGAACAATCATATCAGCATAGCTGACTGACAACCCGCCGGCAGTTGAGAATTTAAATCCTGTATCCTTAAGATCATCAAGAAATTTCGCAGTAACTTTATTGCCAAGTTTCATAAACATTTGGCCGATAAAACCTCCAAATGTCTTTTTAATAAGAAGCTGGTTAAAGTAACCCATTTCTTTAGGAACTATCTGGTTGAAAATTATCCTGCCTGTAGTAGTTTCTATCATTTCACCATCTATGCGAACTTTTATTTTTGCATGAAGACCGATGATATCATTATTGTGTGCTATTATAACTTCTTCAGCAGAACCAAAGAGCATACCTTCTCCCACATCTCCTTCTTTAAGTTTAGTCAGATAATAACAACCTAATACTATATCCTGTGTAGGAACAACTATTGGTCCGCCATTTTGAGGGGAAAGGATATTGTGGCTACTAAGCATCAGCATAGCAGCTTCAAGTTGTGCTTCGTATGAAAGAGGAACGTGAACAGCCATCTGATCACCATCAAAATCCGCATTAAATGCTGTACAAACCATCGGATGCAGCTGGATAGCTCTTCCGTCAATAAGGACTGGTTGGAATGCTTGTATACCAAGCCTGTGAAGAGTAGGTGCGCGGTTTAGCAGAATAGGATGTCCTTCAATAATCTTTGCAAGAATATCCCAGATTATAGGATCTTTTCTATCTACAACTTTCCTTGCGCTTTTAACAGTTTTATTGTGACCTCTCTCAATCAATTTCCTGATAATGAAAGGTTTGAATAATTCGACTGCCATATCCTTAGGAAGACCGCATTGATGTAACTTTAACTCCGGACCAACAACAATAACAGATCTTCCGGAATAGTCAACTCTCTTACCTAAAAGGTTCTGGCGGAATCGTCCCTGTTTTCCCTTAAGCATATCGCTTAACGATTTTAATGGTCTGTTGTTATCACTTCTTACGGCGCTTCCTCTTCTTGAATTATCAAAAAGGGCATCAACAGATTCCTGGAGCATTCTTTTTTCATTACGCAGAATTACTTCAGGAGCTTTTATATCAATTAATCTTTTAAGACGATTATTCCTGATAATTACTCTTCTATAAAGATCATTAAGATCTGAAGTAGCAAACCTGCCTCCTTCAAGAGGAACGAGAGGGCGAAGTTCAGGAGGTATAACCGGTATATAACTTAATACCATCCATTCTGGTTTATTAGGAACCTTACCTTCTTTTTCCTTAAAAGCTTCAAGAACTCTTAATCTTTTAAGTAGATCGGCTTTTTTCTGCTGAGAAGTTTCTTCTTTAAGCTGGTCCCTAAGCTCCTTAGACAGTTTTTCAACTTCAGTGTGTTTTAATATATTCTTAACAGCATCACCGCCTATTTTAGCAACGAATTTTTTAGGATCATCATCCTCCAATTTTTCGTTACCAGCAGGCAGAGAGTTAATAACCTCAAAATACTGGTCCTCAGAAATAAGATCTAACCGGCTTAATCCTGTAGGCCCGGGATTGATAACTACATAAGATTCGTAATAAATTACTTTTTCTAATTCTTTAAGACTTAGACCAATTATATTTCCAATTTTGGAAGGTTGGGCCCTGAAGAACCAGATATGGACAACAGGTACAGCCAACCCAATATGACCCATTCTTTCACGACGCACGCTTTTCTGTGTAACTTCCACTCCGCAGCGGTCGCAAATGATACCTTTATATCTTATCCTTTTATATTTGCCGCAGAAACACTCCCAATCACGGGTAGGACCAAATATCTTTTCACAGAACAGCCCATCTTTTTCCGGCCGGAATGAACGATAATTAATCGTTTCCGGTTTAGTAACCTCACCATATGATCTGGATAATATATCATCGGGACTGGCTAAACTGATCGTGATACTTGTAATATCACGCATCGCATTTTCTTGAACTCTGTATGGCATAATTTTAACTCCTATTTTCTTATCGAAAATTGTTCAAATGATTAATTAACTTTCATGTCCAGGCCTAATCCTTGGAGCTCTTTAATTAACACATTGAACGATTCAGGAATATTAGGTTCCTGTAAGTTTTCACCTTTAACTATTGATTCATAAGCCTTAGCTCTGCCGGCAACATCATCACTTTTAACAGTTAGGATTTCCTGAAGAATATGAGAAGCACCGTAACCTTCAAGAGCCCACACTTCCATTTCACCAAATCTTTGACCGCCGAACTGAGCTTTTCCGCCAAGAGGCTGTTGAGTAATTAAGGAGTATGGCCCAATAGACCTTGCATGTATCTTATCATCAACCAGATGGCTTAATTTCAGCATATAAATATATCCGCATGTAACTTTCTGATGGAATTTCTCTCCGGATCTGCCATCATACAAGTCTGTTTTACTTCCCATTTCAAGACCTGCTTTTACAAGCCACTCATCAACATCTTCCATTTTTGCACCATCAAAAATCGGGGTAGCAAATTTTAACCCTAACAATTTCCCTGCCCAGCCCAATGCTGTTTCATAGAGCTGTCCAAGGTTCATACGTGAAGGTACACCTAATGGATTTAGTATAATATCAACCGGAGTTCCGTTGGGCAGACAAGGCATGTCTTCAATCGGAACAATTTTAGCTACAACGCCCTTGTTACCATGACGTCCGGCCATTTTATCTCCGACAGAAAGTTTACGTTTTTTTGCAACATAAACTTTAGCCAGCTGAACTATACCAGGAGGTAATTCATCACCACTGGTAATTTTTATTTTTTCTCTTTTAAAATCCTCTTCAAAATCAGAAAGAACATCAAAATAATTTCTATATAATGTTTTTAAATGAGTGTTTGTTTTTTTCGCTTCAAACCAATCAAGCGTATAATCAAGTTTTGTAACATCTTCCATTGAAGAGAAAGTTGTTTCTTTAATTGTAACTCCACTTCTAAGAACCACACTTCCATCCAGATCGCGGATACCTGTAGTAGAATGCCCTTCGGTAAGTTTTGTCAGTTTTTCAACCATTTTCTCGTAATGAGCCTGAACATTCAGTTTATGCTGATGTTCAAGGGCATCAAGCATTTTCTTTTCTGACTTCTTGGAATCTCCGTCTCTTTTCTTCCTGCTGAACAATCTGGTTTTTATTACAGTGCCTTTTAATCCGGGAGGTGCCTTTAAGGAAGCATCCTTAACATCACCGGCCTTATCCCCAAAGATTGCTCTGAGCAGCTTTTCTTCCGGAGTAGGATCAGTTTCACCTTTCGGAGTTATCTTACCAATTAAGATATCCCCTTCTTTTACTTCAGCACCTTCTCTTATAATTCCATTCTCATCAAGATTCTTAACTGCTTCTTCACTCACGTTAGGTATTTCACGGGTAAGCTCTTCTTCACCGCGCTTAGTTTCCCTAACCTGTAATTCAAATTCTTCAATATGAATAGAAGTGTAAACATCTTCGCTTACAACTTTTTCACTTATTATGATAGCGTCTTCAAAATTATATCCCCGCCATGGCATAAAGGCTACAAGTACGTTTCTGCCTAAGGCAAGTTCACCTTGATCGGTTGCAGCACCGTCAGCCAGAACATCTCCTTTAACTACACGAAGACCTTTTTCTACAATCGGACGCTGGTTAACACAGGTTTCCTGGTTAGTACCATTAAACTTTGTAAGTTTATAAGTCGTCCTGCGTGAATCATTAAAACTGGTTAATGCTTCAACACTATTCGGATTAATATCATATTTTACAATAATCTGGTCAGCATCTACATATTCAACTACACCTGTATCCTCGGCCAGGATAACGGCACGTGAATCGGAAGCAATTTTCTTTTCCAATCCCGTACCAACAATCGGAGCTTCAGGACGAAGAAGTGGAACCGCTTGACGCTGCATGTTTGAACCCATCAAAGCTCTGTTTGCATCATCATGTTCCAGGAAAGGAATCAATGCTGCCGCAGCACTAACAATCTGCGCAGGAGCAACATCCATATATTGAACATGGTCAGGTGTAACTATTGGAAATTCTCCTTTATACCTCGACTTTACTCTTTCCGTCTGGAATCTCATATGTTCGGTGATTGGAGCATTAGCCTGTGCAATAGTAAAATAATCCTCCTGCTCTGCAGTTAGATATTCAACCTCATTTGTTATTTTACTCTTTTCAACTTTTCGGTAAGGACTTTCAAGAAATCCATAACGATTAACTCTTGAGTAAATAGTTAAAGAAGATATAAGACCAATGTTCGGACCTTCAGGAGTTTCAATCGGACATAAACGCCCATAATGAGTATAATGCACGTCACGAACTTCAAAGCCGGCTCTTTCCCTTGTAAGACCACCAGGTCCTAAAGCAGACATCCTTCTTTTATGTGTCATTTCTGCAAGCGGATTGGTTTGATCCATAAACTGTGATAACTGATTGGTTCCAAAGAACGCATTTATAACACTGCTTATTGTTCTGGCATTAACTAAATCCTGAGGAGTGAAATTTTCAGAATCACGCATATTCATTCTTTCTTTAATAGTACGTGCCATACGCGCCATTCCGATGTTGAACTGCTGAGCTAGCTGTTCGCCAACGGTTCTTACTCTTCTGTTTCCAAGATGATCAATATCATCTACGGTTTCATTTCCCAGCCTCAATTTGATGATATATTTCATAATTGCTATAATATCATCTATACTAAGGACAGTAACATTTTCAGCTACATTAACTTTTAATTTATCATTCATTCTATGACGGCCAACTTCGCCAAGATCATATCTTTTATCATTAAAGAAAAGTTTTTCTATCAATGATGCGGCAGTTTCAACATCAGGCGCTTCACCCGAACGAAGCTGACGGTAAATTGCAAATAAAGCATCTTCTTTAGAATGTGCAGTATCTTTTCGTAGAGTATTAACAATAAGATCCTGATCAGGAGAAGTATCCGAATTAATAAACTTTAAAGTATCAACATCAGATTCCTTTAATCTTTCAATATCCTCTTCAGTTAAAATACTGTCTTTAGTTAGAAAGATTTCGCCGGTTGACATATCAAAAACATCGCTCGCAATAGTTCTTCCGGCATAATTATCAATTTTTACTTTTTTAACATCAACTTCTTCAATAAGGTTGAACAGATTTAAAATTTGTTCATCCATTGCATAGCCTAAAGCTCTTAATAAAGTAGTGGCGGGGAACTTTTTCCTTCTATCTATATAAACATACATAACGTAGTTGATATCGGTAGCGAATTCAACCCATGACCCACGTAGAGGAATAATTCTGGCGGAATAAATTGGCGTGCCGTTTGGATGAATTGTTTGAGAAAACGCAACACCCGGGGAACGATGAAGCTGAGAAACAATAACCCGTTCGGCTCCATTAATTATGAAAGTTCCCTTTTCGGTCATAAAGGGAAGATTTCCCAAATAAACTTCCTGTTCAACACTATTTACAAATTCTTCAGTTTCATGATCTTTAGTTGACAGACGTAGTTTCCCTTTAAGAGGAGCGGCAAAGGTAAGCCCCCTTTCAAGACATTCGACAACTGAATACCTGGGTTTTTCGATATAGTACTCAATAAAATCCAGGCGATAGTTTTCTTTATTATCGAAAATAGGGAAGTTTGCTGTAAATACAGCCTGGAGACCTTTATTTTCCCGTTTAGACGGATGTACATTCCTCTGAACAAAATCCTCAAATGAATCTGTTTGAATACTTAAGAGGTTAGGTACATCAATTACAGAGGGAATTTTGCTGAAGGAAATTCTACTATTGTTATTCAATTTAAAACCTCCAATTATTAATCAATTCTTTTACTTTCATTACACATTTCAACGTATCAAATAAACATAAAAAGCGATAAGACGGACTACTCCGCTTATCACTTTACCTATAAACTACAAATATTGAGGAATCGTATCTTAAAATTATTTTAATTCTACTGTAGCGCCTGCTTCTTCAAACTCTTTTTTAAGTTTTTCAGCTTCATCTTTAGAAATAGCTTCTTTAACTGGTTTTGGAGCAGAATCAACAAGATCCTTAGCTTCTTTTAAGCCTAAACCTGTGTGCGCTCTTACAACTTTAATAACGTTAATTTTCTTATCGCCGCTTGATAAAAGGATAACATCAAATTCGGTTTTTTCTTCAGCAGCAGCAGCGGCAGGAGCAGCAGCAGCCATTGCAACAGGTGCTGCAGCAGATACTCCAAACTCACTTTCCAAAGCTTTCTTTAATTCTGATGCTTCTACAAGGGTTAGACCTTTAATTTTCTCTACAATTTCAGAAATTTTTTCTGACATTTTATTCTCCTAATCTAAATTAAATTAAAAATTCAAAATATTAAGCTGCCTGCTTTTTAGAAATCTCATCAATAACGCTTACGAGTTCTCTAATAACAGCATTTATAGTACCAACTATACCTGAGGCAGGTGCATTTATACTTCCCAGAATACCGGCCACTATTTCTGCTTTAGATGGAAGTGAAGCCAATAAATCCAGTTGTTTTCCGTCATAGTAAGTGCCTTCGATATAAGCTGCTTTCAGTGACAATTTTTTATTCTTATCAAAATAAGTCTTGATAATTTTTGCAGGAGCTACCGGGTTTACAGAAGCGAAAGCAAATCCGGTCATTCCAACAAGATGATCTGTCAATTTATCATACTTGCCTACATCATTCATAGCGCGTTCAAATAAAGTATTTTTAATTACTTTATAGTTGACGCCTTCCTTACGGAATTCATTGCGGATATTGCTTATATCTGCAACATTAATTTTGCTATAGTCAGTTAGATAGACAGCAGATGCATTTTCAATCATTTCCTTTACTTCGGAGATGATTTCTGCTTTTTCATTTTTGTTCATTTTTTTCCCATACCTGATTATTTAATCGAGTCGGTTAGAAGCATTTATTATTGAGCGCGTAATTTCTTTTATACAGAAAACTATTAATGGGCAGCCAGTTCATCACGTGTGATTTTCAGGCCAGGACCCATTGTGCTGGAAAGAAATATGCTTTTTACATATACACCCTTTGCAGAAGCAGGTTTCATCTTAATAATTGTATTAAGAAATGCCTTAGTATTCTCGGCTAATTTATCGGTTTCAAAATTAAGTTTTCCTAAAGCAGTATGCACAATTCCTGTCTTTTCAACACGGAATTCAATCTTTCCAGCCTTAACTTCTTTAACTGCTTTGGCAACATCCATAGTAACCGTTCCGCTTTTGGGGTTAGGCATTAAACCTTTTGGTCCCAGAATTTTACCTAGTTTTCCTAAATCGGCCATTGTATCGGGAGATGCGACGATAACATCAATATCTGCCCAGCCGCTTTTAATTTTCTCAAGATATTCTTCAAAACCTGCATAATCAGCACCGGCATCAAGAGCTTCCTGAGCCTTAGCGCCTTTACAAACAACCAAAACTCTTACTTCTTTACCTGTACCATTTGGTAAAGAAACAGTCCCTCTTATCATCTGATCTGCATGTCTTGGATCGACCCCTAATCTGATTGCACAATCAAGGGTTTCTACAAACTTTACTTTCGAACTCTTTTTAATAAGATCGATAGCTTCGAACACAGAGTATTCTTTATTTTTATCAACAGATTTACTTATTGCTTCATTTCTTTTAGATTTTTGCATTATCACACCATCAATTTATATAATGATTAGTCCTCTACTGTAATACCCATACTTCTGGCAGTACCGGCTATCATGCTCATTGCATGTTCAATGTCAAAGGCATTCAGATCAGGCATTTTGGCCTGAGCAATTTCTTTCACCTGAGATTGAGATACCTTAGCAACTTTATTTCTGTGAGGTTCGGCAGATCCTTTTTCAGTTTTAGCCGCCTTTTTCAATAATACTGCTGCAGGAGGTGTCTTAATAATAAAAGTGAATGATTTATCTGAATAAACAGTAATCATTACCGGAGTAATAATCCCGTCTTTATCATTTGTTCTGGCATTAAACTGCTTACAGAACTCCATGATATTTACACCTTTCTGACCCAGTGCCGGGCCTACCGGTGGAGAAGGGTTTGCTTTTCCAGCAGGGATTTGAAGTTTTACGTATCCGGTTATTTTTTTAGCCATAGTTAATACCTATCTGATTAAGTTCTTATTTTTCTAATTCTGCCTGAACAAAATCGATCTCAACTGGAGTCTTCCTTCCGAAAATTGAGACCATAACTTTAATTTTCATTTTCTCTTCATTAACTTCCTGGATAGTTCCGCTGAAGTTATTGAAAGGTCCATCACAAATTTTAACAACATCTCCAAATCTGAAAATAGTCTCGCTTCTTTCGCTATTTTCATCTTGTGTAATTCTGCCAACAATTCTTTTAACTTCTTCCGGCTGCAGCGGATTAGGGTTATTTTTTGTACCAAGAAATCCCATTACCGAAGGAGTATTTAGTATGAACTCCTTAACTTGGTTATCCAGATCAGCCTGAACAAGTATGTAGCCGGGAAAGAAGTTTTTCGTTTTACTTTTCTTCTTACCGTCCTTAACCTCAAAAACCTTCTCCATAGGAACAAGAATATCCTGAACCTTTGCCTTGAGTTTTTCGTTGTCTAACAACCCGGAGTCCAATAGGTTTTTAACCTTGGTTTCGTGACCGGAGAAAGTTCTGACTACATACCATTTTAATTCCATCGGTTTAACCTAAAATATTCCTTTGAAAACCGTTTGGACGGCCATATCGATAACGTATGTAAAAGCTGCAAGTATTAAACAAACAACTATTACTATCATAGTCGATTCTTTAAGTTCAGCTTGCGTTGGCCAGGTAACTTTTTTCATTTCCTTGACCACATCATCAAAAAAGCCAATTATTTTGTCTTTCATAATAAATATGTCTGTTAAGTTAGCACGTCAGGAGGGACTCGAACCCCCAACCTGCGGTTTTGGAGACCGCTGCTCTACCAATTGAGCCACTGACGTAGCTAAAAATTATTTAGTTTCTTTATGGACTGTAATTTTTTTATCCCACCGGCAGTATTTCTTATACTCAACTCTTCCGGCATGAAGTCTTTTATTTTTTGTGGTTGTGTAATTTCTTCTTTTACACTCACTACATTCCAAGGTTATAATATCTCTCATAATATATTCTGTTTTTTTTATTTTGAGCTGACGACCGGGATTGAACCGGTGACCTCATCCTTACCAAGGATGTGCTCTACCAACTGAGCTACGTCAGCAATAAATAATTTATTTATTGCATTAGCTTAATTATTGCGGAGCCGAGGCTAAGAGAGCGGGAGACGGGGCTCGAACCCGCGACCAACAGCTTGGAAGGCTGTGACTCTAGCCAACTGAGTTACTCCCGCAAACAAATATCATTTTTTAAAAGAACTTATTTTATTAACATGGGTTTGAAATTCAGGTACGAAAACTCAGTAGTGGGCGGCGAGGGATTCGAACCCCCAAAGGCGTCAGCCAACGGATTTACAGTCCGCCCCGGCTCTCCAACTCCGGCGTCCGCCCAGAATTACAAACGAGCCACAAATATATCTGTATTAAAAATAAAATGCAAATCAAAAGAGGTAAGAAAAAGAGAATCATTCCTTAGAATTAAGTGTCAATTCTATATTATATCCTTTCCCTTTTTCCAAATGGAAAATGACTGCTTTATATGCGTTATCCCATTCCCATTTTATCTTTTCGTTGTCAACAAGAACTTCTTTTGCACCTGCATCGGCTCTTATTACATAAACCGCTTTCATAGTCAATTGTGGAGTAGATATTTTGATAATATCTTCATCTTTAGACATTAAAAAATTCTTCTCTTTATTATTATCTGAATAATCGACATAATTAAAGATTACTGTATCTCCGGATTCTCCCGGGAAAGCATAAATATTCAAATTCTTACCATTTTCGCCACTATTCCATAACCTTGAATTTCCTTCCAGCATCTTCCCTGATATATAGAAAGAATTGCTTTTTACAAAAACAGGAATGTGATCAAGCGGAACAGTAAGTGTAATTTCTGATACACCTTGGTAAACTTGGCTCCTATTATAAAAGTCGAACCATTTCCCTTTTGGAAGATAAACTTTCCTCGTATTGGAAGTATCTGATTCACCTATTAAAATCAACTATTGATAGTTCTCTCTTCTACTCCTGAAGCTATGGCTGTGAATCTCTTAATGAAAATCTTTCCTTCTCATCCGTAAATTCATGCCTGAACTCATTCCTGTAATTACAGAAAAATTTGAGCGGTTCTCCATAATTATCTTTTGAAACAATCGTAAAATAAAGGATACTATTCAAATATGAATTATAATTACTCCTCTCATCTGCATTAAAAGGAATATCAACCTCAATTTGTTTATCAATCTTCATTTCAATAGGACTTGTCCTCACCTTGCTCAGGTGAAAATAATCCATCTCTTTCATCTTGGGATTAAAATAGCAAATAACCCCGATACCGGTTAAAACTTTTCCTCTCTTAAGTTGTTTCTCTGCTTTCTCACCTGATAAGATCGTAAGCTTAATCCCTTTCGATGAAATACTTGCTTCATTTATCTCATTTTTAATAAAAATTTCAGGAACAATGGTATTATATATAGTGGGTTTTTCAAATGTCAGAAAAGGATAATTCAATCTCTCTATTTTATGGAAAGCATCAAAAGCATTTATTTTTGATTTTAGCCAGAAATACTTTAACTCTGGGATGGAATTTACTACGCTGGCAAATTTAGCCAGGGGGATCATTATGCTTCTTGATTTTATTGCCTCTGGTGTATTGCTTATTTTTACTTCACCGGGTGCTGCATAAATGAAAAATTTCCCTTTCCTTTTTCTTCCGATTATACACCCTACTTTCCCGCTTACATCCCCTAAAATCTGATTTTTAAGTGTGCCCATTTTATAACCTCCTGTAAAATAATCTAAAAAACAGTCAGAAAATTATCTATTAACCAATTATTCTATTCTTTAACTATTTACTATGATCCCTGTATGAACCTTTCAGCGACTGTAAAGCGATCTGGAAGCGACTTTGAAGCGACTTGGGAAATTTCGGGGTTGGCTGTTCTAAATTCAAACTCCCCTGCTCCATCTCCCACTCCCACCTTTAAAAAAGTACCCCTCTACTATATACCTGCAGAAATTCACTTTTTTGCCACTAAAAATTCAAACTATTTTAGTGCAAAAAATCGGTACCATTCGTTTTGCTCGCAATTCTAATCTTTCTTAAAATAGTACAACTCCCGTGCCATTAAATATTGAATTATTTCAGTATAAACCCCATCCCTCATTTTGCCAAATATAAGAATTTCGGCCTCTCACCTCTTTTTCAAAACTGAGAATTATTAAAGCCCGCACCTCACAATCTGATGTTTTTTGGAAATATAACTGATCAAAGTCAATATTTTTTATTATTTTCTTAATTTCTTGAGGCAGGTTTCGGAGGTTAGAAAATAGAAATTCGATCGTCTTTTAATAGCAACCTGAATCTTAAATAGATACTCAGTAATGTTTAGGCGTATCTACCTTCTATGCCAAAATATTTGGGCTATATATAAAAATAGCGGAGGCTCTCTCCGCTATTTCCAATGTATCTTTTGGAATCGTAGGGAAGTATTGGTCGTAATTAATATTATATGGGTAATTCTGATCAAATATAAAAAAGCTGTAATTATTATTTTGACCAAATAAATTATTAATGGGATTAAACATTATAAATAAAATTAACAGAATTATATAGTTATTTTTCATCTTTATCTCCCTAAAATAATATTATTGATATCTTGGGTTAATCTCCTCTTAAATTCTTCCCAGGGAACTGACTTACCATACCCCCAGGCATTATTAGCGTCGATAAGAATTCCATTTCCAATTGGATATCTGCCATAACTTGCGTCAGATCCTCCTCTAGGGTTCTCATAAAATAGTGTAATGCTAATAACATTTCTGTACTCCCCAGTTAGAAAACCAGAGAACACAGTTTCTCCTTTATGGAAATCAACATAGGGAACATAGTCCCCTGGGATATAAGAAAACATAAGTGTGTCTCCCGGTTTAAATTTATTTATTCCCTTTATTACGTCTAAAATTGTAGCATTTATTTCATATCGCGGATAAGTAAAATCTGCTGCACTACTATAATGTTGAACCAGATTTACTGAATTAATTTTATATTTCAATAAGTAATTTACCCACAATAACGTAGCGACTTTATTCCCCATTTTCTCGCGAATGATTCCGATTATCCCACTTTCTTTTCTAGATTTCAACAAATATTTACTCGCATTAAAAAAATCTTTATCATACGCCTGATACCTTAGACTAGCTATCTTCTTTATTTTATCTAAAGAGAGACTTTTCAAAACTTCTTTTTTAGGTTTCCCTACCTCTTTATCAAGGAACTGGATATAGTTATTTAATTCAGGTTGAGAGAGAGTTGAGTCTTGGGGGAAAATC
>JARLHC010000006.1 GCA_031292455.1 Ignavibacteriaceae bacterium
AATTATTTTCTAAAATGGAGTAAAACATAGATAATAAATAACTTATTGATTAAATTTAACAAATAAAGATATAAAATCAGGTGTTTTGAAGAGGAAGTGATTGATGGATTTCGAATTAGCAGCAGCGCTGTACAACAATTATTTCAATTATAAAGAAAACTCACTAACAGCAAGGTGGATAAGGCATTCTGACATCTCTCCGTTAATAGACAAATTAGACAATAATATATTCAAAGTTTCAGTATGTGGAAATTCTTACTGCGGGAAAGAGATAAGATTAGTAACGACAGGCAGTGGGGAGAAGAGAATCTTCATGTGGTCGCAGATGCATGGAGATGAATCAACTGCTACGATGGCCATATTTGATATATTTAATTTTCTATCGGGAAACGATGGATTTAATAACTTACGGAAGAAGATTTTTAAGGATACAACGTTATACTTTCTACCTATGGTTAATCCTGACGGAGCGGAAGAATATAAAAGGGGCAATTTTCTTGATATTGATATTAACAGGGATGCCATCAGGATGGAAACTCCTGAAGGAAAAATATTAAGAAATACATTTGATAAGATTAAGGCAGATTTCGGATTTAATTTACATGATCAGAATGTAAGATATACTGCAGGAGATTCATACAAAAAAGCCACGATATCATTTCTTGCGCCGCCCTTTGATCATAAAGGGATGGTGGATGCTACTCGTGGAGATGCGATAAAAATGATCAACGGGTTAACCCGAATATTAAACAAATATATTCCAGGGCATATTGCCAAATATGAAGAGGACCATGAACCAAGGTCATTCGGTGATAAATTCCAGGGGTTAGGGACCAGTACGATTTTAATAGAATCGGGGGGATGGAAAGATGACAAAGAGAAACAATACATAAGGAAACTGAATTTCATTATTCTACTATCTGCGATCAACAGCATAATTAATAAAACTTACAGAGACGAAACATTTAAGATTTATGAAAATTTACCATACAATAAAGAATCATTATATGACCTTGTTTTAAGAAACCTGAAATTCAAGGAAAGAAACTGTGAGAGTTTAATGGATATAGGGATCAATATTGATGAGATTTATGGTGAAAATCCGGAGGTCTTTATCACTAACTCGACAATTGAAGAATTAGGTGATCTTTCCACAAATTATGGAAGTGATGAAATTGATCTACATGGATATGATTATGAGCTACCGGGAAATTGTTTGAAAATAGGTGATGCGGCTAACTTACAAATTAAAAAAAACGGGGTTTTAAGATATACGATAGATAACGGGACTATAAGGAATCCACTCCTTCATTAGTTATTTTCTCAATTTATGCACATTTAATGCTATTAACGGATAATTCGGGACTCAAATAACTTGCTAATAGATAAATATTTTCCTAAATTTAATGTCTATTTAATCTATTAAAAGGTTATTTTGCAATGGCTAGAATTAAAAATGTTGAAGCTTTTTGTGTTGTATGCAATGGTGTGAGGAAAATGGAATTAGCCGGAGACGTAAGCGGGCAGGAGAATAAACGCTGGGCTAAATGCAAAAAATGTAAGCAGACCATGGTCATTGACATGACTGAGACTGTAAAAGAGACAAAACCTTCGCTTGAAGGGATAGAATCAGAAAATTGTTCAGTATATGCTCCCTCGAAATCATTTACAATAGGTGAATCGATCTATCACCAGAACTGGGATGATTTCGGGAAAGTAGTTTCCAAAGAGATATTATCGAATGGAAGAAGTTCTATAGCCGTAGAATTTCAGAAATCCGGATATAAAAAATTAATTGAATCATTAACTATTTAAATTACCGTTTAAAGTGAGGTGAAAACTTGGTAGGTATTACTATTGGCGAGAATGAAAATATCGACAAAGCTCTTAAGAGATTTAAGAAGAAATATGAAAGATCCGGCATCTTAAAGGAATTTAAGAAAAGGACTTTTTTCTTAAAGCCATCAATTAAGAAAAGGATGGAAAGGATAAAAGCTGCAAGAAGAGCTCACCGCACCGAAACGATGGAACACAGATTTTAGTTTTTTAGCTGATTGAATTTTCCACAGAGTAAGTAATTCCCACCCAAGGTGGGAATTTTTTTATTAATACTGAAATTATTTTAAGGCAATTTTAGGTTCAGTAACCTTCATTTCCTTATCATTAAGATAATAATCTTCAAAGTGACGGGTAATAAGATTAAAAGCCTCATCGACTGAATTGCAGAATGAGAAAAGGTCGAGGTCTTCTTTGTTAATCATACCATTGCTATAAAGGTTTTCGAGATTTATTATACTTTTCCAGTATTTTTCATCATACACAACCATTAACAGTTTCTTTTTAATTTTACCAGTCTGGACTAAGGTCATTATTTCAAAAAATTCATCCATAGTACCAAACCCGCCCGGGAAAACGATAAGAGCTTTGGCCAGGTAAGCGAACCAAAATTTCCTCATAAAGAAATAATGGAATTCAAAGCTAAGATCTGGGGAGACATATTTATTAACGAACTGCTCGAAAGGGATACTAATATTAAGTCCAACTGACAGACCCCCGGCGAGATTAGCGCCTTTATTAGCTGCTTCCATAATACCAGGACCTCCCCCGGTACAAATAATAAATCTATTCGAAAAGGTTTTAAGACCGAGGGACCACTCAGTCAACATTTGTGAAAGTTTAACCGCATCTTCATAATAATCAGACATCAGCACAGCGTGCTGGGCAGCTCTAAGTTTTTCAGCAAACCCTTTTACCTTTTTAGGATCCAGGGTATTAAATTTCTTTAGAGCTTTAACGGCCTGAGCTTTTGGAAGGAGCCTAGCAGAGCCAAAGAAAACGATTGTATCAACTACGTTATGTTTCCGGAATTTGCTTTGAGGCTCAAGAAATTCAGAAAGCATTCTGATAATTCTTGCATCTGCTGAATTGAGAAATTCTTCATTCTCGTATGCCTTTTGAAGCGTCTTTTTTTTAACCATTGTTTACCCGTCCTGAAAAAATATTTTTATACTGTTAATTAAGCCTTTTATTTGAAATTTGAACCTTTATATTTCCAATTGGCTTTTCAAATTTTTTGAGTTGCAAATTTAATCATTCTTTATAAGAAAACACAAAAAAATCATTATTCTTTTTTATATGAAAAAAACTCTTATTCTCTTATTATTCTTCATTTCGGTATCTTTTGGAACTTCGAGAGAGGAAATCAGGGGCATTATATCGAGTATTGTTCAGAGACTTCCGGCAAGTACGAAGGCAGGTATAATAATATATAACCCGCTGACGCAAGATACAATATTCCAGAAAAATGCATTTGTTTCGATGACACCGGCATCCAATACCAAATTATTTACAACAGCTGCAGCACTATCGATGCTTGGCGGAGATTTTCCACTTTATACAAAGCTAATTACGAATGATCATAACATTAAGAACGGAGTAATTAATGGGGATCTTTACATAAAGGGATATGGTAATTCGACCTTTACCTCTTCAGACCTTGAACGGATGGTAAAGGATTTAGCACATAAAGGGATAAAAAAGATAACGGGACAAATTATCGGTGATGATAATTATTTTGACGATGTATATTTCCGAGCGGACTGGATACCGGACGAAGTAACAAACATAAGTCTCCCGCCAATATCCGCATTAGTTATTGACAGGAACAGAGTAGTTACTTATAAAAAAGTAAGACGGAGAATGAAGGCATATACCACAAATATAAGCGACCCGCCGTTATTTGCTGCCAAACTATTGAGAGAAAAGCTAATTGCTGAAGGTATATCAGTCGGAACATCATGTACCAAGGGTGAGGCACCTAAAAACGGAATAATACTTTCTGAATCGAAAATTATTCTCAGAGATTTAATAGCGTTGATTAATAAGCATAGTGATAATTTTCTGGCAGAATGTTTATTTAAAACGATAGGTGCTGAATCATCCAAACAGAAGGGAAATTCATTTTATTCAACGCAAGCCATAATTAACTTTCTGGAAGAGAACGGAGTATATTTAAAGGGATCTTCAGTAGTTGACGGTTCAGGTATTTCGCGGTTTGACCAGGTTACACCGATCTCAATATCCGGAATCCTGGAGAAAATGTATTTTGATGTAGCTAATTTTGACAATTATTACAAATCCTTAAGCATTGCCGGAGTTGACGGAACATTAAGATACAGATTTAAGGGAACCAGTGCAGAGAACAATCTTCATGGAAAAACCGGTACACTTGATGGCATATCTTCCTTATCAGGATATTTGACTACAGCCAGGGGGGATGATCTTATAATAAGCATGATAATGGAATTTGATAAGAGGGGGAATAGATTTCATCATGCAATCCAAGACGAGATAGTGAAATTATTAACAGACTGGAAATAAAAAACAGATGAACAAAAAAAGGCTGTTATAACAGCCTTTTTTGAATTTAAACTATTTTTATGGTTTACCCGGAGGAACGTTAGGATTCTGTCTAGGAATAGTAGGGGTAGTAGGAACAGTTTGTCTTCCTGATTTCTGGATAATACTTTCTCTCTGGTTTTCTGAAGATTTGCCAGGAAGAAAGAATAGGTTAATAATCAAAGCCAAAGCAGCCAAACTTCCACCTAACCACCATGTAGCTTTGCTTAAGAAATCAGCAGTTCTTCTAGTTCCGAACATTGAACCCATATTGCCACCACCGAAGGTTCCAGCTAATCCACCTCCCTTACTTGACTGAAGAAGGACCATAATAATCAAGAATACAGAAATAAGTGCACTTATAAGAATTAATAACGAATACATAATTTATCTCCTAAATTGGTAGCGGGGGAGGGAGTCGAACCCCCGACACATGGATTATGATTCCATTGCTCTAACCTACTGAGCTACCCCGCCAGTTATCAATATTTAGCTTGTAAATATAGAAACAATAGAATTTATTTCAAAGAAATTTTCACTTACACTTTTGCAGAGTTTTCCACAGAAAATCGATTAGTTCCTGAACTCCCTGTTTAGTTGCAGATGAAAAGACAAGAGTATTAGAATCAGCATTTTTAATTTTTTTCTTAGCAAGTTTTTTTACCTCCTCTTCGGGAAGCAAATCTGCTTTAGAGAAGGAAACAATCTTAATCTTTTTTGCAAGTTCAGGGGAATAACTCTTTAATTCATTAAATAACACGGTAAAATCTTTCTGATGATTTTCAGAAGTAATATCTATAAGGAAGAGAAGTATCCTAGTTCTTTCGATATGTCTTAGAAATTTAATTCCTAATCCTTTTCCTTCGTGGGCGCCTTCGATAATACCAGGGATATCGGCAACAGTAAAGCTCTTAAAATCCTTATATTGTACAATACCCAGATTTGGTTCAAGAGTAGTAAAGGGATAATCAGCAATTTTAGGACGGGCAGCTGAAATTGTTGATATCAGGGTAGATTTGCCGGAATTTGGAAATCCAACCAAACCAACATCAGCGATTAATTTAAGCTCAAATATTACTTTCTTTTCCTGGCCTTCCCTGCCCTGTTCTGCATACCGGGGGGCCTGGTTAGTAGGAGTGGCGAAATTGCTATTGCCTTTTCCCCCTCTGCCTCCCTTAGCGATCATAATCTTTTTATTATCCTGATCAAGATCGAAAAGTAATTTGTGAGAATCAGCGTCTTTAATAATTGTCCCGACGGGAACATTGATTATAATGTCCTCGCCATCCTTACCATGTTTAAGCGCGGAAGCACCAGGAGCACCTTTTTGAGCTTCATATTTTTTATGATACCTAAAATCAAGAAGAGTAGAAAGGTTATGGAGAGCCTGAACATATACATGCCCTCCCCTGCCACCATCCCCTCCTGAAGGACCGCCTTTAGGAACATATTTTTCTCTCCGGAAAAGCACAGCCCCATCTCCCCCTCTCCCGGCTTTTATTTCAACTTCGGCATAGTCAATAAACATCGATTATACCTGATTAAAATAATTAGCTACGGCATTAGTAAGTGCGACGGCATATCTTGAAAAAGGATTTATCCGATAGGTAAGAAAAACACTTTTCAATATTTCAGTGGCTTCTCCATAGGAAGAACATACAGAAATCCTATCCATAGTAATTGCAAAATCTTCCCTGTCTTCGTCAAAAACTGAGTTCACTATTTTATCAATCTCCTTATCCTTCAGGTACGAAAGCAAATCATTTGGAAAATTATTTTTTTCTCCCTGCTGCAAATGCAAGTCGGGTTCAACTTCGAATTCATTTCCCGATTCAGGTAACGGCTCTTTTCCCTCATTAAGTTCAATCTTTTTCTCTTCATTTTCCGAATCAGGAGAAGATTCATCAATTTCCATGAATTCGTCGTTCAGATCTTTACTGAAATCCTGAATATCCAGAATTTCCTTATCGGTAACATCCAATCTGACTTCATCCTTATCGTTGCTAATATCGTTTTCCAGTTCTTCAAGGGATAGAAGTTCTTCATCATAAAGTTTAAATGAATTCTCATCTTCAGAGGCAGAAATGATTATTTCCTGGTCATCTAATATATTTTCAGGGGAATTCTTATCCGTAATAAAATCGAATGGTTCATTTAATTCATTTAACAAATCCTCAGTTGATATTTCGGGTTGAGGGGTTATGTTTTTATCCACAGGCGATTTGGTTTCCGGCAATTTATCTTCAAAAGAAATATTACGAAAATCCTCATCCGAATTTTCCAATTCTTCATGAGTTTCTGAACCGAGCGAATCTTTATCTAAAGGGGCAGAAGAATAAATAATTGAACGAATTTCCTCAACAGAATATTTTTGTTTTGCATCGATAGGAAGGGCCCGCCTTAGTTTAAATAAATATTCTATCAGATTTCTTTCCTTAAAAAATACCTCAACCGACTGCACAGGGACTTTATTACTGTTATTCCCGTTATTCATAAAATCCGCTATAGAGTAAAGAGCATTATCCACTAATTTAGCAGATTGAAGAGAGAAAAGTTCCTTATCTATTTTATTCAGGAGTACCTCAAATTCAATCAGGCTCAATGAAATAGATCTTTTTTTATTCAGATATGATAAAAGGATATTCTTTAAATAATCGTAATAATAGATATAATTAAGTGAAAGTTTTATTTCCTCAATAGGTTTCTGATCGGCTTCATTAAAGATCAATTTAGTCAATGACCATTTGGGGCGCGCGACGTAATTTACATTAAAAGAGACAGCCTGAGTTATAAGTTTTTTAATATCATCAACAGAAATTTTCCTTGTTTTCTTAACCTCTTCGCCAATAAGATTAAAATAGTGAGCAATTTCAGGGCCGGAATAATCAAAAACTGAATTCTGAATAAGATTTTTCCTGTCTTCAAATATTAAAAAATCTATTTCGGCAGATATATAATGTAAAATAGCAGGATGAACATCCGTAGCGAGTAATTTTTCAAAAGAGAAGAAAGAACCGAGGGTCTTCACCTTGTTTAATGAAAAATCGACAATAAATTTAATTTCCTTCTCAAACATTTATAATTTCCGAAATGTGAGGGATAAGATAGTCAATTGTTATCAAAATTTCTTATTACCTATCAAGGTATAAATAAGAATAGGGCGAATAGACGCCCTATTTGAAGAATATTATTATATTTTAATTATTTTCTTGCTTTAGTGAAGCTCTAAAATATTCACGCCGAAGTTCAGCAATAACATCCATAGAAATGCCTTTGGGGCATTCAGCAGAACAAGCTTCGGTATTGGTACAAGAGCCAAAGCCTTCTTTTTCCATCTGATTAAGCATTGCGAACACTCTTTTTTCACGTTCCGGTTTTCCCTGAGGCAGGCGAACGAGGTGGGCAACCTTAGCGCTGACGAAGAGCATAGCAGAGGCATTTTTACAAGCAGCGACACAAGCCCCACATCCGATACACTCTGCAGCATCGAGAGCTTTCTCCGAATTATGTTTTGGAATAGGGACAGCGTTTGCATCGGGGGCGCCACCTGTATTGACAGCGATAAATCCGCCAGCAGCAATAATTCTATCGAAAGCAGATCTATCCACCATAAGATCTTTAAGAACCGGAAAGCCCTTAGCCCGCCAAGGTTCCAAAACAATTGTTTCACCATCCTTAAAATGGCGCATATATAACTGGCAAGTAGTGATTCTTTTCAGAGGTCCATGGGCTCTGCCATTGATAAATATACCGCAGCACCCGCATACGCCTTCCCTGCAGTCATGTTCGAAAGCTACAGGATCGGTACCTTCTTTAATCAGTTTCTCATTTAATACGTCGAGCATTTCCAGAATAGACATTTCAGTTGAAATTCCCTGAATATCATAATCAACAAAACGACCTTTGTCTTCTTTATTTTTCTGACGCCATACTTTTAGGTGTAAATTCAATTCCGCCATTATTTATAACTCCTTTGCGAAGGTTTTACAAATTCAAATTGGAGCTGTTCTTTGTGGAGAACTTCAGGTTTATCAGCACCGGAATATTCCCATGCAGCCACATGGGAGCAATTTTCATCATCCCTTTTGGCCTCATTTTCTTCAGTCTGACTTTCCTCTCTAAAATGACCGCCGCAGGATTCATTTCTTTGTAAAGCATCCTCAGCGATAAGCTCACCAAGTTCAAGGAAGTCGGCAACCCTAGCAGCTTTTTCAAGTGACTGATTTATTTCTTCATTAGTTCCGATGATTTTAACATTTTTCCAGAAATCATCACGTATATCTTTAATCATTTTTTTAGCTTTATTGAGACCTTCCGCATTACGAGACATTCCCACATAATCCCACATAACAATACCGAGTTCCCTATGCAATTCATCGACAGTTTTACTTCCATTTATATTTAACAAACGTTTAATTTTATTGTCTACTTCTTTCTCAGAGTTTTTAAATTCCGGAGCATCGGTAGTGAGCTTATCTTTTTTCAATTGGGCAAGATAGTCGCTGATACTATATGAAATTATGAAGTAGCCATCTGCAAGCCCCTGCATTAAAGCACTAGCGCCAAGTCGATTAGCGCCATGATCTGAGAAATTGCATTCGCCCAGGGCAAATAGTCCTGGGATTGTAGTCATTAAATTATAATCAACCCAAAGGCCGCCCATCGTATAATGTGAGGCGGGGTAGATTCTCATAGGTACTTTATATGGATCCTCATTAGTTATCTGTTCATACATTTCAAAGAGGTTTCCATATTTTTCAATAATAGTATCTTTACCCAACCGCTGGATAGCTTCAGCGAAATCGAGGTAGACAGCTTTACCGGTTAATCCAACGCCCTTGCCATCATCTATCATTTCCTTTGCATTTCTAGAAGCAACATCGCGCGGAACGAGGTTACCGAAAGAAGGATATTTCCTTTCAAGGAAATAATCCCTTTCGAATTCAGGAATTTCATTTGGAGCACGTTTATCTTTGGGGTCTTTCGGAACCCAAATTCTGCCATCATTACGAAGGCTTTCGCTCATCAGCGTTAATTTTGACTGATAGCTACCTGAAACAGGAATGCAAGTAGGATGGATCTGAGTAAAACAGGGATTAGCGAACAGAGCACCTTTCTTATGTGCACGCCAGATTGCAGTTGCATTACATCCCTTTGCATTAGTAGAGAGATAAAATACATTACCGTAACCGCCGGTAGCGAGGATAACTGCATCTGCGACATAAGACTGAATTTGCCCGGACACCATATTCCTAAGGACAATACCTCTTGCACGGCCATCGACGACAACTATATCCTGAATATCGCTTCGGGTAAATAATTCAATATTACCCATACCGACCTGACGCATCATAGCGCTATAGGCACCGAGAAGAAGCTGCTGGCCTGTTTCCCCTCTTGCATAAAAAGTTCTTGAGACCTGGGCTCCACCGAATGACCTGTTATCAAGAAGTCCACCATACTCTCTGGCAAAGGGAACACCCTGAGCCACGCATTGATCGATAATATTTGAACTTACCTCAGCAAGCCGATAGACATTTGCTTCACGGGAACGGTAATCGCCGCCTTTTACAGTATCATAAAAAAGTCTATATACAGAGTCGCCATCATTCTGATAATTTTTTGAAGCATTTATACCTCCCTGAGCAGCAATACTGTGAGCTCTACGGGGGCTATCCTGATAACAGAAAGCTTTAACTTTATAGCCCAATTCAGCAAGAGAAGCGGCAGCAGAAGCACCGGCAAGACCAGTTCCGACGACAATTATTTCATATTTTCTTTTATTAGCAGGATTTACAAGTTTATAATTAAACTTCTGGTTACTCCACTTTTCAGCCAAGTTGCCAGCTGGGATTTTTGAATCTAATTTCATATTAATAACCTCCCGCATTATGAAGATAGAGGAAATAAACCGGTATTAAAGCAAATCCGGCGCAGATAAGAATGGACAGGATTACTCCGAAACTTTTAAGGAAGGGAGTATATTTATTGTGTCTTAGCCCCAAAGTTTGAAAGGCACTCTGGAATGCATGGACGAGGTGGAAGGCAAGTAAAATCATAGCAAATATATAGAACCAGGAATAGAGGGGGTTTTCAAAAGTTTTAACAACACCCTGATACATTGTATCACCCGGATTTCCGAGTCGATAGTTAACGAAAAATGATTTTAGATGTATTACCAGGAAAATAAATATTATGGAACCACTTTGAATCATAAAGCGTGAGAAGAAGGAACTATTTTCAGAAGCTCTGTTTACGAGATATGGGATGCCCTTAGCTTTCCTATTAGTCCACCAAAGGCGAGCTCCATTGATAGAATGGTATAACAGGAAGAAGAAGAGGCCAAACTCAATAATTCTGAGGGGAATATTATAGGAGCTGCCCAGAACCTCAGCATATATCGTGTAAGCTTCACCATTATCATTATTTAAAAGTAAAAGGTTTGCAATTACGTGCTCGATCAAAAAGAGGTATAAGAATAATCCGGTTAAAGCCATAACCAGTTTCTTACCAACAGATGAGTCTATAAATTTTAAAAACCAACCCATTAAATTCTCCTCATATAGGTAAGTTCGGAAATTAGGTCAATGAATTAAATTTTTATGAATAAAACTTGTGAAACTTATTCAATAGGGGAAAGAAATGCAATATAATAAGGATTAAAATTAAGGTTTTTTTGCTGAAGGATAGGACTGATTGAATTTTTCTTATAAGCACATATAACAAAAAACTATTTGAGAGTTCCAGTAGAAAAGATTATTTTAGAAACAAGTTCTTTTAGGTATTACGGTGTCCCGGGTAGAACGGGAAAGATAGGGAATCCGGTGGAAATCCGGAGCTGACGCGCAACTGTAAAGATAATAAAATCAAGCCAGGAGACCTGCCGTAAATTATTATAAACAACCTTCGCGGGTGAGGTTGGATTTAGCTTACCCACGAAGTTACACCAATAAATAATTATTTCAGGGAGTAACTTCTATGTTCAAATATTTCTATTATACTTTGTTATTACTGATCTTTCCAATCTGCATATTTCCGCAGAGAAGGGATTCGATTAAAACCTACCAGCTATCAGATATTGTTATTTCGGCAACAAGAACAGAAAATTCCATTATGGAATTAGCAAATTCCATTACCATAATCGATTCGGCAGAAATTGCAAGAAGGAATAAGACCACAGTATTTGATCTACTGAAAGAGGAATACGGATTAAGTTTCACACAGGATGGTGGGGCAAATAAACTGTCATATATTTATACAAGGGGCGCGAACTCAAACCATACATTAGTGTTAATTGACGGAGTAGAAGCAAACATGCCAAGTGATCCGGGGAACTCATATGATTTCTCTTTTCTGCCTCCGGACAATATAGAAAGAATTGAAATATTGAGAGGACCACAGAGTCCTCTTTACGGTTCAGATGCAATGGCGGGAGTGATAAATATTATTACCAAGAAAGGAGACGGCGGACCTAATATATTACTCACAAGTGAAGGGGGATCGTACAGAACATACAGAGGGACAGCCGGATTAAATGGAAGTGCAGATATATTCAACTATTCAGTGAGTTTATCAAGATTTAAGACTATGGGATTTTCATCGGCATCAACAAGATATGGGAATAGTGAAAGGGACGGATCAGATAATTATAATCTGTCATCACGATTCGGATTAGATCTGGATGATATTTTGAGTTTTAATTTTTTCTATCGATTTTCGAAAGGGAGTTCTGATTATGATCAATGGGGAGGATTACATGGTGATGATCCCACTTATATATTCAATATGGAGGAAGGAGCTTTAAGAGGAGAAGCGGCATTGTCGTTATTTGACGGAATATGGAAGCTGACATTGGGAGGATCATTTTTCAGAAATGTAAGGAGATATTCATTTGATTCAACCACCTACAATACATATTCTTCAAGAAGCCTTTATGACGGGCGCAAAGTTAATTTAGACTGGCAGAATAATATTCAAGTTAACAGCTGGAATCTTTTTACATTAGGGATTGAATCAGTTAATGAAAGTGCTAATTCAGAGTATTATTACGGAACGAATTTGAGTTTATTTCCAGATAAGAGGACCTATACTACAGGAATATATTTACAGGACCAGATAAAGACACAATATAATTTCTTTACAACAGTGGGAGTGAGATTTGATAAGCATAATCTTACTGGAGAAGTTACCACATACAGAATAGCACCAGCATACATAATTCCCGAAACCGGGACCAAATTAAAGCTGACTTACGGTACAGCATTCCACTCCCCTTCCCTATTTAATCTTTATGATCCGGCATATGGGAACCCCTTATTAAAACCAGAACGGAACAAAGGCTGGGATGCCGGAATAGAACAGAATCTTTACCATAATAATATTTCATTAGGGATAACATATTTTAATAACCAGTTTGAGGATTTATTCGGTTATGACAATAATTTTAAGACTATCAATATTGACAAAGCAGAAACGTACGGTATTGAGTTCTTTTCCACAACTATTATTACAGCAAAGGCCAAACTTAAATTTAACTATACATACACAAAAGCCACAGAATTAGAAGGACCGGATAAAGGGGAGCCATTATTACGCAGACCCAAGGATAAAATAGATTTTATATTATTTTACAATATCAGTCATGAATTAAGCGCAACAGCAGAATTAACATATTTAAGCAAAAGAGATGATGAATATTACCCTGCTTATGTACCAGTACGGGTAACATTACCCGGGTATGCAATTGTAAATTTATCGGCAAGTTATGATTTATATTCATATATGGAGATATATGGAAGGGTTGATAATTTATTTAATACATATTATGAAGAAGTTTACGGATATGGAACAGCAGGATTATCAGGGTACCTGGGTTTCAAGCTGAATTTTTAGATACAGCATGTTATAAGTTTTTATTATATATTTAATTAATTAGAATGAATAAACTAAAACAGATAATTACTTCAGGAGATAAAATGAATAAGAATATCTTAACCGGAAAGTTTCTATTAGCAGCCGGATTGATTTTTGCGGCAGCCTTTACGAGGTTAATCCCTCATTATCCTAATTTTACTGCAGTAGGAGCTATAGCATTATTCGGAGGCACATATTTACCAAACAGGAAACTTGCATTTGCCGTACCATTTATAGCAATGTTACTGACAGACCTGATAATAGGATTCCACCACACGATGTGGGCAGTATACTTAAGTTTTGCCCTAATAGTATTGATAGGATTACAGGTTTCAAAGAATAAGAAAGTAACGAATATTTTCCTTGCTACATTATCCTCATCAGTATTATTCTTTGTGATAACCAATTTTGCTCAATGGATATCCGATCCCTTTTATGCCAAGACCGGTGCCGGGCTTGCACAATGTTTTACCATGGCGATCCCATTTTTTACATACACTGCTTTAGGAGATATGTTTTATGTGGCAGTAATATTCGGAGCATATGAACTTGCAAAGACTAGATTTACCATTCCTATCAGAGTTAAAATTTAGTTCCTAAAATATTACAGAAAAGCCGCTAAAGAAATAAATCCTTAGCGGCTTTACATACTTGTGGGGACAAAGTCAAAGTGACAATTTACAAACGAAATATTCCACTGACATTTTATTTAAGAAATATATAATAGTGTGTTTTATTATATATTAAGGAATAGAGAAAAAGGAATAATCATTATCCAGGATACAGGAAATGGAACCAAAGAAACTATATAAGACTGTCGAGACAATTGCATCAAAGAATTTTCCATCCAATACTGAGATGCTGATATCAGTAATACGGGAGTTAATAGAAAACTATGCAATAAATCTAACCGGTGGAAGGCTATGGGAACTAAACACTGATTCCGGTACATACAAATTGATATTCCAGACAGGCAAGGTAGACAAGATAGAGGATAATTTTTCAATAAAAATTGATGAGTATCCGATATTTGATCTAATAGCTAAAGAGAGGACAGTAGTAGACAATGAGACTAATATGATATTAAGAAGCAAGGGTATATTTAAATATTCGGCTTCAGGCGTAGGAGACAGGATAAAATATGACGGAAAGACTTATTATGAATATCTACTTGCACTTAACAGCAATGACATAAATGAAGAATTTTTAATTACACTTAATATTATAGCCACTGCATTGACATCCAAGATTAAGTCAAGGAAATATCATTTAAGGGCAAAGGAACTACGAGCAGATATCGATAAAGCGAGGGAGCTTCAAAAGAGCATATTGCCAGAGCATGAATATAAGTTTCACAATTACGAATTATTCGGAATAACTGATCCTGCTGAAATAGTGGGGGGAGATTTTTTTGATTATCTTGATATAGGAGGGGACTCGCAGAGACTTGGTGTGACAGTAGGAGATGCTGCGAGCAAAGGGGTAAGCGCAGCAGCGGAGGCAATGTATATATCGGGAGCATTGCGGATGGCATCAAACTTTGAGATTAATATTTTACCTTTAATGAAACGCATGAACCAATTAGTTAATAAGATATTTGCCGATGATAAATTTGCATCACTATTTTACGGTGAGTTAACCAATGATAAAAGCGGATTATTTCTTTATGCGAATGCAGGGCACAATCCCCCGTTATTCGTAAAGAAAGGAACTGATAAGATAATATTTTTAGACTCAACAGGACCGGTATTAGGACCTGCACCACAGGCAATTTACACTATAGGAAGTATAAACTTTGGATTAGGGGATGTGCTACTTATATTTTCAGACGGAGTAACGGAATCGGCGAATTCTGAGTTTGAGCAATATGGAGATGACCGATTGAGAAAACTTATTACTGAAATCAGTGATAAATCATCTAAAGAAATAGCATATACAATACTGGAAGATGTTATAAAGTTTTCCAAGAACGGGCAATATTCAGATGATAAGACACTAGTAGTGATCAAGAGAGTAAAATAAGAGGAAGAATTGATATGATAAAATCTTTTAACCCAGCAACGGAAGAAGAAATTAAATCATATACAGCAATGGGGAAAGATGAAACAGACCGCATCATTATTAACGCTGATAATTCATTTGATATATGGAAGAGAACGAGTTTTTCACTAAGAGCAGAAAGAATGAAAGCTGCGGGAAAAGTATTAAGGCAAAGGAGAGAGAGCTTGTCAATATTAATGACAGCAGAGATGGGAAAACCGATTACACAGTCACGTAGTGAGATAGATAAATGTGCTTTTGTTTGCTATTACTATGCTGAGAATGCGGAGAGGTTTTTACAAGATGAGACAGTAGAAACCGATGCAACAAAGAGTTTTATAACATACCAGCCATTGGGGGTAATATTAGCGATAATGCCATGGAATTTTCCTTTCTGGCAAGTATTCCGTTTTGCTGCTCCGAACATAATGGCAGGAAATGCAGGTATACTTAAGCATTCTTCAAATGTAACGGGATGCGGATTAGCGATTGAGAATATTTTCAGAGAGGCAGGATTCCCGGAAAACCTATTCAGGACTTTGATTATTGATTCCTGCAAAGTTGGAGACATTATCAAGAATGACAGAATAAAGGGGGTAACATTGACAGGGAGTACTGCCGCAGGGAAATCTGTTGCGGCAATTGCAGGATCGGTAATAAAGAAATCAGTTCTTGAATTAGGAGGAAGTGATCCCTATATAATTTTAGAAGATGCAGAACTTGAAAAAGCTGCTGAAATATGTGTGAATTCGAGATTGATTAATAGCGGACAGAGCTGTATCGCAGCCAAAAGGTTTATAATAGTCAATGAAGTCTACCGGAAATTTGAGGACTTATTTGTTGAGAAGATGAAATCCAAAGTTATGGGTGATCCAATGAAAGAGGATACAATTGTTGGGCCACAAGCTAGAAATGATCTCAGAGCAGGTTTACATGAACAGGTAATTAAGAGTGTTAGATCAGGAGCCAAGGTAATAATAGGGGGAAAAATCCCCGATAATAAAGGAGCATTTTATCCTCCTACAGTACTTACAAATGTTGAACCGGAGATGCCAGCGTATAAGGAAGAGTTATTTGGTCCAGTTGCGTGCTTAATAAGAGTAAAGAATGAAGCTGATGCAATAAGGATAGCGAACGATTCAGTTTTCGGGTTAGGGGGTGCTGTATTCACTCAAGATATAGCACGCGGAGAAAGGATTGCAAGAGAAGAGTTAAATGCGGGGAATTGTTTTGTTAATGAATCAGTAAAGTCCGATCCACGACTTCCCTTTGGGGGGGTGAAGGAATCGGGATATGGAAGGGAGTTATCCGTATCAGGGATAAAGGAATTTGTTAATATAAAAACTGTGTACAGGAAATAGAGTATTATAAAGCTGCGATTAAAATTTTAGAGTAAATAAATAAAAAAGGACTTGACTAAAAGGCAAACAAATTATATAATATAGGGGCATATTTAACCTTCCGAAAGCATAATCCCAATGATTTTCAGTGCGCTAAAAGTCGTTAAAAAGCAGGTGAAAGGCCGATACAGAGCGGAAATAGAGTAATAGCTCATAGGGGGAGGTTACAGACCAGTTATTAAGATATATCTTTTGATTGAGGGGAAGGGGGATTGATGAATTATAACTGATCGAAGGTTTTTCTTAAATCAAATATAGCGATGCCATAGGCGACAGCTACATTGAGTGATTGTTTAATACCATACTGGGGAATTTCGATTGAGAGATCGCAAAGATCAAGTAAATCCTGTGACACGCCAGTAATTTCATTTCCAACCACAAGACACAGAGGAAAATTGTTATTTTCCAGCTTATAATATTCACTGCTTGATTCAGTTAATTCCAGTGCGCAAATCTTAATCCCCTGCTCTTTTAATTTTAATATTACTTCTTTAGGATCCTTTACATATTCCCAGGAGACACTATCGACAGCGCCGAGTGCAGTTTTTAATATTTCTTTTTTAGGAGGATGGGGAGTATATCCACAGAGATAGAGTTTTTCGATCATTGCTCCATCGGAAGTTCTGAATATTGAACCGACATTATAATTACTACGGATGCTATCAAGCAGAACATATACAGGAAGTTTTTTTACAAGGTGAAGGGTTTCAATGGTACTTCTGTTTTGGGATATTTCGTCGTGAGTTAGTTTTTTCATTAGATTTCAAGAATAGTTAGTAGCGAGCTGTCCGCATGCAGCGGCAATATCATCGCCCTGTGTATAACGCACGATGACAGTAATATTCCTATCGCGGAGACGGGTGACAAAGTCTTCAATTTTACGTTTAGGAGTTGGTTCAAGCTGAGCTGAATAACCTTCAGGGTTCATATGTTTTAATGAATTGAACGGAATGATATTTATTTTGGAAGGGATTTCAGCGCATAATTTGGCGAGCGCATTTATATCATCCTGGCGGTCGTTAATTCCTTTAAGCATAACATACTCAAAAGTAACGCGGGTACCTGTTCTTTTAACATAGTATTTGATTGCATCGATATTCTGTTTAAGGGAATATTTCAGATTTACGGGCATAATTTTAGAGCGAGTATCCTCAAAGCATGAATGAAGGGAGAGGGCGATTTTAACCTTCAGACCCGAATCAGCGAGTTCAATTATTTTGGGCGCAATACCGGCTGTTGAAACGGTAATCTTTTTAAGACTGATACCTGTAGTAAGTTCATCGGCAAATATTTTAAGTGAATTGAGGGTTGCCGAATAATTCAAAAGAGGTTCACCCATACCCATATAAACGATGTTGGAAATATTATCTTTCCCATAATCTTTAGCTGCAAGCAAATACTGGTCGAATATTTCACCGGCAGTAAGATTCTTTTTATAGCCCATCAGTCCTGTAGCGCAGAATTTGCAATCGAGGGGACACCCGATCTGGGTGGAGATGCAAAGGGTAGTTCTATTTTCCTCTGGGATAATAACGGATTCTATTTTATTATGCTCAATAGTTTCAAATATAAATTTCTTAGTACCCGAAGAAGCGGATATTTGGGAATCTACAAAATCGAGGGTTTTAATAATTGTATCGTCAGCCAATTTACTGCGGAGTAATTTAGGGAGGTTATCCATTTCTCCGAAAAGGGTGGCAAGATGATTATACATCCAATTGAATACCTGTCCTCCTCTGAACTTAGGTTCACCAATGGAAACGAAATAATTATTAAGCTCTTCGAGGGGCATACCCTTAAGGAGAACTTTCTTTTTAGCAATCTGAATCATGGGGGCAAATATAACAAATATTTCCCTATAGGTTCTTTGCTATAATTCTATAATTAGGTTATTTTTCATACACTTTAATAAACAAAGGAAATTCCCAAATGAATTTTGACTTGACAGAAGAACAGTTAATGATACAGGAGGCAGCAAGGGATTTTGCAGAAGCAGAGATTGCCCCATCAACAATTCAAAGAGATATTAACGCTGAATTTCCGAAGGACATTGTTAAGAAATTAGGGGAGCTTGGATTTTTAGGCATGATGGTACCGCCCGAATACGGAGGGGCAGGATTAGATACTATAAGTTATGTACTTGCCATGATTGAAATATCAAAAGTAGATGCCAGTGTAGGGGTAATAATGTCAGTTAATAATTCATTAGTTTGTTACGGACTGGAAGAGTACGGAACTGATTACATCAAAGAGAAATATTTAGTACCACTTGCGAAGGGGGAAAAGCTCGGAGCATTTGCATTATCGGAACCTGAAGCAGGGAGTGATGCTACAAAGCAGAAGACCACAGCGGATAAAGATGGAGATTATTATATACTTAACGGTATAAAGAACTGGACAACTAACGGAACTACGGCTGATTATTATATTGTTATTGCTACCACGGATAAGTCGCTAGGGCACAAAGGAATATCCACATTCATAGTAGAGAAAGGTACACCTGGATTCGAGCATGGCAAGAAGGAAGACAAATTAGGAATCAGAAGTTCCGACACATGTTCTTTAACATTTGAAGGATGCAGGGTACCTAAAGAGAATCTTGTATGGAGTGAAGGGAAGGGATTCAATTTTGCAATGAATACATTAAACGGGGGGCGGATTGGGATTGCAGCGCAAGCGATTGGTATAGCTGAAGCATCCTTAAATGCCGCGATTAAATACTCAAAGGAGAGGAAAGCATTCGGAGCGACGATATCGAATTTTCAGGCAATCCAGTTCAAGTTAGCCGACATGGCTGTAAAAGTGGATGCAGCAAAGCTACTGACATTCAAAGCAGCGGCATTGAAGGATTCTAAAAAGAAATATTATAATGAAGCGGCGATGGCAAAATTATATTCAAGCAAGATTGCGGTGGAATGTGCATTAGAAGCAATACAGATCCACGGCGGTTATGGTTATGTAAGAGAGTATCTTGTTGAAAGATATTTACGGGATGCGAAGATAACAGAAATATATGAAGGAACCTCGGAGATCCAGAAGATGGTGATTTCAAGAGGGTTGATGGATGAGCATAATAAATAACGGGGAAGAAATCATGGCTGTTAATATCCGGGAGAGACTAAATTAGAGATAAGACAGACGGGGGGATAAGGAATTAGATATGATTAAATTATTTGTTTTAATTTGCTTGGGTATGCAGGTTTTATTTGCCCAGACGGATTGGGAGAAATGGGGGAAGGCGGACATTCCTTATACGATTAATAGCGGGACAGTTTCCAGAAACTACAGTATTGGAAGTGACAACCCGGGACAGATAATATTAAAATCATTGGTTATAGGTTACTGGGTTATTATATCTGATGTTGATGGAGATAACTGTCCTTTCAGTCCCACCTGTTCATCATTTTTTCTTCAATCAGTGAAAGAGACGAATATAGTGCAGGGGACGTTAATGTTTGCGGACCGGTTTACCAGGGACATGAATACTTTCGGAAGGTTATCACACTACCCTATATCAAGGAACAGGCATTTATATGATCCGCCGACATTATACACACTGGATAAGGATAAAATAAAATACATCCCGGCAGGGGTTATAGTTAATGAATAGCTATTTTCTGAAAAATATACCTCTCCCCTTCCTATTTATATTACTTCTTATTCAAAATAGTTCATTTTCACAGGATACAAATATGTATTCCACAGAAAGCAGGAGACTTTTTGCAGATTATCTTTACTGTCAAAAGGATTACCTAAGGGCAATTGATGAATACCAGGAGATAGCAGGGACGGCCGGAAGTGATACTATAAATTTTAAGATAGGGCTTGCATATCTGAAGATCGGAAAGTATGAACCGGCGGGGTTAAGTTTTATAAAGATAAAAGAGAATTCATATTATTATAGCAATGCAAGGTTAGAGTTTTTCAAAACTCAATTCCTGCTAAGCAATTATGATACATTAGAAAGGAACGGAGACAATCTATTGCCGGTAAAGCAACTAAATGTATTCTCTTATTTACTGGATTACAAAACTTTGCCTGTAAAGAATAAATTACTATCTATTTTTGAGGGAGAGGATAGGAGAGCAGTGTCAGATTTTTATGAGAGGAAGCTGAATCCCCCTTATAAAAGTGAATTAACTGCAATTATATTATCCACATTGATACCGGGAGCCGGGAAGATATATACAGAAGAATACAGTGACGGAATTATAGCATTTATAGTAACAGGAATAATGGGATATATATCGTACACTGATTTTAAGGCAGATCATAAATTAAGGGGATGGGTATTTGCGGGACTGTCGACATTTTTTTATGCCGGCAATATATATGGTTCAGCGGCATCGGCTCAAATATTTAATGCGAAGGTGAATTTCAAACTCAGTACAGACATGAAACTATTTATTGAGAATAAAGATTATTTTATACCAGATTATGAATTCTGTAAATAAGATAGTATTCATAATATTGCTTACTGCAAAGGTGATATTACCTCAAGGACAATTGGGAGACCAGTTTAATAAAGCCAAGGAGTTGTATTCAAAGGGAGAATATTTTAATACAATTACCGAGCTGAAGCGTTTAATATTTTTTGACAGGGATAAAAGGTATGCATACATTTCGAATGAGTTAATTGGTGAATGCTATAAGATGGGGGCTAAATTTACAGATGCGCTTAATTATTTTACCCGGGCGGAAATGAGTGCAACATCATCTGAGGATATATATAAATGCAGGATAAATATTATTAAGATTAATATTTTAAGGAGGACGACCGGGAGGGCAATATCGTTACTTGATATACTGGAGAAGGATTCACGATTTAACGGTAAAAGAGAGGAAATAGATTACTGGAGAGGATGGGCATATATTTTTGCGGATGACTGGGATAAAGCAGCAATTCAGTTTTCAAAAATATCTCCTGATCACGAACTTAAGAAGATGTGCGACAGTATCGATAATGAGAGGTATAGTGTAACAAAGGCAAAATTATTGTCGTATTTTATTCCGGGGGCGGGCCAAGTATACACAGGACATTATTTAAGCGGGTTATTATCTCTCGGGTGGAACATTTTATGGGGATATACAACGGTTACGGCATTTCAGGCAGGGAGGATTTTTGATGGAGTGGTTGTAGGGGAATTGCTCTGGTTCAGGTTTTACAACGGGAATAATCAGAATGCGGAGAAATTTACAATAGAGAGGAACAGAGAGATATCGAACGGGGCGCTATCTTATTTGCAGAATGGCTACCGAGGGGAAAAACCGTAAATCCATCCAACACAATTCTATTGGATATTCAGCAAAAACATTATAAATTAAAAATTCGGAATTTATGTTTTAGAATAATATCCCATTATTGAAGATAAAAACTATTCAATTTTAACAACCCGGAGGTATAAATGAAAAAAGGGATGATAATCGGATTATCGATAGCCGGAGGGATCCTGCTTTTAATACTGATAATAGTTATGTGGGGAGTAGGTTCTTATAATAAATTAGTAAACCTGAATGAATCAGTCAATTCAAGCTGGAGTCAAGTAGAGAATCAATATCAGAGGAGAGCAGATCTTATCCCTAATCTGGTAAATACAGTTAAAGGATATGCTAATTTTGAAAGAGGAGTACTTACCGATGTTACTGAGGCAAGGGCCAAGGTAAGTCAGATGAATGTAACGAAGGAAGTATTAAATGATCCGCAGGCATTTGCAAAGTTTCAACAGCTGCAAGGGAACTTAAGCAATGCGCTTTCGCGACTACTTGTAACAGTGGAAAACTATCCAAATCTGAAGGCAAATGAGAATTTTCTTCAATTACAGGCTCAACTTGAGGGGACAGAGAACAGGATCTCGGTAGAAAGAAGGAACTTTAATGAGGTGGTACAGCAATATAATGTAAGTATAAGGCGATTCCCAACTGCCATATTTGCCGGGATGTTCGGATTCAGGTACAAAGAATACTTCAAATCAGCACCAGGAACCGAGACTCCTCCTAAAGTTGAATTTTAGATAAAAACAGATGAAAACCCTAATTCTATTTCTTTTAATTACATGTTCTATTTTTGCACAAAAGCCCGAAATACCCAAGCTTCCGTACTGGGCTAATGATCTGACAGGTACACTTACCACAGAGCAGACGGCGGCCTTAAATTCAAAGTTAAAGGCGTATGCGGACACTACATCGAATCAGGTAGTTTTTTTGATGGTAGAGACATTAGATGGATATCCATTAGAGGATTACTCATATGATGTTGCGAAAGAGAATCAAATAGGGACAAAAAAGAATAACGGAATATTATTATTAGTGGTTAAAAATGACAGAAAGTTAAGAATTGAGGTAGGTTATGGACTTGAGGGGGTATTTCCTGATGCACTTTCAAGCTCTATAATCAGAAATGTAATAAAACCTTACTTTTTAAGGGAAGATTATTATACGGGGATAAATGCCGGAATAGATGCAATTTTTGCAACTATTGCGGGAGAGTACAAAGCTGAAAAACAGACTACCAGCAGGAGGCAATTCTCCCCTTTTATTACAATTTTCAGCATAATTATCTTTGTTTTATTCTCATTTTTAAGGAGGGGGGGAGGTAGAAGAGGGGGTGGATTCCTTTATTATGGTGGAGGTTCAGGGGGAGGTTTCGGCGGCGGATTTGGTGGAGGAGGCGGATTCAGCGGTGGAGGAGGAAGTTTCGGTGGTGGTGGATCATCCGGAGGGTGGTAATATTATACAATTAATGAAATGTGCATTGATGTTTTAATCCACTTTTTGTTAATTTGTCACTAGGATATTATAAAATATCAGGGTACTTAGAAATTTAATTTATTATGGAGAAGCCTAATGGCAATTAAGATAACTGAAGAATGCATCAACTGTGGAGCATGCGAACCTGAATGCCCCAATACAGCAATTTATGAAGGCGGTGCAACCTGGGAATTATCTGGTAAATCATATGGAGATGGAGATTCCGCACCATCAGGTGCACAGGGATTTTTCTCTAATGATTTCTTTTATATTGTACCAGATAAATGCACAGAGTGCGTAGGATTCCATGATGAACCTCAGTGTGCGGCAGTATGTCCAGTAGATTGTTGTATACCAGACACAGGACATGTAGAGGATAAAGATTCTTTATTGAAGAAGAAAGAGTATTTAGACAGTTTAGGAAGATAAAAATAAGAGGCTGTAAAGCAGCCTCTCATTTTTCAATGTAGAGTAACAAATAGCCCACCTATTTTCTTATAAATGAAAATCCCGATATATAGTTTTTTAACAGCGGTAAATCATATCTATTCATTTCAATAAAATTGATGATTTTTCAATACATATAGAATTTAATGGCTTGGCATAGAATTCGTGGTACAATAGGAACAAGTAAATGCTGAGAAAATAAACAAACAAGCAAGTAATAAATTAAGGAGACTTAAAAATGGCATATAAGATAACCGAGGAATGCATTAATTGCGGAGCCTGTGAACCTGAATGTCCAAATACAGCTATTTATCAAGGAGGAGTTAATTGGGAATTAGCGGGAGTAACATATGGTGAAGGAGCAGCAGCGCCATCGGGAGCTGAAGGTTTTTATTCTAATGATTTCTTTTATGTAGTTCCAGACAAATGCACAGAATGTTCAGGGTTCCATGATGCACCACAATGTGTTGAAGTATGCCCTGTAGATGCCTGCGTACATGATTCTAATCATGTTGAAGACAAAGATATGCTACTTAAGAAGAAAGAACATCTGGATCAGTTAGGAAGATAAATAGTTCCAAATATTTGGAGAACTTTGAGGACACCAACAGGTGTCCTTTTTTTTTGATCCATTTAACCTCACATAGCGGATAATTATCCTTTAACTTCTAATATTTCTTCATTAATTTAGTTTATTAATAATTACAAGAAAAAAGATGCAGATAGGCGACTATAAGTTGACTGCTATAAATTCAGGTTATTTCAGACTTGACGGTGGTGCAATGTTTGGTATTATCCCTAAACCTTTATGGGAGAGGACAAATCCACCGGACAGTATGAACAGGATAAAGCTATCAGCCAGGAACCTGTTACTGCAAAAGAAAGGAAGGAATATACTGATTGATACAGGCATGGGGAATAAATGGGATGAGAAATCGAGATCGATATATGATATAGACCAAGGTACAGTATCATTACAAAGTGAGCTTAAGAAAATAGGGCTTTTAGCTGAAGATATAACAGATGTAATACTTACGCATCTTCATTTTGATCATACCGGAGGATCCACAATAGTTGAGAACGGAAAGCTTGTGCCGACTTTTCAATCGGCGAGATATTATGTTCAAAAGCAGAATCTGGATTGGGCAATGAATTCCACTGAGAAGGATAAAGGGAGTTATATCAAGGATAATTTTATGCCATTAGTGGAATTTGGTGTTTTAGACACGATAAGCGGAGACACCAGATTTGATAAGGATATAGAATTTATAGTAGTTAACGGACATACATTCGGACAGCAGTTAATAAAAATATCAGATATGGAAAAAACCCTTTTATATTGCTGTGATATGATTCCGACTGCTTCACACATTCCCCTCCCTTATATTATGGGATATGATCTTCAACCTCTTGTGACCTTATCAGAGAAGAAGAATCTTCTTCAGAAAGCAGCAGATGAAAAATGGCTACTCTTCTTTGAACACGATCCCGATACAATTATGGCAACAGTTGCTAAAACGGAAAAGGGATATAAAGCTGAGAATAGATACAATGAGCTTTAAAATATAGATGCATTCGGTTAGTAGAATTGGCAAGGTGCTAACCAGAACACTGCTCTATGTTATGAAACTATAATAGATAAAGACGAGTACATTAAGTTAATGAACAAGAACGGAAATAAAGATGCTCAGGAATGAAGATGTAATCCGTATATCTAAAGAGCATAATTTTGATCTGGTTGGTTTTGCAAAAGCGGAGCTATTGGGGAAGGAGTTTGAGCATTATCTTGCCTGGCTTGAGCATGGTTACCAGGCAGGGATGAAATACATGGAGGAGAACAAGGAAAAGCGAGAGGATATAAAAAAGGTACTCGAGGGAGCGAAATCAGTAATATCACTCGGAATAAATTATTACACACAGCAATTCTATTCGGGAGTTAAGACCAACGGTAAAATAAGCAAGTATGCCACGGGAAAGGATTACCATCTAGTAATATGGGAGAAACTTTTTCTTTTAATTCAGAAATTAAAGGATATTGATCCATCATTTGAAGCAATCTCCTATGTAGATACAGGGCCAATGATGGATAAGGTATGGAGCATGAGATCGGGTATCGGATGGCAAGGGAAGCATTCAAACATTATTAATAAGGAATACGGAAGCTGGTTTTTTATTGCTAATATAATAACCAACAAAGAGTTTGATTATTCGGAACAAATAGAAGATTTCTGTGGAACATGCACTGCGTGCATTGATGCTTGTCCCACAAGAGCAATAACAGAGCCCTATGTAGTAGATTCAAACAAATGCATTTCATATCATACAATTGAAAATAAAGGAGAAATACCGAAGGAATTAGCGGGTAAATTTGATAACTGGATATTCGGATGTGATATATGCCAGGATGTATGCCCATGGAATATTAAGTTTTCACAGACGACCTTATTGGCAGAGTTTAACGATCGAAATAATAATAAAGAACTGGAATTGGATAGGGTTATGCAATTAACGGAGGAGGAATTCAAATCCTTATACTCAAAATCTCCTATAAAAAGAGTTAAATTAAAGGGACTTAAGAGAAACGCTAAATTTCTAAATGAATCCATTTAATAAAACCCGAATCAAATAGTTATAATAATTATTTAATTTAGGGGAATTGATTTTAATACTATGGAGAATTTAATGTCTGATACAAAGAATAAATCGACACATCATCGTGTTGCGATAATTGGGTCAGGACCAGCAGGATTTACCGCTGCTTTATATACAGCAAGGGCCAATCTTAAACCGGTGATATTTGAAGGGATGCAACCCGGAGGGCAGTTGACTATTACCACGGAAATAGAGAATTATCCAGGATTTGAGCATGGTATTCAAGGTCCACAATTAATGGATATAATGCGATTACAGGCACAAAGGTTTGGGGCTCAATCATATTATAAAGAAATAACAGGAGTTGATTTTTCAAAACGGCCTTTTACAATAAAGACTTATGACTCAATCCATACGGCAGATGCAGTTATTATATCTACCGGAGCATCGGCAAAACTTTTAGGGATTGAGAGTGAAAAGAAGTATATGGGATTTGGTGTTTCTGCATGTGCAACCTGTGACGGATTTTTCTTTAAAGGACTTAAGATAATAGTTGTAGGGGGCGGGGACACAGCTATGGAGGAAGCAACTTACCTAACAAAGTTTGCCTCTGAGGTAACGTTAGTTCACAGGAGAAGTGAATTCAGGGCATCAAAGATAATGACAGACCGTGCGCATAAAAATTCGAAGATAAAGTTCCTTACCAACAAAGTAGTAAAAGAAGTAGTGGGAAAAGAGGAGAATGGCAGAAAAACCATGACCGGGGTTATATTAGAGGATACAATGGATCTTTCAACGATGCAATATGATGTTGATGGATTATTCATAGCAATTGGTCATAAACCTAATACAGAACTTTTCAAAGGAATTCTTGATATGGATGATACAGGATATCTTAAAGTAAAACCCGGTTCAACTTATACAAACATTGCAGGAGTATTTGCTGCAGGAGATGTAGCAGACAAGGTTTACAGGCAGGCAGTGACAGCGGCGGGGACAGGATGCATGGCAGCTATTGATACAGAACGATGGCTTGCGGCAAATGAATAAATATATCATTAAAAAGGCGGTTAATTAAGCCGCTTTTTTAATAATCAAACCATATCAGGAAACATTCTCTTTTTTCAACATTGATCTGCCGAATATATTGGCTAAAACAAAGCCCAAGCCTGTAGATACGAACAGAAGGAACGGCACCCAGAATTGCTGGTTGGTATTCTCCTGGAGCATCAGACCAACACCCAAACCGATACCGAAGAAGAGGCAGATAATCCCAATTTTCATCAGTATAAAGGGATCTTTTTTCTTATCATAAAATGTTTTTATTTCCTCCGATGATAATCCTTTTTCAATCAGCATTTGTTTTTCTTTTGATCTGAAATAAAAAAATGTTACCATAACTAAACCAGTAACGATAAAGAATATTATGGGTATAAAAACCGCAACAACTTCTTCGTTCATGATATAACTCCTTTATTTAATACTTTCGACTAATATTTCAGCCGGCCGGTTACAACTTTGATGTTCTTATAGCTTAAGACAAAATTATATCTTCAAAGGTTACAGACTTTAGCAATAAAAGTTATTTAAATTAAGAAGTAACCTTTTTAAGCTTATTAGAGTCTTAGTAATTAATGAAAGACTTGTCTGATTTAGAAATCATAGAATCCGTAAGGAATGGCAATCATTCTGATTATTCTTTATTAATCGACAGGTACAGAAACAAGGCTTTTTCAATGCTAAGCAGGATGCTTAAGAATGAGATGGATGCAGAAGAAGTCCTTCAGGATTCCTTTTTAAGAGGATTCCATGGATTAAAGAATTTCAAGAATGAGGCAAAATTTTCAACCTGGTTTTACAGGATAGCATATAACACTGCATTAACGAGGTTATCTGCTAAAAAGAGAAAGATAGAAAGTGAGATGTCATCTATTGAGGATCAACCGGAATTACGAAGTGATTATGATTCCGAAATTTCGGACAAAGCAGATCTCAGTAAATTTATAAATATGACTATTGCGCAGCTACCGCCAAAATATTCAGCTGTAATAAACATGTATTATATGGATGGAATGAATTGTGAGGAAATAGGTGAGGTGATGAATTTAACAGTCACAAATGTAAAAGTAATTTTACACAGATCGAGAAACGCATTAAAAGATCTGTTAATCTCCAGGAACTATATAAAGGAGATTTTATGAAAGAATTAAGTGATGATATATTAAATAAATATATAGACGGCGAACTAAGCAGGGATGAAGTAAAAGAAGCAGAGGGAATAATAATGAATTCCAAAGAAGTAATAATAAGACTGAATGCACTGCGTGAGGCAGACCGTTCATTAAGAAACCTCTCAATAATTGAGACAAGGTCGAATTTTACTTCTATTATTATGAAGAGGATAGAGCATAGCATAAGATCAAGGAAAGAACAGAAAAAATTCATAATTACTGTTGTTTCGGTATTTATAATATTGTGTATAGGCATAGTAGGGATAGCGGGCTTTACGATGATGAAGAATTTTAATCCCGGTACATCGACTGTGGTAAAGGATTCAATTAAATATATGGTATCTGCCTCAGAATTAATTTCAAATATTATTAATAGCATGAACATATCGATAGTGGGGGCTATTTTCTCATTAGGCGTGATTATAAGTGCGTGGTTCTTTTTTGATTATAGTAAGGAACTGAGAAAAGCAGAGAAGTAATTTATATACTAAAAAATTGATCTGAATTCTATAAACTTGATATGTAATCGGTTATCTTTGTGATAACCGATTTTTGTATTATTTAGTTAGAATCAGAGATGCCCAAATTCCTATTTTTATTAATAATTATATTTCTATTTAGCTCAATTATTGCATTCCCCAAAAATGCAAACAAGGGATTAAGCAGAATTCAGTCAGATTATAAAGCGGGGAAGATATCCTTTGAATATAAATTACTTCAAAGTTTCTATTACAGCTTTGACAAAAGTAAATTAGCTTATAATTATACAGATAACGATGTGACTCCCATTAAGTGCGGGACAGAATTGGTAGCAGAATACAACAATCATAAGAATGAACTGACACAAAGATCTGTTGAAGAGATCAACAAATATTTAAACAGCCCATTTGAGAAGACTGTGACATCCTCAGTTTATATTTCACCTTCCGGAAAGTTTGAAATAACATATGATACTTCAGGTAACAATGCGGTTCCAATTGCTGACACTAATGGAAACGGAATACCTGATTATGTAGAATGGATTGGGAGTTACTTTGATTATGCCTGGCATGCAGAAATAGATTCATTAGGTTATCTGGCACCGCCGATTGGGACAGGGCATTTCGAGGTTGGATTTGAGAATATGAACTCTTATGGATATACAGAGTCTACAGGCGGTCAACTTACGCGAATAGTTATACACAGTAATTTTTTAAATTTCCCTCCTAATACTGACCCAGATGGAAATCAGAAAGGAGCGGCAAAAGTAACGGCGGCACATGAATTCAAACATGCAACTCAGATGATGTATGATAACTGGGTTGAGCCGGTATGGTTCCTGGAAATGGATGCAACATGGATGGAAGACATAGTTTACAACCAAGTAAATGATTATTACAATTATCTTCCGGTATCGCAGATAGTGGAGCCAGGAAGATCATTTGACAAAGGGGAAGGATATGAAGACTGTATATGGATGCATTATCTTTCTCAAAAGTTTGGGATACAGATAAACAAGCAAATCTGGGAGAGGAGGAAAGTAACATCGGGTGAACTTATCTATGATAGTTTCGATAATATACTTGGATTATATTCGTTTTCCTTTATTCAGGGATACAAGGAATATTTTGCATGGAACTATGGATGCGGATCAAATAATTCATCACTCATAAGATCATACAAGGAAGCGAGCAGTTATCCTACGCCAACAGTATGCGGGACGAATTCAATTCCTGATAGTTTATCAGGATGCGGGAATTCGGAATTATCTGCCAACTATTTTTATTATTCAAGCATCAACTCTGACAACTTTGTTAATTTTAGCTATTATATTTCTCCGAAGGCAGACCAATTGCTTGAGCTGATCATATTGTATAAAAATGGTACTGAAGAAATTAAGGAGACTAGTGCAGATTCAAGCAATATGCTGAGTTATGTTTTACCTGAAAAGTTAAGCGATATCAGTTCGATTATTGCGATCCCGATAGTTACAACAATAAAATCCGGGAATTATTACATCAGTATAAAAGCTGTATTATTTGGGACAGCCAAATTCGCAATTATACCATTAAAGGATATCGAAACACCTATCTCCAGAAATATTAAAATAAATATAATTAGCGAGAATGATATAGTAATTACAGACTCGCTAAAATTGTTCTATAGAGGAGGTAACAATTCATATACATTAGTAAAAATGATACCTACCGGGATTCCGAATGAATTCAGTGGTACCATTCCGGAGTTTGCTTTAGGAACTAATGTTTATTATTATGTGAGCATATACGATATGTTCGGGAAGTATACATATTTGCCGGAAACTGCCCCAGATGTACCATTCACATATTATGTCGGTACAGATATTACTCCTCCGATTATTACACACATTCCTATAGTGCAGAAAACTAAATACGATTTCCCCTTTAGATTGTTTGCAGGAGTAACAGATAATATGGGTATCGATTCTGTTTTTTTAGAATACAATTTTAACGGCGGCAGTTATATTAAGAAGACATTAATAAATGACCGTGACAGTATTTATTATACAGACATTGCTCCTGATTCCTCAACCATCAATTCCATCACAGATATGTCATACAGAATTACGGCAATTGACAATTCAGAAAGACTGAACAGGCAGACATATCCGGAGACGGGTTATCAGCAGGTAAAGGTGTTCCCCGGGTATAAATTTATTTCTTCAAGGACTAAAGCAATTACGGATAATAATCCAACCGGGATAAGTGATACAATTAGAATTACAAATGATTTTATAATAAGCGATATTAAAATATTTATACATGCTACACACAGCCGATTCAGTGATTTATCGGCAAGTATCACTCCCCCATTCTCTTTTGCAAGCGAGTTGTTTCAGAATCCAGGGTTAAGGACCCAGTATGAAAATGGGAAAGATCCAAATATTATTTTAGAGCAGGATGCATATTTGACGATGAAGAATTTTGAATACATCGATAGCAATGAAGTAAGCGGTGAGTACAGACCTGATACCGTTAACCTGAACAATTTTTCAAATAATCATACAAAGGGCAATTGGGTTTTGAACATAGTGGATAACAGATCAGAGGCAACAGGTTCTCTTCTTGACTGGGGGATGATAATAACTCCTGTGGAGGGATCGGACAAAAGCCTACCTGAGCAATTTGATCTTGCACAAAATTTTCCAAACCCATTTAATTCATCAACGAGGATAAGATATTCAGTTCTATACGGTACTAATGTAGAGATAAAAGTATATGATATTCTAGGGAGAGAAAGAGGAGTACTAATTAATGAATACAAACCAGCGGGAAATTACGAAGTGGAATTTTCAACTTCAGGGAAAGGCTTTCCCAGCGGGATATATTTTTATAAATTGACGGCAGGAAATTTTTCTTCTGTTAAGAAGTTAATATTATTAAAGTAATATAAAGGAATAAATGAAAGCAGGATATGCAACTATATTAGGTTTGCCTAACGCAGGGAAATCGACACTACTTAATGCAATATTAGGGCAAAAAATCTCCATAACCACTAAAAAGCCACAGACTACACGAAAGAGAATACTGGGCATACATTCGGGAGAGGACTTCCAGATAGTATTTTTAGATACCCCAGGAATACTGAAGCCGATTTATATGTTACAGGAAAGGATGATGGAATATGTGAATATATCTGTAAGAGATGCAGATATAATTCTATTATTGATTGACATGGAAAATGATCCTAAGGGGGAAAGATTCTTTAACCATGAATTTGTAAAGGAACTAATGGAGAGAAACAATGCACAGAAACTTCTGATACTGAACAAGATAGATAAATCTGATGAAGTTGTAATGAAGGATATTACTGCTTTTTATGAGAAAGATAAAAGGATATCCAAGATTATTCCGATATCGGCTTTATTGAGTGCTAATGTGAATGAAGTGGTTAATTCTATCAAGGAACTGTTGCCAGAGAATCCGAAATTTTATCCAGAAGATGTTGTATCGGATGCGACTGAAAGATTTTTTGTATCAGAGATAATAAGAGAAAAGATATTTGAACTTTATAAAGAAGAGATACCCTATAGTGCAGAGGTGCTTATAGCAGATTTTAAGGAACAGGAAAGCAGAAAGGATGTAATAAGCGCGGAAATAGTTGTCGAGAGGGAGAGTCAGAAAGGGATAATTATTGGGAAGAAGGGGTTAGCCATAAAGAAACTGGGAGAAAGATCCAGAACGGACATTGAGAAATTCCTTGACCGTCCGGTATTTCTTGAACTGAGGGTAAAGGTACGGGACAAATGGAGATCAGATGAAAATATGCTAAAATCGTTTGGATACACGAGAGAGAAAGAATAGTAACCTATATTCTGTACATTCTCAATTAGAGTGAGACTTCTGTGAGGATATGCGCTCGAAATGCGCTCGGATCAGTATAGAAACCATAATAAGTCCGAAAAATAATCAGCATATAATTAATGATAAAAAAATATACAGGAGAATCGGCGCTTTTATTTACAACGGTAATCTGGGGGGGAACATTTGCAATAATCAAGACAGCGTTAGGTTCAATTTCTCCAATGATGTTCATTTCACTTAGATTTTCTGTGGCAGCAATATTATTGCTTCCTTTTGTATTCAGAAAAATGAAAAAGCTTGATTTGCGATCGGTCAAGGAGGGAATAATATTAGGGTTATTATATTTTGGCGGGTTTGCCTCACAGACCATTGGGCTTAATTATACAACAGCGACCAAATCAGCATTTATAACGGGGACATTTGTAATATTCACACCTATATTCCAGATAATTATTGAAAAAAGACCACCCAGCAAGGGGAATATCCTTGGAATAATATTAGTTGCCGGCGGGTTAATATTTTTATCGAGCAAAGGGACTAATTTAGCAGCAATAATCCATGAATTGGGAACCAACTTTAATGTGGGGGATTATTTAACACTAATTTGTGCTGTATTTTATTCGCTTTACATTGTATATCTTGATATTGTTTCAAAGAAGATCGATTATATGCCTCTTACATTCATGCAGATAGCAGTGACAGCTGCTGGAGGGATAACCGGAGCAATAATATTTCAAGCTACCGGATTAGAAATCAGCAGATTCATTTTGAATAAGGATGTTATTTTTGCAGTAATATATACATCAATACTTGCCACAATTTTAACGACAACGATGCAGACAAAATTCCAGAAATATACAACTCCTGCCAAGGCAGGCATAATATTCTCATTTGAGCCAATTTTCGCTTCCATTGTAGCATTTTTCCTCTTAAGTGAAAAAATCTCAAATTTTGGATTATTTGGTTGTATATTTATTTTCTTCGGATTAATGATTTCTGAAGTAATGGATTAATATAATGGAAAAGGAAAAAGTAAGAGCCGAGATAACAGTAAACGGGTTAGTACAAGGGGTTGGGTTCAGATATTATATCCTAAGGCAGGCGCAAAGTTTAGGGGTAAATGGAATTGTTAAAAATCTTTATACAGGTGAAGTTTACACTATAGCAGAAGGTAAAAGGGGTATGATAGAAGAACTTATTAAATTGATTAAATCAGGACCTTTGCACGCATATGTGAAGAACTGTCGTGTAGAGTGGTCCGATTCCAAAGATGAATTCAAAACATTTGAGATAACATTTTGAAAGAATCATTCAGAACAGGATTTGGTTTTGACGTACATGCCTTTGCCAAAGACCGTAAGTTAATAATAGGCGGCGTAGAGATACCCAATGATAAAGGATTATCCGGGCATTCAGATGCGGATGTATTATTACATGCGATATGCGATGCAATGCTGGGTGCTTTATCTTTGGGAGACATCGGAACACATTTCCCAGATACTGAGCTTAGATTTAAAGATGCAGACAGCGGAGAGCTTCTGAGTACTGTCTATAAGATGATATTGGAAAAGGGATATGCGCTGGGTAACCTGGATGCAATGTTAGCTATGGAAAAACCAAAAATCGCAAGCTATATTACAGCAATGAAGAAAAAGATATCAAGCATACTTGACTGTAGCGAAGATCAAGTTTCTATAAAAGCATCCACGACAGAAAAGCTAGGATTTATAGGACGAGAAGAAGGGGTAACCGCATTTGCATCAGTACTTCTAAAGAGTATAAAATGATAGAGCATATTCTAAGTTGTATTGCTCAATTGACACCTTTCTGGTTACTGGCTGCGCTAACATTTTTTTCATATTTTGAAAATATATTTCCTCCATCTCCAAGTGATTTAGTAGTAGTAGTAGGTGGATCACTTATTGGTAAAGGTGTAATCAGTTTTTTACCTACACTTGCATTAACTACAATTGGCAGTGTTGCAGGATTTATGACAATATTTTACATCGGAACAACTTTAGATAAAAAAGTAATAAAGACACATAAAATAAAATTCATTTCCACAGAAGGAATAGAAAAAGTAGAATCATGGTTTGCTAAATATGGTTTCTGGATAATAATTGCAAACAGGTTTATGCCCGGAACCAGGTCTGTAATTTCCCTTTTTGCGGGATTGAGCGAGCTAGATGTTAAAAAGACTACAGTTTTTTGTACATTAAGCGCATTGGGGTGGAATGCAGCAATATTATATCTGGGAATGATTTTTGGGAGCAATGTAAGAAAAGTAGACAGCCTGCTTGTTACATACAGCAACATAGTTTTTGCGATTACAGCATTGGCAATAATAATTTACCTCATCCGGTTCTTTATCCAAAAAAAGGAAAAGAAAAATTATGAGAATAAATAGATTGAACAAGGACAGATTGCTACTGATTGCCTCGGGCATATTGATGGGAATCTCCTTTCCACCATTTCCATTCCCCTTTCAGATATTAATGTTTATTGGGCTTGTCCCTTACTTTTTGGTATTAGAAAGAAGAGAGAGACTTATTGATCTAAACAGAGCTTCATATTTAATGGGATTTTTTTTCAGTCTTATTACTCTTTACTGGGTAGGAAGCTGGCAGAAGGAAGCTGACACATTTTTAATGATATCAGGCGGACTACTTATTTTTGTAGAGCCAGTTTTCTTTATGATCCCCACAACTCTTTTATATTTTTCAAGAGACCTATTTTCAAAGAGTAAAGCGATTTACCTATTCCCAGTATTCTGGATAACATACGAATACCTTTATATGATAACGGACTTAAGTTTTCCATGGTTAACTCTCGGAAGCGGTCTCTCCCCTTTTAATATATTCATACAGATTGCGGATATAACAGGTGCCCTGGGAATATCTATGGTCATTATATACATCAATATATTTATAACTAAAGCAATTCAAGGGAGAACCTTATCTCCCAAAGGGTTCAGGATTAATTTAGCTTTAGCAGTTGGGATATTCATTCTTATAGTTAGTTACGGAGCTTACAGACTTTCAACATTCAAGATTTCAGAAAAGAAAGTGAAGGTAGGGTTAATTCAACCGAATCTTGATCCATGGGAGAAGTGGTCAAACACAAACCTAAATGACCTGATTTCAAATTATCTTAATTTATCGCGAGAATCAGTGAAAGAAGGCGCACAAGTGATTTTCTGGCCGGAAACTGCATTACCAGTATACTTGCGAGACGGAGGCTACAATTATGCTGTTGACTCTATTTATAACTTTTTAGACAAGAATAAGGTTTCGCTTATTTCGGGGATGCCAGATTTAATATATTATAAAACGGGGAGTAAAATGCCGGAAGATGTTAAATATAACAAGTCAGGCAATTATTATTATGCTACATACAATTCAGTTCTTTTATTCTCCCCTTTCGTACTGAATATTGAAAGATATGGAAAATCGAAGCTAGTTCCTTTTGGTGAGAGAGTACCATTTGTTAATGCACTTCCTTTTTTAAGAGATTTTATAAAATGGAGTGTTGGAATATCAGATTGGAATGTGGGGGAAGACACGACAGTCTTTAGTGTTCCACTTGTTAATAAAGATACACTAAAGATCAACAGTCTTGTTTGTTATGAATCGATTTACCCATATTATGTTACGAGATTTGTAAATAAGGGAGCAGATTTAATATCTGTAGTAACAAATGATAGCTGGTATGGAAATTCGAGCGGGCCATACCAACATAAAGAAATAGCAGTATTACGCGCTGTAGAGAACAGAAGAACAGTAATAAGAGCAGCGAATGGCGGAATAAGCTGTATAATTGATCCAATGGGAAGGATATTAACGGAATCAAAAATGTATACGAGAACAGAGATAACCGGAAATGTTTTTATACAAGAAGATGAAACATTTTTTTCAAAATATCCCCTTCTACTTCCTGTGATCTCATCAGTATTATCATTATGGGTACTTGGAATATTTATATTAAAGAAATTAAAGATAAGATTAGGATTATAAATTTGTCACTGTTAATGTTTGTTTTATACTAAGTAAGAAAACTCGATAAACTTTAATAGGATTTTTAATGGAATTTTTAGCTCAGTTTCATCCTAAAGTTATTCACTTTCCTATTGCTTTTCTGCTTATATATGTTCTTCTGGAATTAATAGGAGCATCGTTTAAGAAGGATTTTTTTTCAAAGACAGCGCATCTATTTCTGCTATTTGGTGTTTTAGGAGCACTGGCTGCAGTACTTACAGGGAGCCAAGCGGAGGATGCATTTGAAGGCTGGAATAAGACAACAAGCGCTATACTAGCAATACATTCCACTTATGCCAATATTACATTGTGGTACTTTACTGCATTACTTGTAATAAGAACATTTCTTGTTTTAAAGAAGAAATTCAACAATACATTCAGGTATATATTTGTTGTATTAGCATTTGCTGGTGCATATTTTGTATATCAAACCGGTGAACATGGCGGGCAAATGGTTTTTCAACATGGAGTTGGGACTCAATATCATAATAAAGCTGATGCTACGAGAGATTCGCTGAAAGATATTATAAGTAATCAACAGGACAGAATAGATTCCCTAATTTCCAAATAGTCAAAGATTAATTATAGCATCTGCCGCCACCCTTCCACTTTTAACAGCACTTTCGATTGTAGAAGGTAGTCCTGTATCTGTCCAATCCCCCGCCAGGAATAAATTCTTAAAAGGAGTGCGTGCAGAAGGACGTTTATCGACTACATTATTTGAAGGAATAAAAGCAGCTCTCTTTTCTTTAATAATCTTATAGGCACTAATTTCATTTTTTCCCATATGAAAATATTTTTTCATTTCGTTTAAAACTATTTCAATAATTTCAGCCCCAGGTTTTTTAATAAATTTATCCGCATTACTAATTACAATTGTGAGATGGGATTGATTATTAAAAACCCATTGGACAGGAGAATCTATAAGTCCGTAAAATGTACGATCAAACCGATTTTGTTTTAGAAACAGGTGTACAGTTAAAATAGAAGAATAATCCATTTGCAGATCAGTTAAGAAATTATTTTCATTCATAATTTTCTTGAAAGCATATAGCGGGATGGCAGAGATAACATAATCAAATCCGGAGATAGATCTTTTATTCGTAATAATTTCTCTAATAATATTATTTTGAATATTCAGCCTAATAACCTGTTCAGGCAAGAAGAAATCCCCGCCTTTAGAGGTAATAAACTTTACAGAGTGTTCACAATATGTTTCTGATAAACCTAAAGCCGGCAATATTAAAACCGAAGCATTATTTCCTCTAAAAAAGATTTCTTTTAATACTTTAGCGAACACCTTAGCTGAGGCTCTTTTAATATCTATATTCAGCGCTGCAACAGCGAGTATTTCCCAAAATGATTTAATAAGATTTACAGTCTGTTTTTCTTTTATCAGCCATTCAAAAACAGTCAGCTTTTTCAGATCATTATTGGAATAAAGATAAATCTTAGTAAAAAATTTAATAAATAATAATTTTTCATAAGGTAAGAAGGCAGAATAATTAAGGACAGCCCGAAGTAAATTGAAAGGGTAAAAAGAGCCTGAAGTAGTAAGGGGACATATTTCAAAATTCTCTTTAACAAAATTTAGGGAGAGGTGAGATTGCACAGACAAATTATGTTCAGCTCCTATGAGCTTAAAAAACTTAAGTGTTTCAAAATAGCATCCCATAAAGATATGCTGGCCATTGTCAATTGGAATTCCAGATTCCTTATCAGTATATGAATATGCCCTTCCACCTAATTTAGGAGATGCCTCTAATAATTTAATTTTGAAACCAGAATATGAAAGGAAAGAAGCAGCAGAAAGACCAGCAATACCGCCACCGATAACGACGACTTTTCTCATTAATAAACAAGGCTATATTTCGCCCAAACTCCTAAAGCGATACCAGCTTTCTCAATCTTATTCACTTTAATATTTTTTTGGAAGACATTATAGTTAGCATCTATAATTTTTTCAAGAAGCTTATGGTAGATATGCTGCATAGCTCTTGCTGCAAACATCGATGCTTTATCGTCGAGGTCAAGACAACTGGTAGCGTTATCAAAATATTGTTGTGCCCTGCTTGTTTCATACACCATAAGGTCGACAAAATTAGCATTATAAGTATTGCTAAGCAGATCAGATTCCGAATATCCAAATTTTTCCAAATCCTGTTGCGGTAGGTATATACGTCCTTTTGCAAAATCTTTTTTAATATCGCGTAAAATGTTGGTTAGTTGTAATGCGATACCAAGGTTCACGGCAAAATCTTTAGTAGATTTATGCTTATACCCGAATATTTCAATACACATTAAGCCAACGGTAGAAGCGACCCGATAGCAATAAGTAATAAGGTCATCAAATGACAGATACCTTTTATATCTCAGGTCCATCTCCATCCCCTTGAGCAATTCAAAAAATGGATCAAGAGGTATATTGAATTGTACTATTGTTTTTCCAAGTTTATTAAGCAGAGAATAACCTGAATGTCCTACTAAAGCATTTTCTAATTCAATCCTCCATTTTTTGAGTCTTTCATATTTAACTTCTTCAGGATCATTCCCTTCATCAACGATATCATCAGTTTCCCTACAGAAAGCATAGACGGTATTCATTGCATCTCTTTTCTCATTAGGGAGAAGATTAAATGCATAATAGAAACTACTTTTGCTTTTCTTTGCTATTTCTTTAGAAAGATCACTCATATAAGAGATTTAAAAAGTAAAATTAAGAAATCGGTTTTATTCAATTTAGGCCTAATGAATACATCAAATTCATTTTTCCTTATTTTGTTTAGAATCTCCCGCCCGCCAAGGAGAGTCCATTTTATTTCTATTTTTAATTTGCCGGGCAGAAAGTTCAATAAATTTTGACCTTCTGCCAATAATTTATCTACCCTATCGAAACTAAATTTCATAAGATTTATAAAATTATGATTTATTTTATTTAACTCAAACATATTTTCTGTTACTGAGAACATGCTCATTTCATCTAACGGGAAATATATCCGGTTCTTATCGTAATCAATTTTAACATCCTGATAAAAGTTTATCAGCTGAAGAGCAGTGCAAATTTTGTCAGAATATTCTAAAGCCCTATTATCTCTAATACCATAAAGTTCCAGAATTAACCTACCTACCGGATTTGCAGAATAATTACAGTAATCGAGTAATTCTTTAAAAGACTGATATCTTTTTTTCATTAAATCCTGTTTAAAGGCAGCCAGCAAATCATAAAATAATCTATGGGATAGATTCATGGAAATTATAGTATTATACAGAGCAGCTTCGTTGTCATTTTCAAAGTTTCCCTGAAGTAATGAAGTTAATCGTTTCTCAAAATGGTTTAATCTGGAGATTTTTTCTTCTTCTGGTAGTAATCCTTCATCAGCGATATCATCAGCGGTTCTAGCAAACCAATACAATGCAGCGACATGTTTCCTGAATTCTTTTTTAATAAATATTGAGATTACAGGAAAATTTTCATAATGTACCTTAGCATATTTTTCAACTGATTTATAGGGTGATGCAGAATCCATTATTTATATTACCGTTTCATAATATCTTTTTTATACGAGATTAAATTACTAAATTTGAACTGTTTAAAAAATCGACAAGTCAAATGATCTTAGTTAACCAATTTGAAAACATCAATAATTTCTTATTCCCATTAGAAATGCCTTTCTTTTATTAGAGACAGTACCTCTTATTCACAATATTACATTTTTTTACAATAATCACATTTTATGAGTTTAATAAAAGAAATAAAAAGAAGAAGAACATTTGCTATAATATCTCACCCAGATGCTGGAAAAACCACGTTAACAGAGAAATTCTTATTATACGGAGGTGCATTACAATTAGCGGGTTCTGTAACAGCGCGAAGGAACCAACGTTCATCAACATCTGATTGGATGGAACTGGAGAAGAAAAGAGGAATTTCGATAAGCTCTACTGTCCTCCAGTTCGATTATAAAGGATATAAAATTAATCTTCTTGACACACCAGGTCATGAAGATTTTTCAGAAGATACCTACAGAGTACTAACGGCAGTTGATGCAGTTGTAATGGTAATAGACGGAGCGAAAGGAATAGAAGCGCAAACGAAAAAATTATTTGAAGTTTGCCGCCGGAGATCGATCCCAATATTCACTTTTATCAACAAGCTTGACCGGCCGACACTTGATCCGCTTGCATTAATTGATGATCTTGAGAATGTACTGGGGATAGGTGCATATCCCATGAACTATCCGTTGGGAACAGGGATTGATTTTAAGGGAGTATATGACAGAAGAAATAATCAGATACATCTTTTTGAGAAAACTTCGCGTGGTTCGTATATTGCTCCTGTCTCCATATTGGATATTTCCGATCCTTTCGTAAAAGAAAGACTGAGTGAAGAAAATTACCGAGTTGTCGTAGAAGAACTTGAAATGTTAGAAATTGCCGGAGAAGAATTTGATGCTTTGTCAGTATTAAATGGTAAGCAAACACCCGTATTCTTTGGAAGTGCAATGAACAACTTTGGAGTGCAATTGCTATTGGACGGATTTCTTGAATACGCAGTTCCACCTGCTCCCAGATTAAGTTCCAGAGGTATTATTGAGCCTGAAAATGAAACATTTTCAGGTTTTGTATTTAAGATACAGGCCAATATGGATCCTAAACATAGAGATAGAATAGCTTTTTTAAGAGTGTGCTCCGGTAAATTTACAAGGGATATGCAAGCAATCCACATTTCAACCAATAAAAAAATAAGACTTTCAAACTCACAGAAAATGTTTGGGCAGGAGAGGGAAACAGTGGATGAGGCATTTGCAGGAGATATTATAGGATTTGTCGGCAATTCAAATTTTGGTATTGGGGATACAATATCAGAAGATTCTTCAATTGTTTTTAACGAAATTCCTAAATTTGCTCCAGAATATTTTGTTTTTATGCATAACCCTAATCCTTCTAATTATAAAAAGTTCCGGGATGGACTTGATCAATTACTTCAAGAAGGAGTAGTGCAGTGTTTTTATCTAAAAAACTCAATGCAAAAGATACCATTATTGGGAGCAGTAGGCCCATTACAATTTGAAGTAGTTCAATATCGATTACAAAATGAATATGGAGCAGAATCAAGGTTAGAGCAGACAAACTGGAAAGTTTTAAGGTGGCTAAATCCTTCCATAACTTCAGAACAAACAAACCAAATTATACTGCCTGCGGGAGCATCGCTTGCATTCGATACAGAAGAAAGAGTAGTGATTCTTTTTACAAGTGAATGGTCGAACAATTACTTTATTGAAAAGAATCCGAAAGTTGACTTATCAGACATCCCATTCGTGTTGAAACCAACTTTTAATGAGATTTAACCTATCTCTGTGTTAACAGACAATAAGAAAAATTTAAGGACAATTATATTAATAATCTATGGAAGATAATTAATATAAGAAATGATTTGCTTACATTTGAGTTATATTTTGTAAAAGGGATAAAAGATTTTATAGGTAAAATATGAAATATGATCCTGAAAAAAGTATTGATGTTGCAAATGTACCTGCTCCCAGTTTAATCAAATCAGGTTTTCATAAGCAATATAAAAGATTTAAAACAGTAAGAAAAAGAATATTTGAAAAATGGTATAGATATAGTAAAAATATAACCTGGTTAAAAAAAACTATAGTTTTTCAACATAGATATATCCCAATACCACTATTCATTTACGATTATTTATTTCGTCTTAATATTACTAAGGTAATATTAAATTTTTACGGATATCATGTTTGGCAATTAAAATATAATGAAAGGGCTGGTAGTCATTTAAGCTATTGGAACAGCAAAGAATCATTATACTGGCATTTCTGGCGTCAGACAGATAAAGGCATATATCTTGCTGAGATTTTGAAGATACCTCAAATAAAAGCCTGCCTTGAAGATAATGAATTAACTGCATGTGAGCTTGGCTTTGGTTTAGGTAAATATTACCGTCAGCAATGGCACAATAATAAATTAAAAAAATATCTGGCCGTTGATACTAATAAATATATATGTGAGTATAATAAAAAATATTACAAAAGACATAAAAATCTTGAAATAATTAATTCATCGGCTGAAGATTTTATAAATTCGGAGCAAAGATTTGATATATTAATTTCAAGCGGTGAAGTTTTTGCATATATTAAGCCTATCCTGGTTGACCATATAATCCATAAACTGAAGGAAAAAGCGGTAAAGGTTGTCATCATACTAGAAGAAGGGACCATGAACGATGATATTGTTTGGCCTGATGGAACAATCGAGTATAATTTTAAACAAAGGTTAATGGAAAGCGGCTATAGTGATAAACAATATTACATACAAGAACATGAGAATAGAGTACTAAAGTATATAGTAATGTGTTAACATATTACAGATAAATTATCTGATGTTCGAACACATTAATTTCTAGTTCTTCTATAATTCTGTCTATAATTTCGAGTCCATACTTATTAGCATAATAGATGAAATTAATCTCTCTTTCCTGAAGATTTTTACCAGGATATAAATTCATCGTTATTTTATCGACCTGTCTTAAAGTTATTTCATATTTTTTCTTTTGAGCTTCAATAGCTTTTACCTTAAGAGAACTCAAGCTATTGAGAGAATTCTGCTTAAACTTATTTCCTGTTTCGCTCATAGTTTTATCGATTTCAAAAAGTTTCTCCTGCAACCCATCAAAGATAAGCTCCATTTCATAAGCAGATTTCTTAAATAGTTCTTCAATTAATCCTTCAGACAATTTAGAAATTACTTTATCCTTTAACTTTTCAGGATCAGTAAATATATCATGCCATTTTAGGTCAAATTTTTCTATCAAAGAATTTATATTTTTCTCCACCAAAGATGCTGATGACCGTGGATATATAATAGGAGGGGCAATATTAAAAATAGGGTAAAGGGGCATAACCTGAGCAAAATATGCTATCTCGCTAGGTCCGCCAACATAAAAAGCAGTAGGAAGTATATAATCCTGGCAAATGGGTCTAAGCAATACATTAGGGCTAAATTTTTCGGGTTCTTTTTCAATAGTGGAATTAAGCTCTTCAAAAGTAAATTTTTTTCTTTTCCCTCGAAGCCGAAATTCATTGTCGACCGGCTCGATAAGATATCTTCCCTCTTCATAATTATAAAATAAATTAACCGGCCTGATTTTAACCTGGGCATGATAAAGCTCTTCAAGAGTTGCACTTACATTAACAATTTTTGTCGTATGCTCTCTGAAATCAGCGATTTCTTTTTTAAAAACAGGGATAAGCATATTCTTAATATTTTTGTCCTGAGGATCAAATATTATAAGTCCCTGCTGATCAAACAACCAAAACAGCAGGTCGAAAAAAGCCTGTTTAAAAGTTCTACCTTCAGAATAAAAAGATTTGAGGTTTTCCAGTATCTCCTTTTTATAGTCAGTTTTTCTGAGAATCGTATTAATTTCCTCAAAAAAACTGCTTATTGTATTCTGTATTTTCTGATACCCCATGCTTCCCCTGTTAACATCTTCGACCGTACTATCTTTGTATTGAATATTTACAAGCTCATTTTCATCATTAATTAGATTAATGCTGGAGATTTCGTCAAAATCATGATCATCGCCCTCGAGCCAGAAAACCGGAACGAACTCATAATCTTCATATCTTTCAGAGAGATGTTTACTCAGTTTTACAGCAGTAATAATTTTATAGATAGTATACATAGGTCCCCCTAATATACCGAGCTGCTGTCCTGTAACCACTGCAAGGGTCTTCTTGCTTTTCAATAGTGAGATATTCTTCGCAGTTTTAGGAGATATTTTTCTTCCATCATACTGGTTAGTAATAATATCGGGCAAAACTCCGCAAGAAGCGCGAGGTGATTCTGAAATTACCTGAAATAATCGAGAATATTCTTCCCTATCCCTGAAATTATATTTATAAAATGATTTTAGGTTATTAAATTCATAAAGATAATCCAGGAAAAGGTTCTGATGCCCAGGAATATCACTGAAATTTATAAACATTATTTCTCCAAAGAGTTGATAAAATAATCTTATATTAGACAGTTAAAATATAAATTGCTTAATTATAAGTTTAATTCTGTTTAAGCAATTTTTTATAAACATTACTCTCATTTAATATTTTTAGAGCCACCTGGAACTGAACATCATTGTTGAGACTTTCCTTAATTCTACCTTCATTGCCCATATATCTTGAAGCTAATTCGCTTTTTAATTCGCGCACAATCTCTTTTTTATAAATTCTCAATTCACTATTATCAATTTTTTCAAGTTGAGTTTTTACTTTTTTAATATCGGAGATCAGGCTTTCTTCAAGTTTTTTTGATTGTGCATCCTTCATTAATTTATCAATCTCCACTTCAGCATCAGATTTAAAATTGAACTTCTGCTCAGTTAAATATTTTTCAAATACCGAGAATAACAAGTCGTTATTAAATTTTTTATAATCCATTTTAGGATTATTATAATAATAGTGATCAGCAAATTTAAAAAATGTACCGTGAGCCAAAAGATCTTTAGTAATATTTCCCTCAATGTTAAAAGCAACAATAGTATCGGGAGTGATCCCACCCGCGCTATAAACAATTCTCTTATTATCCGTAAGAAACGAGGAAGGCATAAGAGAGTCAGATACAGCAATTACATTATTTTTGCTGGAATAATTTATTTTCTGAATACATCTTCCACTCGGAGTATAATATTTAGCTGTAGTTATTTTTAAAGAAGTGTTATAACTTAGCGGTGAAATTGTTTGTACCAGTCCTTTTCCAAATGATTTACTACCAAGAATCACTCCCCTGTCATGATCCTGAATAGCACCAGCCACGATTTCAGAAGCTGAAGCTGAACCTTCATTAATAAGTAAGACTAACGGAGTATTACCAAGCATTGGTTCCTGATTGGCCAAATACTGTTTATCGCCAGTGTCATCTCGTCCCCGAGTTGAAACAATAAGCTTATTTTTTGGAAGGAAATCATTGCAAATATCAACTGCGACATCAAGGAGACCTCCCGGATTACCTCTTAGGTCGAAAACAATCGAATTAATTTCTTTAATTGCCCTAAGTTCCTTTAAATCTTTTTTCATTTCATCAGCTGCAGATCGGCTAAAACTAGATAGTTTCAAATAGACATTGTTACTATTTTCAGGATAGAACCCATAGTAGGTTATATTTTTGACAATTACTTCTTCCCTAATCAAATTAAAAGACAGGGTATCAATATTATCACTTCTAATTATTTTGAGTTCAACAGTACTGCCCGGTTCTCCTTTAACAAGATTTGAAATATCATCAACATTATCTGGAGTAATTTTCTTTCCACCTGCTTCAAACAGGATATCACCGATCCTAATTCCCTGTCTTTGAGCAGAATAGCCGTCCATAACCTCCACCACAGTAACATCTTTTCCTCTCACCCCGATAGTAATTCCGACACCGCCATATTTACCATTAGTAATAAGTTCAATTTCATCTTTTTTATTTTCATCAATAAAATTAGTATATGGATCCAGGGAACCAAGCATTCCCCGAATACCTGCGCGCATGAATTCCTCCGGATTTATAGTATCGACATAATTAAAAGATATCTCCTTATATATTCTAGCAAACAAATCTATGTTTTTATTAATCTGAAAATAAGTATCATCCCTACCCGGGAAAAAACCAGTGAACAGAATAATAACCATAACTGGAAGGAAAATTTTCCCTAATCTTCTCATTTTTATACAAACTCCTTCTTTTCAAACAAAATCAATTCATTTACAATAATATTATGAATTTCTCCGATATTAAGCGTACCGTCGATTACGCGAAATCTTTTCTCCTGTCCAGCAAGCTGCAGGTAACCATTTCTCACCTTTTCATAGAAATGATCCTGAGAGATTTCAATCCTATCCAATTCAGCCGGATGCTTTAGATTTTTTCTATTCGCTGAAACGGATACCGGTATATCGATAAAAAAGGTTATATCGGGGATAGTATTCTCAATAGCGACATGGTTTATATGCAGAACAGATTCCAAAGAAATACCCCTTCCATATCCCTGGTAGGCGGTAGTAGAATCATGAAACCTATCAGAAATTACATAATAACCTTCATCTAAAAAAGGACGTATTTTTTCTCTGACTAATTGAGCTCTAGATGCGGAGAAAAGAAGTATTTCTGATTCTATAACCATTTTATAGTTTATTTTATCTAAAAGGATATCCCTAATTTTTTCAGAAATTTCAGTTCCACCTGGTTCCCGTATTAAAAGAACTTTTTTACTTAAATTCAATAAATAGTTCTTTAAGAGTTCAACCTGGGTCGATTTGCCACAGAAATCAATACCTTCAAATGTTATAAACATATTAATATTTTTTAATTATATAACGTAATCTTTCCGGCTTAATATAAGTCATTGATAAATTAGGGGGCATTTGTATATCAGGTGCCACACTACCCAAAGTATCCAAGACAATATTACGATAATTCACAGATACTTTAAATTGATCAGGATCAAGTTTACCAAGAAACTCGATGCCACCTTTTATTCCAATAGATATTTTATTAGGGAGAATGATGACATTTCTATCCGAAGGGATATTGTTAATTCTTACCGGTAAACCGTCAAAATTCATATCTACAATTTTCTGAACATTAAGGAAAAGAACCGCAAAATTTATATCATAAGAAATTCCCTCTGCCGGGGTCAAATATATTTTATCTTTTATCTTAGAATCGGCATTTAGATAGGATACAAATTCTGTTTGAGCGGAAGATAAATTTCTTATGACGCTCCAGGGGCCATAGACAACGGTAGATTCAGGATAAATATAAACCGGCTGAGCCAATCCATAGCCATTTTTAAATGTAATATTCAGATTTGGAGTAATTTTCAGTTTTTTTGATGCAATTTTTTCAACTCTAAATGAGAGGGTATCAGGATTAATGTTAACTACTTCCAAATCATTAGCAAGCCATCTATTTTCACTTAATGAATTATAAAGATTCAGATTTATTTTTCCACTATCATATTTAGCAGATACATAGAAGTCAGGTTCAGCCGATAAGCTTTCGGCTGCAAGTTTCCATCCCTTTCCCTTCATTTTGATTATTATATTATTGGGAAGTATTGAGCCGGTAGAATATCCATAAGGCAAATCAATAATTTTAAGTTTAACTTTTATTGAGGTATAATATTCATTGGACAATGAGATTGAAACCCAAAGCACACTGGAGAAAATGAGTGAAATAATAATAATGTTAATTTTCTTATTCATTTATACAAATATAAAGCAAAACAGGTATAAAAAAACTCCACCGAAGGTGGAGCACTTTAATTAAAGTATAAAATATACTAAGATTGTTTTCGGAAGAATTCAATTAATTCCTGACGGTTAGCTTTTGAGATTTCTCTTCCTTTAATGGGGAAATTTTCCGTATCTCTTGCGAGACGACGCAATTGATGTACATTGAGTGATTCGACTTCTTCAGATTGAGGCCCGTTCATATCTTCTTTTTGAGCCTGAGGAGAGGTCTTTTTTGTTTTACCCAGAGCTTCCTGCCTTAACCTAGAAATTGTATCGTTATTTGCAGTAAACAAATTACCGATTGCATTAGAATCATGTTTTACTTCCAATTCAGATTGTATCACTTTGGATTTAACCTTTGGAGTTGCTTCCTTATGAGAAACTTCAGGAATTATTGCCTTTTGTGGGGAAGCATTCCGTTTAATATGCTCAGAGGGATGTTGTTCAATTTTCTCCTTAATAACTTCCGTATTTATTGATAAATCCTGTTCTTCAGTATTGGATATCTGAGGAGTGGTTTGGATCTCATCAGGTTCAACAACCGGAGAATAGTCATCATCAAGTTCAGGAAACAAGGAAAGCATTTGAATGTCAGGTTGAGGAATAACGTGAACAGAGACTAATTCGCCCACTTTTTGAGCTGCCGCTGCGCCTGCATCTACCGCAGATTTAACGGCAGCTACATCTCCAACTATTTTTATCGTAATCAGAGCGGGGTTAGTCTGTTCTTTTCCAACAATTTTAACATTAGCTGCCTTAACCATAGCATCGGCAGCTTCAATTGCGGCAACTAGACCACGAGTTTCGATCAAGCCTAATGCTTTAGGCATAAATTACTTTCTTTTAGGCAGAATAACTTCTACTTCTGCGTGCGGGCGTGGGATTACATGAACTGACACCAGTTCCCCAACGCGTTGAGCTGCTGCTGCACCGGCATCAGTAGCTGCTTTTACTGCTCCTACATCTCCTCTGACCATAACAGTGACATAACCGCCACCAATGGTTTCTTTTCCAATAAGTTCAACTTTAGCAGCTTTAACCATAGCATCGGCCGCTTCAATAGCACCGACAAGACCTTTGGTCTCAATCATTCCAAGTGCATCAAGTGTCATATAAATGCTCCCAATAATAAATTTTTCTATATCCGAAAATAGTTTACCTGTGATTAAATGTCAATTATTTTATGCTCCCAAAGCATTAATTTAATGAATTAAGGTACTCCTGGAGGATAATTGAGGCAGAGCCCATGTCAATAAGTCCTTTATCTCTTCTTTTTTTCCTACCCGAGACAGTCTGGATAATAATTTCTTTAGCTTTTTGAGAAGAATTACTTTCATCCCATTCGATAATATCCAAGGCATATCTTTTAAATAATAATTCTTTGAATTTCAAAATAGCTGGAGCATTTGAAGAAAGATTACCATTTAGCTGGTAGGGTATACCGAGAATAATTTTAACCACTTGTCTTTCTTTGATCACCTGATCAAGATTATTCCAAAGCTTATCGTCATTAAGAATAGTTTTATAATTATAGGCGAAAATCAAAAGCGGATCACTAAGAGCAAGACCTATTCTTTTTGCACCATAATCGATAGCTAAGATTCTTTTAATGTCTTCATCATTCATCAGATACTTTGGAACCTTTCAACTGAATATACTCCTTTTATTTTCTTTATTCTTTCGATAATTCTATTTAAGTGTTCGATATTATGGACATACAATGTAATATTCCCCTCAAAAGTAGAGTCATTAGTATTGATATTTATTGATTTAATATTAGTATTCTGATAAGAAACGATAGCATGGGACAAATCGTTAAGAATGCCGGGCGAATCCTCTCCAAGAACTGAAAGTCCACCAACGAAGAGAGTACTTTCGGCCTGTGGCCATTGAACACTAACAAGTTTGCTAGAATCTTTTTCAGAGATTTTAATTAAATTATTACAAGTTTTACGATGAATCTTAATCCCCTCTCCTGTGGTAATATAACCAATGACAGGATCGCCGGGTATGGGGTTACAGCATTTAGCATACGAGTAAAGAATTCCAGAATCTTTTCCATCTACCAATATTCCGCCGATATCAGTCCTAGCAATATTAGCGAATTTATCGAATTCCAGTTCAGGGACACGATCCTTTTTTTCTTCTTTTTCCTCAGTGGCCAGCAGAACCTCGTCAAGATTTATTTTATCCTGGGCAATAGCTTTATAGAATTGTTTAACAGAATCAAATTTAAGATTAAGAACAAGCTTATTGATTTCGGCCTGATTAAATGAGAGTTTATGTTTTTTAATTTTTTTGTCCCAGATCTCTTTACCCAGATTTATAAAATCATCTTCCTCCTTATTGATCCATTTTCTAATAACTGCTTTTGCATGGTGAGTAACGACAAATTTTCCCCAACTTTTATTAGGATGTTGATTCTTGGATGTAATAATCTCAACCTGATCGCCACTATGAAGAACGGAATCGAGGGGGACGATCTTACCATTAACTTTTGCACCTATGCAATGGAATCCTACCTTGCTATGGATTTCAAAAGCAAAATCGACAGGAGAGGAGTTAATGGGCAGCCGTTTAAGATCACCCTTGGGTGTGAATACGTAAATTTCATCCTGGTACAGATTGAGCTTGAAGCTCTCCATCAAGCCTTTACGACCTTCATCTTTAGATGCGTTTTCAAAAATATCCCTTATCCAGTTAACCCAATTTTCCAGATCTTTATCTGAGGCGGCTTTATTTTCTTTATAACGCCAATGAGCTGCAACGCCTTTTTCAGCAACCTCATTCATTTTAAGAGTTCTTATCTGAACTTCAACAAGCTTACCGTCCGGGCCGACAACAGTTGTATGAATGGACTGGTAATTATTGTTTTTAGGAATTGAGATATAATCTTTGAACCTATCGGGCACAGGAATATAAATTTGATTAACAATACCGAGGATGGTATAGCAGTCGAATATATTAGGAGTATCAAGAATTATCCTTATTGCGAATAGATCATATATCTCTTCAAAAGGTTTATTACGGCGGACCATTTTGCGATATATGCTGTAAAGATGTTTAGGGCGTCCGATTATTTCATATTTAAGTTTATATTCTTCGAGTTTTTCTATAATAGGGTCAGAAAACTTTTTAATATAGTTTTCCCTTTCCCTTCTATTGCTTTTAATTTTTCTGGCAATTTCCTCATAAGCTTCATTGTTCAGGTATTTAAAAGATAGGTCTTCCAGTTCCCATTTTACACGTCCCAATCCGAACCTGTTGGCAAAGGGTGCATAAATTTCGAGAGTTTCCTGAGCTATTCTTCTTTGTTTTTCGGGATTAACAAATTCAAGGGTACGCATATTATGAAGGCGGTCAGCAAACTTAACAAGAATGACCCTTACATCTTTTACCATAGAGAGGAGAAGTTTACGATAGTTTTCTGCCTGGGTGATTTCCTGTCCCCTAAAAATCCCACTAATCTTAGTAACACCATCGACTATATCTGCGATTTCTTTACTAAATTCTCTTGCGATCAGATCGGTGTTAAAATCAGTATCTTCAACAACATCATGAAGTAAAGCACTAATAACTGTGGTATCGTCGAGGGGAAATTCCGTTGCAACAATCATGGCCACTTCGAAGGGATGGGTAAAGTATGGCTCACCGGAAGCACGCAGATCATTTTTATGAGCTTCAATAGAGAACTCAAACGCTCTGATCAGCAATGGTTCATTAACGCTTTGAAGATGCTTTTTACACATATCTAAAAGCTCATCTAACATCTTCTTATGTTTGGGGTTACTTATACTCATAATGTAGTTTTAGTTAATACCAAATACACCTTTTGACGGGTTAAAATGTTCTTGTTACAGCCTTAAAACAAAATATTTATTCCAATCATAAACTTAATAAAACAAAATAAGAACAGACTTACAAATAATGGATCGGGATATACCTATTGTAAATTAAAAATCGGAAACAGACAAAAGTTGAAGGATGTGATAGTTGTTGCTTTAAAAAGAATTTATCCCTTTTCCCTGTTTATGATCACTATAAATAGAATAAATCATTGTAAAATAAATGCATTGAAATAATGGACTTCCTTAATTTATTTATAATTAAAAAATAAGGGATACATATGTTAGGAATACGATTTAGTGATTACATACCAGAAATGGGGAATGGCGGAAGCTTTGAGGAATTATTAAAAATATTCCTTCAGCTATTAACTATCACCTCAGGAGATGTGGCTGAGGCATTGAACTGGATGAACCAGATGGACCAGCGATATAACCTTACGGACAATAGCTATGGTATAGGAGATTTTATCCAAGAGCTAAAGGATAAAAAATATATAGAAGAAAATGAACTTAATAAGACAATATCCATCACAGCTAAATCCGAACAAGCAATAAGGAAGCAATCGCTAGAAGAAATATTCGGGAAACTTAAGAAGGGATTCAGGGGTGACCATAGAACTACTCATTCAGGTCTAGGAGACGAGTCAACTTCCGAAAGGAGGGAATATTATTTTGGGGATCAAATGGAACAAATTGATATGACTGATTCCATAAAAAACTCCCAGATCAACCATGGAATAGACAACTTTCAACTTACAGAAAATGACTTAGAGGTAGAAGAAAGAGATTTTAAGGCACTAACCTCTACAGTATTAATGATAGATATCTCACATTCAATGATATTGTACGGAGAGGACCGTATAACGCCAGCAAAGAAGGTGGCAATGGCATTATCGGAATTGATTACAACAAAATATCCTAAGGATACATTAGATATTATTGTATTTGGAAATGATGCATGGCCAATAGAAAAAAAGGACATCCCTTATTTACAAGTTGGACCATACCACACGAACACGGTAGCCGGATTAGACCTTGCAATTGATATACTAAAGAGAAGAAAGACAAGCAACAAGCAGATATTTATGATAACTGACGGCAAACCGACGTGCTTAAAAGAAGGAATAAAATATTATAAGAACAGTTTCGGACTTGATAAAAAAATAATGAATAAGACATTGGATATGGCTGCAAAAAGCAGACGATTAGGAATTCCAATTACAACATACATGATTGCAAAGGATCCATATCTTCAACATTTTGTAAGGGAATTTACAAAAACCAACAATGGAAGAGCATTTTACAGCGACCTTAC